>CAMCQR010000185.1 GCA_945877115.1 Synechococcus sp. UW140 | reverse complement strand
CAGCCGATGAGCGCCCAACCCCTGTTGAAAATCGAGGCCCTCAGGTGCAGGTTCGGCGGCCTAGTGGCGGTCGATGACGTCAGCCTGGCGGTGCGGGAGGGGGAGATTTTCGGGCTACTGGGTCCCAATGGCGCCGGCAAAACCACCCTGTTCAACCTGATCAGCGGCATCACCCGGCCCAGCGGCGGCACGGTGCGCTGGCGAGGGACACCGATCACCGGCCTGGCGAGCCACCGGGTGGCGTCCCTGGGTGTGGCGCGTACCTTCCAGAACCTGAGGCTGTTCAGCTCCCTCTCCTGCCTCGACAACGTGCGGGTGGGACTGCACCGCCACAGCCGCCAGCCCCGCCTCCAGGCCCTGCTCGGCACGGCCGCCTTCCAGCGGCGGGAGCTGGCTTTGCGTGGGCAGGCTTTGGCCCTACTGGAAAGCGTTGGCATCGCCGAAGCCGCCGGCCGCCCCTCCGGCGACCTCTCCTATGGACAGCGGCGCCGGCTGGAGATCGCCCGCGCCCTGGCCTGTCGGCCCCAGCTGCTGCTGCTCGATGAGCCTGCCGCCGGCATGAACCCCAGCGAGAAGCAGGAGTTGGCGGCCCTGATCCGCCGCCTCCGCAGCGAGCACCAGCTCACGGTGCTGATCATCGAGCACCACGTGCCGCTGATGATGGAGCTCTGCGACCGCCTAGCGGTGCTCAACTTCGGCCGCCGCATCGCCCTGGGCACCCCCCAGCAGGTACGCCACGACCCAGCGGTGATCGAGGCTTATCTGGGCACGGCGACCCCGGGCCCGCAAGGCGCCCCCCCAGGAGATACCCCATGACCCGCGCCGGCGCCCCGATCTCGGCAGCCATACCGCTGTTGCAGGTGGAGGATCTCACCGTGCGCTTCGGTGGCATTACCGCCCTGCGGGGCGTGGGCTTTGAGGTGCGGCGCGGCGAACTGGTCGCCCTGCTGGGTGCCAACGGCGCCGGCAAGAGCACCACCCTGCGAGCCATCTCCCGGTTGGTGAAGGCCAGCGGCGGCCGCATCCTCTGGCAGGGCGCCGACCTGGCGACCCTCAGCACCGAACGCACCGTGAAACTGGGCATCGGCCACTGTCCTGAGGGGCGCCGCGTGCTGGCCCGCCAGTGCGTGGCCGCCAACCTGGAGCTCGGCGCCTGGCTGCGCCGCGACCGGGCCGCCATCGCCGCCGACCTGCAGCGCTGTTACGACCTCTTTCCGCGGCTGGCCGAGCGGCGCCAACAGCTGGCTGGCAGCCTTTCGGGCGGCGAGCAACAGATGCTGGCGATTGCCCGCGCCCTGATGGGCCGCCCCACCCTGCTGCTACTGGATGAACCCAGCCTGGGCCTGGCTCCAAAACTGGTGGCCGACCTGATGGCGACCCTTGCCGCCCTGCACCGTGACGGCCTCACCCTGCTGCTGGTGGAGCAAAACGCCGCCGCCGCCCTGGCCATCGCCGACCGGGCCGTGGTGCTGGAAAGCGGCAGCGTGCGCCTACAGGGCAGCGCCGCCGAGCTGCTCGGGGACCGGGAACTGCAGGATCTCTATTTGGGGGGCGGGCTTGATTTCGGAGCACCACAACCTGCCCAATGCGGATGAAGGCAAATAGGGCGTTCACTGCCCCTTCGCCCAAATCCGCTCTAAGGTCTCACGGAATTCGTCCTCGCTCATCTGAGCGGTGCTGGGGTTCGGGCCAAGCAGGTGCCGGTTCAGGGCAATCCCAAACTGCCAGAACTTGAGGGAAAGGGCACATAGGAATACGGCCCAGGGCACCAGGATCCATTGGGGGTGAGTCATGCCTGCTTGCCTATGGGTTGGGTGACCATGCAGCAACTGCGGACATGCCTTGGCATTCTGGAATGCCTCACTGCCCTCCGTGAAGCACTGATCTTGTGTGTGTCCCTCGGGCCCTTTGCAGGCTGCCAACGGTTCCCTTGCCAGGGGCACTTCCAGATCGAGGCCATAAAAAAAGCGGACCCGCCCGGGACCGCTCGATGACCAATGCCCATCCTATCAAGTTCTGTTACGAAGTGTGAGCGATTGGTCTGTTCAGGGCCGTTTCCACCGAATTCGCCCTAATGAGGGCCTCAACGCCCCCTACCGAAAGTGCGGCGCGGTTGCACCTGGGCCCGCTTGGACAGCCAGGCGCTGCAGGGCCTTAGTTTTAGCTTTCGCCCCGCTTTCTGCTGCTGCGGTGCATAGGCCTGCGATTCGAGCCATGACGTCAACCACCGCGACTCTTGAGGCCTTGCGCTCCGGTGAACTGCAGGGGATCACACGGCTGGATCTTGCCTGTGATCTGCAGGAATTCCCGCGGGAAATCTTTGAGTTAGCCGACAGTCTTGAGATTCTAAATCTATCGGGCAATTCATTATCCACACTTCCGGATGATTTGTCACGCCTGGGCAAGTTAAGGGTAATATTCTGCTCGGACAATCGCTTTACCCAGCTGCCAGAGGTGCTGTCCACTTGCCCTCAACTTGAGATGGTTGGGTTTAAGGCGAACAGCATTGGCGAGGTTGCGGATGCGGCCATTGCGCCAGGGTTGCGCTGGTTGATCCTCACGGATAATCAGATTTCGGCACTTCCCGATGCAATCGGCAGCTGTGTACGTCTGCAAAAACTGATGTTGGCGGGCAATCAACTGGAGGATTTGCCGGAGGCGATGGCCAGCTGCGTCGGGCTTGAGCTGCTGCGAATTTCGGCCAATCGGTTCAAGACGTTGCCGCAATGGCTGCTGCAATTACCCCGGTTGACCTGGTTGGCGTTTGGCGGCAATCCGGTGTCGGAGGCGCCGCACACCCCAATTACGGCCCGGGCCCGCCTACCATGGGCTGAGCTTACGTTGACTGAAAAACTAGGCGAAGGCGCCTCGGGAGTGATCCACAAAGCCCACTGGCAGCCGACGCCCGAAGCGTCCGGCCACGGCATGGCCGGCCAGCCCGTGGCGGTGAAATTGTTTAAGGGGGCGGTCACCAGTGATGGGTTTCCTGCCGAAGAAATGGCCGC
>CAMCQR010000184.1 GCA_945877115.1 Synechococcus sp. UW140 | reverse complement strand
GGCACGGCACTGTTGAGTTGGCTTGAGCGGATCGGCTGGAACAGGTTGGCCTGCTGGGCCCGGTAGAGGCGGGCCGCATCCACCAGCACCAGCACATCGGCCTTGGCGTTGCTGCCTTCGCTGCGCAGGCGCTGGATCAACTCGTCGTCCTTGCCCTCCAGCAGGTTCACCTTGATGCCTGTCTGCTGGGTAAAGCGCTCATAGAGGCGCTTGTCGGTGTTGTAGTGGCGTCCGGAATAGACGTTCACTTCCTGAGGTTGGTTGCCTTCCCGCGTTTGGCCCTGGGCCCCCTGCGCCAGTGCCAGCAGCTGGCCGGCGCCGCCAAGCATCGCGATAGCTGGCAGTAAGAGCAGGCATTGGCGCCTGGAGGAGTGGCGGAGAAGGCTCAAGGGAGGCGAACGGGGGTCTTGGTCAGAACCTAGGCAAAGGAACCGGTTGATCCAGGGTGCATTGACTGCCAATGTTGGTAGCAAATGTTACGCAGCCCTGGAAACCTTGCACTAAATAGCGCAAGGCCGCACAGTTTGCAGGTCTAATTCCTAGGGCCAGGACTGTCCAATAAAAGGCACCCACCTCAAACATCAGCTCGATACTCTCTGTACCAGCCGAGAGCACCCATGATCAGCCCAGCCTGTTGGCATTGGGCCTTGGCTTCAGGCCGTGGTTACACTCTGAACCTCAAGCCTGATCAGGATGCGCAGGATTAACTTCATGAAGCAATGTAAAAGCATGTTGGATTGTCCGATTTAGATGACCAAGGAGCCATCATTAATCTAGTTTTTATGCTTCGGCACGCCAGTCGATCTGCTGGCGAATATTCTTTCCTTGAATCGCTTTCCTTGAATCGGTAATTCCCATGATGCGGCCCATACAGAACCTCAAGCTGCTTTCTCTGGCCTGCCTTGCCTGCCTGATTTGGTTCTCCCGGGTGCCCGCCTTGGCGCTAGAGGCCAACCGGCCGGCTGCTCTGTCGACCAGCGGGGCGAGCCGACCGAACATTCTTTTCATCATGGTGGACGACCTCGGGAATGCCGATCTCGGCTACCGGGGCAGTGACATCAAGACGCCGAATATTGACAAGCTGGCCCGGGAGGGCGTGCGGTTGGAGTCCTTCCATGGCATGCCCGTCTGCACACCGTCCCGGGCCGCCCTGATGACGGGCCGCTACCCGATGCGCTATGGCCTGCAGACCCTGGTAATCTTCCCGAACCACACCTACGGCCTGCCGACCGACGAACGCACGTTGCCCCAGGCGCTCAAGGAGGTCGGCTACCAGACCGCGATGGTGGGCAAATGGCACCTCGGCCATGCCGACAAGAAATACTGGCCGCAGAACCGCGGCTTCGATCACTTCTACGGCAATCTCGTCGGAGAGGTCGACTACTTCACCAAGATGCGCGGCGGCATCGTCGATTGGCAGCGCGACGGCAAGTTCCTGCAGGAGACCACCTACTACCTGCCGCTGATCGGCGACGAAGCGGTGAAACAAATCGAACGGCAGGACAAGACGAAGCCGTTCTTCCTCTACTTCGCATCCTTGGCTCCCCATGCCCCCTATGAGGCCCAGAAGGCCGATGAAGAGCGCTACGCCGCCAGCATCAAGGATCCGACCCGCCGTACCTATGCCGCCATGGTCACCTCGGTGGACGACCAGGTGGGCCGCATCGTCGCCGCGCTCAATAAGCGGGGGATGCGCGAAAACACATTAATAATCTTCGCCAGCGATAACGGTGGCCCTCGCAGTGCCGTCCTTGCCAGCGGCGCCCATTCCCCCGAAGAGCGTGCCGAAAGCGGCGTGAAACAGGGTTCCCTGCCAGCCAGTAACGGCAACCTGCGGGGTGGCAAGGGCAGCCTCTACGAAGGCGGCGTGCGCGTCCCCACCATCTTCAACTGGCCCGGCACCCTGAAGCCCGCTGTGGTGAATGAGCCGTTGCACATGGTGGATGTCATGCCCACCGTCCTGGCCCTGGCCGGCGCGGCGCCGAACCCCGCCAGTAAACCCCTGGATGGCAAGAACATCCTGCCGATGCTCAAAGAAGGCAAGCCCTCCCCCCACGACGACATTCTGGTCAACGTCGAAGCCTTCCGCGGCGCCATCATCAAGGGACAGTGGAAGCTGGTGAAGATCGCCCTGCTGCCCGGCAAGACCGAACTCTTCAACCTCAAGGTCGACCCCGGCGAGAAAAACAACGTGGCCGAGCAGAACCCTGAGGTGGTGCGTGATCTCGAGGCCCGGCTGCTCGCCTATGCCCGACAGCAGAAGATGAGCGAGTGGTTAAAAGCCCAGCCCAATTACCTCGGCGCCCAAGGCAAGACCATTTTAGACCCGGACTACGACATCGAAGACGGTGGACTGCCCCGGGAGAAGCCGGTGTTTCCCAAGCCTTGAAGCCTTGCGTTTGTCCTGCTAGATGGGTCTATCAGCTTGGGATTTGTGACTTGCCAAGCCCCACCGGCATGGTGCCGCCGACCACTCCTGAAGCCCTCGCCCGGACCTGCAGATCGACTGGGTTAGGCGCGAAGAGCAATTCATGACATGTATGCTAATTGTCAAGAGTTAGTTGAACTTCGTGTATTCAGATCAGGGCTCAATCCACAGATTATTAGCAACTCGGCTGCCGCGTCTGCTGATAACTCCAGATGTTGCCCAGCACCTTCTTGACGTAGAGGCGGGTTTCGGGGAAGGGGATCGCCTCGACCCATAGCTCTGGCGAGGCCTGCAGCAGGGGCGTCACCCAACCCTGGGCGGCGCCGGGGCCAGCGTTGTAGCTGGCCACCGCCAGGAAGGGATTGCCCTTGGCTTGATCCAGCAGCTGGCGCAGGTAGCGGGAGCCCAGGGCCGTGTTCAGGGCCGGTTCCTTCAGGGCCTCGCCGCTGATTGGCCGACCCGCCAGTTCGCTGGCGGTCGAGGGCAGCAGCTGCATCAGACCCACCGCCCCCGCGGCGGAACTGACCCCCGGCGTGAAGCGGGATTCCTGCCGCGCCACACCCAGGGGCACCGTGGGGTGCAAGCGCGCCCCGGCG
>CAMCQR010000183.1 GCA_945877115.1 Synechococcus sp. UW140 | reverse complement strand
AGTCATCAAGGAATACCTCTAGCGAAGAGACACCTTCCAAATAGTCGAACAAGTTCTTCACAGGGACTCGCGTGCCCGAAAAGCACAGCGCTCCGCTCATGATTTCAGGGTCTCGCCTGACGAATCCAGAGTACATACGCACTTCTAATTTCTTAACTCTAGAGCGTGGGGCGCTGCGGATCGTCTTTTTGAGGCTAAGTCAATATAAGCAAAACCTCTCCCAAGACCTATCCCTGATTGTCTCCTGAGCCCTTGAGCGCCCCTTGGCATCTCCTAAGACCATGGCTATTTGGGGCAATTCGAACAAGGCCTTGGCGATGCCGCCGTAGCCGGCGCCGAGGAGCCCAGCCATTCTTGCAAACTCCCTCCCCACGCCAACCCCGGCAATGCACCTGCATTACCACCCACCCCCACCCCCCCCTTTTTTTTGGCCGGAGCGTCCCATGCCTGCCAGCCTCGACGTCGAATCCACCTTGACCGACCGTTACCAGACCACCGTGCCGGAAACCGTGCGGCGCGCCCTGCGGCTGGGCAAGCGCGACAAGATCCGCTACACCATCCGCCCCAGCGGCGAGGTGGTGCTGACGCGCTCTACAAGCCCCGAAGGCCTCGAAGCGGACGACCCAGTGCTCGGCCAGTTCCTGGGCTTTCTGACTCACGACATGGCTTGCCATCCCGAGCGCCTGCAGGCCGTGGATGCGGGCCTGGTCGAACGGCTCCAATCGCTGGTCGGTGGCATCGAGGTCGATCTTGATGCGGCCCTATCGGCGGACGATGCATGAGTGCGGCCCGGGCCCCATCCCTGGTCGTTCACGGCTGGTCGGTTTTCGCCCATCCGCTCTTCCTCGCCCAGATTGAGGCGTTGGCGCAACAAGTCGAGGCCTTCAGGCAGAAAGACCCGGGCGGATATGCCAAGAAGAACGCCAGCAAACGACTGGCGGCCATCGTCAAGTTGGCCTTCGATGTCATCCCGCAAGACCCGACCCGTCCGGAGTACCGCCAAGGCGCCACCTTGGGCGACGATCACAAGCACTGGTTGCGGGCGAAGTTCTTCCAGCAGTACCGACTCTTCTTCCGCTACCACGCGCCGAGCCAGCTGATCGTGTTCGCCTGGGTCCATGACGAGACCAGCAAGCGCGCCTACGGCAGCAGCGACGATGCCTATCGGGTGTTCCGCAAGATGCTGGAGGGCGGCCACCCTGGGGACGACTGGAACCAGTTGCTGGCCGAGACCCAAGCCGAAGGCCAGCGCTTGCAGCGGTTCGCCGTGACGAACTCCGTGCTACCCGGCAGGACCACGTAGACGTAGCACTCAAGATCCGATGGCATGGGCGGAGAGCGCCGCAGGTGAGCGAGCTGGATCAGAAGTTGTCGTCAAAGCGATGGCGGCGGGGGGCCTGGCCGGGTTGGCGCGCCGCCTCCAGGGTCTTGCCCTCCCCATCCCGGTCGGGATCGGCCACCTCCGCCAGCTGATCAAGTAGCCCCAGGACCCACAGGGCACCGAGGTAGGCGGCGATGGAGGTGCCGGGCTTGCCGCGCTCCACATCGGCCACGGTGAAGCGGCTGACGCCCATCCGTTCGGCCACGTCCTCCAGCCGCCAGCGGCGCCGCAGCCGGGCGGTGCGGATGTTGCGCCCCAGCCGCTGTAGGGCCTGCTCCACGGCCGCCGGGGGGTGCTGGACGATGGGACTGAGCTGGGGCAAAACAGGCGGTATGGCAAAAAGATGTTGCCTGATGCCATCTTAAGCCGTTTATGTGTTGGCTGATGGCAACACCGCTGATGGCCGCCCCCCCCCTCAGACCCCCACCTTCACCTTGCCAACGCCCATGCTGCGCAGCTCCGAAAGTAGGCCGTTGAGCACCGCCTTGGCATCGCCGAAGACCATGGCGGTCTGGGGGCGTTCGAAGAGGGCATTGGAGATGCCGGAGTAGCCGGCACCGAGGCTGCGTTTGACCACGAACACCTGGCGGGCCTGATCCACCTCCAGTACGGGCATGCCGTAGAGGGGGCTGGTGGGGTCGCTCTTGGCGTCGGGATTGACGACGTCATTGGCGCCGAGCACGATCACCACGTCGGTGCGGGGGAACTCGGGGTTGATGGTGTCCATCTCCAGCAACTGCTCGTAGGGCACATCGGCCTCGGCCAGCAGCACATTCATGTGGCCGGGCATGCGGCCCGCCACCGGATGGATGGCATAGCTGACCTCAACGCCGTGGTTTTCGAGCAGCTTGGCGAGCTCGCGCAGGGCGTGCTGGGCCTGGGCCACCGCCAGGCCGTAGCCCGGCACAAACACGACGCGCTCGGCCTGCTCCAACGCCATGGCGCATTCCTCGGGGCTGCAGCTGGTGATGCGGCTGTAGCCCGCCTCGCCGCCAGATCCGCCGCCACCGGCGAGGGCACTGGCACCGAGGGCACCCCCGAACAGCACCGACAGCAGCGAGCGGTTCATGGCCGTGCACATCACCTGGGTGAGGATCAGGCCGGCCGCACCCACCATGGCGCCCGCCACGATCAGCAGCTGGCTGCCCACCACAAAGCCGGCGGCGGCGGCGGCCACCCCCGAATAGGAATTAAGCAACGAGATGACCACCGGCATGTCGGCGCCGCCGATGGGCAGGGTGACGCCGATACCCAGCAGGCTGGAGCTGATCACCAACAACCACAGGGGCAATCCGGAAGGATCGCCGGGCAGCAGCACGGCACCCACCAGGGCCGCCACCGCCAGGGAGATGTTGACGACGTGGCGCAGGGAACTCTGGGTCCAGGCGGGGGTGCTGAGCCAGCCCTGCAACTTGGCCATCGCCACAATCGAGCCGCTGAAGGTGATGGCGCCGACAAACACCGAGATGGCGATCGACACCAAGGCCACCATGTCGGCGCCTTCGGCATCAAACAGGGCGACGCCGACGGCCACCAGCAAGGAGGCCAGGCCGCCGCAGCCATTGAACAGGGCCACCACTTCGGGCATGGCCGTCATCGGCACCCTCAGGGCGGTGATCACACCGGCCAGGCCACCGGCGGCGGTGCCGACGGCGATCCATAACCAGGCCA
>CAMCQR010000182.1 GCA_945877115.1 Synechococcus sp. UW140 | reverse complement strand
ACCGAAGGGCCCCTCACGGATCAGTCGGCCCATGCCGATGACTGGCTCTCCAGCTATGACTACCAGCTGCCTGAGGCGTCCATCGCCCAGGTGCCTGCTGAGCCGCGGCACCAGGCCCGGATGCTTGTGGTGGGACCGGACCCCACCAGTCGCCATCGCCATGTCTGGGATCTGGTCGGGGAACTCCGGCCCGGTGATCTGCTGGTGGTCAATGACACCAGGGTGATGAAGGCCCGCCTGCGGGCCCAACGGGCCAGCGGCGGCAGCATTGAGATTTTGGTGCTCGAACCCTGGATGCCGGAGGGCACAGCCCAGCCTGAGCCTGGGGCTGCGGATTGGTTGTGCCTGCTGCGCCCGGCCAAACGGGTGCGCCTCGGCGAGTGGTTGCAGCTGCAGGAACCCATTGCGGGTGCTACTGCGGGGGGCCCGCTCAAGCTGCAGGTTCGGGGCGTGGATGGGGCCAGTGGCGGACGGATCGTTCGCTTCCCCGCGGGTTATGCCAAAGCGGCCGACCTAGAGCCCCTGCTCAATCTCTATGGGGAGGTGCCCCTGCCCCCTTACATCCATCGCTCCGTGGCCCAGGACAGCCAGCGTTACCAGACCCGTTTCGCGGCCCGACCCGGGGCGGTGGCGGCTCCGACCGCCGGCCTCCACCTCAGTGATGCCCTCCTGGCGGCCCTGGCGGCTGGGGGAGTGACGATCGCGCCGATCACCCTGCACGTGGGCCTGGGCACGTTTCGGCCCCTGGAAACCGAAGACTTACGCCAGTTGCAGCTGCACAGCGAGTGGGTGGAGGTGAGTCCCGCGTTGGTGACCCAGGTGGAAGCATGCCGGGCCCGGGGCGGCCGGGTGGTGGCGGTGGGAACCACCAGCGTCCGTTGCCTGGAGGCGGTGGCGGCCCTCAACGGAGGCCAGTTGCGGCCCTACCAGGGGCCTGTGTCGATGGTGATCCAGCCCGGTTTCCGGTTCGTGGTCGTGGAGGGTCTGCTAACGAACTTCCATCTGCCGCGCAGTTCGTTGCTGCTGCTGGTGAGTGCCCTGATCGGCCGGCAGCGGCTACTGGCTCTTTACCAGAACGCCATTGAGGTCGGCTATGGCTTTTTCTCCTACGGGGATGCCATGTTCATTACCCCGGAAGCGGTCCTGGAAAGCGCCCGGCCCTTGGGTTCGGGCTGACGTATCCGGGCCAGCAACGGCACAGGGATCCCCCCAGGACCCGATGGGCCTGGGGGGAAAAGGAGCGTTCAGGCGGCGGCCAGGTTGGCGGCGACGAAGTCCCAGTTGACCAACTTGTCGAGGAAGGTGGTCATGTAATCGGGACGACGGTTCTGGTAGTCCAGGTAATAGGCATGTTCCCAGACATCCATGGTGAGCAGGGCCTTCTGACCGTGGGCCAGGGGCAGGTCGGCATTGGGGGTCTTGGTGATCTTGAGCACGCCGTTGTCGAGCACCAGCCAGGCCCAGCCGCTGCCGAACTGGGTGGCGCCGGCGGCTTTGAACTGCTCCTTGAAGGCGTCAAAACTGCCGAAGTCAGCGTCGATGCGGGCCGCCAAGGCGCCGCTGGGCTGGCCACCGCCATTGGGTTTCATGCCCTGCCAATAAAAGCTGTGGTTCCAGACCTGGGCGGCGTTGTTGAAGATGCCGGCCTTGGTGGCGTCGCCGACCACCGCGAGGACGGTGTCTTCGAGGCTCTTGGCTTCGAGGTCCGTGCCGGCGACCAGGTTGTTGAGGTTGGTCACATAGCCAGCGTGGTGCTTGCCGTAGTGAAATTCCAGGGTGTTGCGGGAGATGTGGGGCTCGAGCGCATCGAGGCTGTAGGGCAGTTCGGGCAGCTGGTGAGCCATGGAAGGGAGAAGACGGGTTTTGCTTTCGTTTGAGCCAGGGCCTGGGCCCGGCGAGGCCCATCCTAACGATCCCTTCCAGGTCCAGTCCCGCGGTTAAGGCGGCCTCAGCCGCCGACCTGCAACAGTTCCACCTCAAAGATCAAGGTGGCATTGGGGGGGATGGCCCCGCCGGCTCCTCGGGAGCCATATCCCAGGTCGGGGGGGATGACGAGTTTGCGCTTGCCGCCCACCTTCATGCCGGCTACGCCCTCATCCCAGCCCTGGATGACGCGGCCGCCGCCGAGGGGAAAGGCGAAGGGCCCGCGGCCGTAGCTGCTGTCAAATTCCTTGCCATTTTCGAGGGTGCCGCGGTAGTTCACCGAAACCTTCTGGCCGGCTTTGGCTTCGGCGCCGCTACCCACGGTTAGATCGGTGATGCGCAGCCCGCTGGCCGTCACCCGTTCGGCCGGGGTGGTGATTTCACCGCCCAGGGAGGCGGCGGCGCCGGCCACGGTGATGCCGCTGTCGGCGGCGGATTCGGGGCTGGACGGGGCCATGGCAAAAAGGGTGGGGTTGGGGTTGTCGGGATCGAGTTCAAGCGGGGCGACCACGGCGCTGCGGGCCCTAGGGGCTTTGGTCGCCGCAGCAGGGGCGCTGAGCACCGCAGTGATGGCGGTGGGCTCGATGGGCGGGGCCGCAACGACACTGGTGGGGTTCACCAGTTGGCTGACGAAGGCCGTCAGCAGACAGGCGATGCAAACGGTGACGCTGATCAAGATGTCGCGCATGGCGGCAGGGCTCATACGGGGCGATTCTGCCCCGTCGGGGCGCTCTCCTGGGGCACGCCCCGACGGGGCTGGGGCCGCCTCAATCCGGGACTTCGTTGAAGCTCTGGCGCTGGCGCAGGGCCTGCTCCAGCCGGTCGATGCGGCCGCGCAGTTCGTCCACCTCCCGCTGGCGGGCCAGGCCCAGGTCCTGGAGCAGGACATCGCGGTTGCGTTCGAGCTGCCGCTCGGCCTGCTGTTCCAGCTCAGGGGTTTCACCCCGCAGGGCCTTGAGCACGTCGTCCACCAGGGCCGAGGCCTGGTTGGGGTCGAGGCGGCCACTGAGCACCCAGTCCTGGCTGACATTGCGGAGTCGATCCCCCACCAGGGAGGTGGTTCCGAGCCCTCGCAACACGAGCATTTGCAAGAGATTGCCCTGGTCCATGGCAGCGGGTCCTTCGTAACGGATAGGGGCGCATTGGCTAGCGCCTGCA
>CAMCQR010000181.1 GCA_945877115.1 Synechococcus sp. UW140 | reverse complement strand
GTGCTCAGCCAGGTGGTGCTCAGCCTGCAGTTGCCCTTCGCCGCTATCCCGCTGGTGCTGTTCTGTAGTCGGCCCGAGCTGATGGGATCGCTCAAACCCCCCCTGTGGGTGCTACTGGCCAGCTGGGCCTGCGTAGCGGTGATCGTGCTGATCAATGTCACCTTGGTCATCAACCTGGTGCTGGGGCGCTGATTGCCATCAACCGACAAAACGCGCATACAACCAGCGCACAAAGCCACCCAGCACAGGAACGGGTTGGAAGGTGGGTCCCACGAAGTCAAAGTAATCCCGATGGTCGATGATCTTGCCCTCTTCGTTGAGCTTGAGCCGGGTGACTCCGGGATAGACGAACTCAATGCCCTTGATCTTGAGCCCCATCTCCCATTCGATGAAGGCGCTGTCGCCTTCCATCACTATGGTCCCGGGCACGACATAGACATCGTCGCAGCGTCGGACCAGGCCCTCCTGGGCTTCGAGGAAGGCCGTGAGGCCTTCTTTTTCCTGGGTGGGGTCCTGAAAGTGGACCTTTTCGTCATAAAGGGCTCGCCATTGTTCGGCACTTGGGAACGCCGAGCCATAGGGCTTATTGAACAGGGATCGCAGGTTGTCGGTATCCATGGGTCGGGTCGTGACTGCTCCCATTGCAGCGCAGCGGGCCGTACGGTGCGAGCCGCATCAGCCGAAATCCCCTGCGCCCCCTCCCCGTGGACCTGCTCGACCTCCAGACCCAGGCCGGCTGCGGCCTGGTGATCGGGCGCTATCCCCGCTTTGGCTACGACGCCAAGGGCGGTGGTGGCAGGGCCCAAATGGGACCCAGCGACGCAGATGGTTGGCAGGCCCTGCTGTTTGATCCAGCCACTCTGACCATTCCCGATCTCAACGGGCGCACCACCCGCTTCCTGGGCCTGCCCCTGCCGCCCGGGGTGGCCATTGCCGTCCATCCCGAGCAGTTGGAGGGGCGCTGGCAGCCGGCTAGCGGGGCGGTCCAGTTGCGCTTTCGTTCGCGCTTTCGCTTCAAGCTGGCCGGCCAACAGGCAGCCCCCGATCTGCTCGTGGACACCCAGCTGGTGACGGCCGCGGTGCAGGGCCAACGCCACCGCGCCCAGGGCCAGCCCCTGGATGCTGGCGGCGAGGGCCTGCTGGTGGGCATCGCCACGGTGGAACCCAGCGGCGAGCCCTGGTTTGATCGGTTTCTGGGCCTGCCCGATGAGGCCCTGGCCGTGTTGCGTTGTCGGTTCAGGCTGGAGAGCCTCCACCATTAGCCGCCCCAGAGGCCCCTGAAACGTTGACAGGCGCCTATTGCGCCCTGATTACGATTACACCCTCGTTCACGGAGACCAAATCTTCGGATCCTGCCTCCCTGCTCAAGCTGGTGTTGCTGCTCGGCGTCCATGGCCCCACCATGCTGGCGGTGATCGGCGAGGGCACCGTGCTGGCCATCCTGGTTGTGATCGTCTTTGGCTTTTTGTTTGGTGAGTTGCTCGGCGGGCCGGATCGGAGCATCCGCGGCGCCCTCGCCTCCGCCACGGTGTCGCGGCATCCCGCCATCGCGTTGCTGTTGGCTACCGGCGCCTTCCCCCAGCAGCAGACCACTGTGATCGGCACGGTTCTGATCTACTTGCTTGCCTCTATTTTGCTTCCGATTTTCTTAATGCGCTGGCCTAAGTAAGAGGTAAGGCCCAGATGGCCCAACGTAGACCGCAGGATCGGTAAAAGGATGCTAATAATTAGGCTCAGCGTCCATGTTGAAGCTGGCGAATGCCATGACCCTGCGTTTCATCAAACAGCTAAATCACGGTTTGATCGGCGGTTGCTTGATCGTCGCCAGCTTGATTGGTTCGGCCCGACAGGCAAGGGCGGCGGCCGATCTGCAGATCGGATATTCGGGGGCCTGCCATGAGTCGATCGGGGTAACAACGGTCGCCCGTTCGGCCGTCTTGACGTTGCTGCCGGCGGACTATGGGGCTCGCTACGGATTTGGTGGTTTCGGTGCGACGCCAGGACCTACCGAAGCCCAAATCATCATCCGTAGTGTGGCTTGTGGCCAAGCCAGCCTCGGCGGCATGGCGCTGGGGCCCGTGGTGAATTCGCAAATCGGGGTGATCACCGCCCGCCGCGATGCCGAAGACTTCGATGCTATGGCCGGCAACGGCATCGACAATTTTCAACTGGAGTTCGCCACCACTTCCGCCGAGATCGCTGCTGCCATGGGCGCCTTTGGCATGCCCGCCACGTTGGATACCGACCTATCCCTGGTCTTCAGCGGCGATAACGTGAGCAACGACAGCTCGCCCTTGTTCACGGCGACAGGCAGCCATGCGGGGCCCCCTGTGGCATGGCCAGGGGGATTCATTGCGGATTGGTGGAGCCCCAATGCCGCTGGCGATATCCGATCGCGTCAAGTGATCCAGGCGATCGATTTTCGTTTCGGCGGCGGCATAACGGTCACTGCCGGCAGCTCCGGCCCGCTGCTGGCCCTGCTCGGATCAGATCCGGTGGTGGTCCAGGTGCCCCTTGGCGGCAACTTCGCCGACGGACCGGTGACGCTTTCGGTTGCCGCCGCACCAGGCCCGATACCGATCGCCGGGGCTGCTGCCGCCCTGGCCTGGAGTCGCCGTTTGCGCCGCCGGCTGGCAGAGCCGATTCTGAGCGAGGCGATCGAGGCCAAGGCCGGGGCTTGAGCCTCCACCGAGCCCAGGTAGGTGCCCCACCCTCATCCACTACAGGCGCCCCTGGCGCCCCCGCTGACACCGAGACGCCCCCAGCTCCGCCAGAATTACCTGCAGCACACCGCCCCTGGCCCGGGCTCGATCACCTCGGTGCCATCCAGGTCGGCGCGGGAGTGATTCTTGGCCTGATCGCCCTCTTTTCCTCGTATGACCACATCACCGCCTTCGGCCGCAGCATCGGCCTCCAGTAGCAATGGGGCATCCCCCTCATCGTTGCCTCGGTGGCAACAGTGGTTTTGTTGATTGGTCCAATACAGCGCGCCACTTGGGCGCGACTCTCAACTGGCGACCCGTGTGCGAGATCGAGCTCGAGATCGAGCAGATTAAGCAGCGTTCGAAGCAAAACGAGAGCGAAGCCGAGCAGATCAAGAA
>CAMCQR010000180.1 GCA_945877115.1 Synechococcus sp. UW140 | reverse complement strand
CTGGCGGTAGCCCAGGTGCTGCTGACCCGCGGCGATCTGGCCTCCCGCCGCCGCTACCAGAACGCCTGCCGCACCCTCGAGCAGCTGCTTACCTGGGGAGTGGTGCCGGTGGTCAACGAAAACGACACCCTGGCCACCGACGAACTGCGCTTCGGCGACAACGACACCCTCTCCGCCCTGGTGGCAGTGGCGATAGGCGCCGATGAGCTAGTGCTGATCACCGACGTGGACAGTCTTTATTCAGGCGACCCCCGCAGCGATGCCGAGGCCCGGCCGATTGAGGAGGTGGCCAGCCTGGCCGAGCTCGACAGCCTGCAATCGGTGGCCACCGGCGGAGGTCAGTGGGGCACTGGCGGCATGACCACCAAACTCACTGCAGCCCGCATCGCCACCTCCAGCGGCATCCGGGTGCGCCTGGCTGACGGCCGTGACCCCGCCGTGCTCGATGCCCTACTGGCCGGCGATCGGGTCGGCACCCTGTTCCAGCCCAGCCCCACCCCCCTTCCCGACCGCAAGGGCTGGCTGGCCCACGCGCTCCTGCCCAAGGGCAGCCTCCAGCTAGACGCCGGCGCCGAGAGGGCCCTACCCCAGCAGGGAGCCTCGATGCTGGCCGTGGGAGTGCAAGCGGTGGTAGGCGATTTCGAGCGCCGCGAGGCGGTGCGCCTGCTAGCCAGTGATGGGCGCGAGCTGGGCCGGGGTCTGGCCAGCCTTAGCAGCACGGAGCTGCGAGAGCTGATGGGCAGCTCCGGCGTTGAGGTGGTGCACCGCGACCAACTGGTGCTCACCAGCCGTTAAGGCCGGACCTACGATTCGGCCCGCTCCTCTTCCCTGGCATGCGCTTCAGCGAACTGCTCAGCCAGCTCAGCGAAGTTACCGATGCCAGCCCGCGGCATCTCGCTGACGACCCCGAGCTAAATGGGGCGGCCGCCCTAGATCAGGCCCAGGCCGATCAACTCACTTTTCTGGAACCAGGCCACGCCCTGGCTGCCGCCCTGGCCGGCAGCAACGCCGGAGCCATTCTGCTGCCAGCGCGCGGCGATGAGGCCGCAGCCCTGCAGCAGCAGGCCCTGGAGCGGGGCCTGGCCTGGATCGCCCTGGCTGATCCGCGCCTGGCTTTTGCCGAGTCCCTCGCTGCGCTCCACCCCCGCCGCCAGCCCGCCGCTGGCATCCACCCCAGTGCCGTGGTCGATCCAAGCGCCGTAGTCGGCATGGGATCCCACCTAGGCCCCCTGGTCGTGATCGGCGCCAACGTACGAATCGGCGCCAGCTGCGTACTCCACCCACAAGTGGTGCTCTACGAAGACGTGCAGATCGGTGACGACTGCGAGCTGCACGCCGGTGCCGTTCTGCACCCCGGCAGCCGCCTAGGCCGGGGCTGCGTCGTGCACTCCAATGCCGTGGTGGGCAGCGAGGGCTTTGGCTTCGTGCCCACCGCCAATGGCTGGCGCAAGATGCCCCAGACCGGCCAGGTAGTTCTTGAGGAGGGGGTTGAGGTCGGTTGCGGCAGCACCATCGACCGACCTTCAGTAGGTGAAACCCGCATCGGCGCCGGCACCAAGATCGACAACCTGGTGCATATCGGCCATGGCGTCAGCACCGGCAAGGGCTGCGCCCTTGCCGCCCAGGTGGGCATCGCCGGCGGGGCCCGCCTCGGCAATGGCGTGATTTTGGCGGGCCAGGTGGGGCTGGCAAACAAGGCGGTGATGGGCGACCGAGCAATCGCCAGCTCCAAATCCGGGGTGCATGGCGAGGTGGCCGCCGGCGAGGTGGTGAGCGGCTATCCGGCCATCTCCAACCGCCTCTGGCTGCGCAGCTCGGCCGTATTCAACAAGCTGCCAGAGCTCGTTAAAGCCCTGCGGCAGCTGGAGAAGCAGGCCAAGCCCTAGCCTCGCGCCCAGCACTTCAAGGCCCATGACGTCGAGCTACCGGATCACCCTGCTTCCCGGCGACGGCATCGGCCCGGAAATCATGGCGGTAGCCCGCCAGCTGCTGGATGCGGTCAGCAGCAGCCATGGCTTCAGCCTCGTCTACGACGTGCAGCCGATGGGCGGCGTTGCCATTGACGCCACCGGCGAGCCCCTGCCCAACAGCACCCTCGAGGCCTGCAAGGCCGCCGATGCGGTACTGCTCGCCGCCATCGGCTCGCCCCAATACGACGGCTTGCCCCGGGAGCAGCGCCCTGAATCGGGTCTGCTGGGGCTGAGATCAGCTCTGGGCCTGTTCGCCAACCTGCGTCCAGTGAAGATCATCCCAGCCCTGATAGACGCCTCCACCCTCAAACGGGAGGTGATCGAAGCGGTTGACCTGCTGGTGGTGCGTGAGCTCACCGGCGGCGTTTACTTCGGCACCCCTAAGGGACGCGTCGAGGCTGAGGGTCGGGTGCGGGCCTTCAACACCATGGCCTACTTCGACGACGAGATCGACCGCATCGCCAAGGTGGCGTTCGAGTTGGCCGTGGCCAGAAGCGGCCGGCTTTGCAGCGTGGACAAGGCCAACGTGCTCGATGTGAGCCAGCTCTGGCGCGACCAGGTCACCGCCATGGCGGCCGACTACCCGACAGTGGAACTCAGCCATATGTACGTAGATAACGCCGCCATGCAGCTGGTGCGCAATCCCCGCCAATTCGACGTGCTGCTCACCAGCAACCTCTTCGGCGACATCCTCAGTGATGAGGCCGCCATGTTGAGCGGTTCGATCGGCATGCTGCCCTCCGCCTCCCTGGGGTCCAGCGGGCCGGGCCTGTTCGAGCCGATCCACGGTTCCGCCCCCGATATCGCACGCCAGGACAAGGCAAACCCGATGGCGATGGTGCTCAGCGCCGCCATGATGCTGCGGGTCGGCCTGCAGCAAGACGCCGCAGCCACCGCCCTAGAAACGGCCGTCGACCGGGTACTGGCCGCTGGCTACCGCACCGGCGACCTGATGAGCGAGGGCTGCACCCAGCTGGGCTGCCGCGCCATGGGAGAGCAGCTGCTGGCTGCCCTGGCGGGGTAGGCGCCGGCGACCTGCCAAACTCGCGGTCAGTTTCGTTGATTCCTGCGCATGTCGAAGCGTCACCCGGTTGTTTCTGTCACCGGTTCCTCCGGCGCAGGCACCAGCACTGTCAAGCGCGCCTTCGAGCACAT
>CAMCQR010000179.1 GCA_945877115.1 Synechococcus sp. UW140 | reverse complement strand
GCCGCCGTCCAGGCCCTCACCTACCTCAAAAGCTTCGACGTCAACAACGACGGCCTGCCCGACAACGGCGGTGCCCCCGACCAAACTTTTGACGACTGGCCGCTCAAGGGAGTTAGCGCCTACTGCGGCGCCCTCTGGATCGCCGCCCTAGAGGCGGGGCTGGCGATCGCCCAGCAGCTACAACTAGAGCTCGGGCTAGATACCAGTGGCGAACAGCGCCAACTGGGCGGCTGGCTGGAGCAGTCGCGCGCCAATTTCGACCTGCTGCTCTGGAACGGCGAGTTTTACAAGATCGATGCCGAGAGCGGCACGCCGGTGGTGATGGCAGACCAGCTCTGCGGCGACTTCTACGCCCGCCTGCTGGGGCTGCCCGCCGTGGTGGCTGATGAGCGCGCCCGCAGTGCGCTCAAGGCTGTCAAAGAGTCGTGCTTTGAGGGTTTCCAGGGCGGGCGGCTCGGCGTGGCCAATGGCCTGCGCCGCGACGGCACCCCGCTCGATCCCAACGGCACCCATCCCCTTGAAGTGTGGACCGGCATCAACTTCGGCCTGGCGGCCTACTACCGCCTGATGGGAGAAACCAGCACGGCCTTTGCCATCACCGGCGCCGTGGTGGAGCAGGTGTACAGCGGTGGCCTGCAGTTCCGCACTCCCGAGGCGATCACTGGCGTGAACACCTTCCGCGCCTGCCACTACCTGCGCGCCATGGCGATCTGGGCCCTGTGGGCTACCCACACGAACTGGCAAACGATTCCAGGCGCTGAGCGCCAACCATGAAACGCTTCTTCCCCCTGCTTCTGGCCCCCCTGCTGGCGCTGTTGCTGAGCCTGCCCTCACCAGCCCAGGCCCTGGTGCACGCCCACAACGACGAGAACGGCACCCCGGTGGTGCGCAGCCTCGAGAGCCTGCGCGACCTCGACTACCAGAGCTGGCAGGTGGTGGCTTACCGCGAAGGCCCCCCGGGCGGCCCCCTGAAGCTGCGCATCGTGGGCTATCCCGGCAAGGTGCGCCTAGACCACCCCACCTCCCTGCAGGTGCGCAGCGGCCGCTTCAGCTGGGAGCTAGCCGATGTGACCCTGGCCAACCCCCAGCTGGCGGGTGATGGCCGCTCCGCCGCCGCCGAGTTTGATCTGGCCCCCCTACTGGCCGACCTGCACCAGGACCGGCCGCTGCGCCTGGTGCTGCCGGGGGTGTTTGTGGAGCTGCCGGTGCCGCCGTTTGTGGTGGCGGAGTGGCGCAGCCTGCCGCTGGCCGCCGCTCAACCAACAGGAGCCTTCGACAATCCCACCTAGTCAGGATTGTCAACAATAGCCCCTCTAAAACTCAACGAGTATCAATTGCTGAATGCCTATGGACCGATGGAATGCTCCTACCCCCTGCTCAGCCCCGCCAGAATTGACTGGATCGATCAAGGTAGAATCACGGACACATTTTGCACGAAGATGGCGTCATGGTTAGCTTTTCTAAGAGCATCGCGGTTGTTGCAAGCCTGACAACTATTGCGGTTGGGGCCGTTACTGCCGTGAGATATTTTGATGGCATGGATGGGCAAATAAATGACCAGCGGCTTTTAATTGAGAAGTTGCAAAAAGACCTCAAAGGCCGCGAAAACAGCCCCCAGAGTCCGCAATCCCAGCCTCCCGCGACTCCGTCTCTGCCTGCCCCGTCTACTGAACCCCTTCAAGATCCGGCCCCCCTGCCTCCTGCGCAAGTTACAGACGAGGCAAAACCTTCGACATTCGCGCAGTGAAGCGAAGACAAGGCTTGGATTACAATGGTTAGATTACAATGATTAGATTACAATGATGCACATCTACGCCATCATGAAGCGATGCGCATATTAACCGTTCTTGGTTTTTCGTTAATCGTTGGCTGGATGGTTAAAAAACTCCTGGCTGGAAGGGCTCGCCAGCAAGGCGAGAAACCAAGGAAGGTTTCCTTTGATCAGCAACAGCCCAGGGCCCTGTCTTACACGGAAATGATGAATTCAGGGAAACAACGGATGGATCAAACATCGCATGGGAGCGACTGAATATCTCTTTTAGGTTTTCTCCGCTCTAACTTTTGCTCTTCCACGCCTGTTCAGTGCCACCCCCCTTATCCAGCCCACCACCAAACCGCTGGCGCCCCTGGATGCAACGGGCCCTGCAGCTCGCTGAGCTAGGCGCAGTCCGCACCAGCCCCAACCCGCTGGTGGGAGCGGTGGTGCTCGATGCCGGCGGCACGCTAGTGGGAGAGGGGTACCACGCCCGGGCCGGCGAGCCCCATGCCGAAGTGGGAGCCCTGAGCCAGGCGGGCGAGCGGGCCCGCGGCGGCACCCTGGTGGTGACCCTGGAGCCCTGCTGCCACCACGGCCGCACCCCGCCATGCAGCCAGGCGGTGATCGCCGCCGGCATCACCCGGGTGGTGGTGGCCATGGCCGATCCCAACCCCCAGGTGGCGGGGGGCGGGCTGGCCCAGCTGCGGGCCGCGGGCATTGAGGTGATCTCCGGCGTGGCCGAGACCGAGGCCCGCACACTCAACCGGGCCTTTATTCACCGCATCAGCAGCGGCCGCCCCTTGGGCATCCTCAAGTGGGCCATGGGCATCGATGGCCGCACCGCCCTGAGCAACGGTGCGAGCCAGTGGATAAGTGGCCCCGAGGCCCGCGCCTGGGTGCACCGGCTGCGCGCCCGCTGCGATGCGGTGATCGTCGGCGGCGGCACTGTGCGCGCCGACGACCCCCTGCTCACCAGCCGCGGCCAACGCCAGCCCGAGCCGCTGCGGGTGGTGCTCAGCCGCAGCCTGGAGCTCCCCGCAGAGGCCAAGCTCTGGGATCAGAGCGCCGCCGCCACCCTGGTGGTGCATGGGCCAGAGGCTCCAGCCGCGGCCGCAGCCGCTCTGGATAAACGCGGCGTGCCCCGACTGGAGCTACCCAGCTGCAGCCCCCGGCTGCTGCTGGAGGCCCTAGCGGCGCAGGGCTCCAACCAGGTGCTCTGGGAGTGCGGCGCCGAACTAGCCGCCGCCGCCATGGCCGAAGGCTGCGTGCAGGAGCTGGCCGCCGTGATCGCCCCGAAGCTGATGGGCGGCCAGCCGGCCCGCACCCCCCTTGGTGAGCTTGGTCTCACAGCTATGGCCCAGGTGCGGAGCTGGCAGGC
>CAMCQR010000178.1 GCA_945877115.1 Synechococcus sp. UW140 | reverse complement strand
ACCCTGCCGGGGGAGATTGCCATCATCCGGGGGATCATGCCCTATTCGGTGGTCAATCAACCGATGACCGAAGGCGGCTGGGTGGCGACGTTCTGGCGCTGGATGGATTGGCTGCGCCTCCGCCACCCCCGCACCCTGTTAGGGGCCATCATCAACCTGCGCAACCTGGCGGTGGTGGCGGTATCAGCGGACCCGCGCTACGGACCGATCTACAACCGCGGCACCGCCAAGGTGATCGCCGACAGCCTGGTGGCCAACGGCTATCCCCTGGCCAGCCGCACGCCGGTGACCCTGATGGGCTTCAGCGGCGGTGGCCAGATTTCCCTCGGCGCCCTACCCCACCTGCGCCGCCTGCTGCAGGCGCCGGTGGAGGTGATTTCCCTGGCGGGGGTGTTTTCGGGGGGCAATGCCTTTCTGGAGGCCGACCACCTCTTCCACCTGGTGGGCGACCTGGATCCAATCGAGCGCATCGGACCTGTGGTGTTTCCAGGCCGCTGGCGCTGCATGGCGTTGTCGTACTGGAACCGGGCCCGGCGCCGCGGCAAGGTCAGCCTGATCTCGTTGGGGGCGGTGGGCCATGAGCTGCCCGGAGGGGTCTTCGAGTCCCACGCCACCTTGAAGGACGGCCGCACGCCGATGCAGCAGACGGTGGATCTGGTCAGCGCCATCCTCACCGACCGCCTGGGCGGCTCCGCACCGCCCGTAGCCAGGGAAAGCAACTACGAGCGGTTTCGCACCAATCCCTGGCACCAGATCGTCCCCGGGAGAGACACCCTGCCCTTGCCCTCGGCGGCGCTGCGGCCCCTGGACGACTGGATCGGCCGGCTGGTGCTTCCCGAACCCCAGCATCGCGACGCAGGTGTGGGCTTCGAGGTGCTGCATGCCCCCGACCCTTGGAGCTCCTTGGTGGGCCGCCGGGTGCGGCTCGACTGGACGGCCAGGCCCCTGCGCTCGCTGGCGATGGACGTGCACCTCAGCGATGGGGCCTGGGCCAGCTGGGAGCGCGGTGGGATTCACCCGCTGCGATTGGACGGCTGGCGCCAGGTCACTCCCCTGGAATCCCTGGCCGGCTCCCGCCCCCAGGACGACCAGTTGGTGCGGCTGCGGGGGCCGGTGGACGTGCACCAGGATCCGCTGGCCGTGGGTCTGCATGTGCAAGCCGAACCACTCCAGACCACGGGCCTGGCGCTGGCGCTGGTGCGCTTCATCGGCCCCCTTGGCCAGGACCGCTGGCAAGTGCGGCCGTTCTCAAGGGAGCGGCGCCGGTTCGATGGCGAGCCCTTTGTGGTGCGGCTGCCGACCCCGGTGGCCTACGACGCAGGCCAGCTGCCGGCCACCGCCGAGGGGATCGAGCGAAGCCGGCCCAACGACGACGGTTGGTACGTCAGTGGCGTGCCCGATGGCGAGGGGGCCTTCGTGGTCCAGTCCCTTGTACCGCGCACCATGATCCGCTTCGCTCCCGAGCGCATCCTGCCGGCCCCCAGGGAAGGCTGGCGGTACGCCAAACGGGAGGCCTGGCACCAGCCGCTGGCGGGCACCACCTCCTCGGTGTTGATCAGCGGCCGGCGGGCCAGGCCCGAAGACCTCCTGGCCGAATGGCAGGCCGGCGACCGGGTCCTGGTGCTGCATGTCTTTGGCGGCATTGGCGGCGAACAGCAGGAGAGCGGCCTGGTGTTCGGGCGGTCCCTGGGCCATTTCGCCTACGGCGTGGCCGACCTGGAAATCGAACCCCTTTCCGGTGAACTTTCCGTGGCCGTGCAATATCGCCAGGTTTATGCCCACAATCCCGAGGGGTTGATCGCCGGGGCCCACGATCGCTGGCGTTACCTCGGCGACCGTCAATGGGGCTGGCAGGGGCTGCGCCCCGTGGCCGAAATCTTGGTGCGATTCCCCCCCTTCACCAGCCCCTACAGCATCGGCCAACAGGAGCGCTCTCCCCTTGATGGCTTCGAGGGGCACCTAGCGGCCATGATGGCTCGATATCGGGTCGGGGATGGGACGGGGGCGACCTTCGTCGGCCCCGCCAACAACTGCTCCCAGGATTCCAACCAGGCCCTGTTCGCAGCCCTGCGCCAGCTGCAGGCCGAAATCGCCGGACTGGACCCATCGGTCCTGCGGGAATGGCAACGGCGCCACCCCGACCAGGCCCGCCGGCTGGAGGCCCTGGGCCGCTTCGAGAGGGAATTGCGGCAGGTGCTGCTGCCCTTTGGTGGCCTCAGGGAGGACTGGCGGGAGCAGGAGTATGTGCTGGGCAGCAGCCTGGAGGACCGCCCCCTCAACAACCTGATGCGGGGCCTGGGGAGCTGGCGAACCCTGTTGCCGCGCCTGGCCAGCGATACGGTATTGCGCGTCTTTCTCAACCACGGCGCCTCGGCCCTGGTGCTGCGCAGCAACCAGGTGGGCGGTGACCACCCCTCCATCAAGCCGGTGGCACCGATGACCCTCTGAAGCGGTGATCACCAGGCATCTGGTGTCGCTGGGTCCGTTTGGGTGTCCCGTACCCGGCTAAGCCCCTGAACAGGGGACCCCGATGGGCCGCCGTCCCTTGGGCCAACCCAACCTCGCCAACAAGAACACTAGACCTTGTCTAAAATTTATTGGCCGGTGGAGCGTTCCGAGTGCTGTCCGTCCTGTCCCCAGGCCCCAGCCCCTGGAAGGAACAACGGCAGGGCTGGCTCGCCGGACTGGTGGCCGCCAGCTTCTTTGGCTGCAGCGCCCCCCTCACCAGCCTCTTCAGCGCCGACAACAAGGCGCTGGTCCTTGCCGGCCTGCTCTATGGGGGAGCGGCCCTGGTCCTGGTGCCCCTGGCCCTGCTGGAGGCACCCCGCAGCCGCCAGACCCCCCTGCAGGGCCAGGATTGGCCCTGGCTGACCCTGATCACCCTTCTGGGCGGCATCGCTGGGCCCATCGCGTTAGTCCACGGCCTGGCCCTGCTGGAGCCTGGGGCCTCGGCCCTGCTCCTCAACCTGGAGGCTCTTTTCACCCTGTTGATCGCCGTCGGCCTGGGCCGGGAACATCTCGACCGCGGCGGCTGGGCCGCCACGGTTCTGATTTTGGGGGGCGGCATGGCCTTAACCCAGGGCTCGCTGGTGGGCAGCTCCTGGCAGGGCGTCGCCTGGATCGCCTTGGCCTGCCTCTGC
>CAMCQR010000177.1 GCA_945877115.1 Synechococcus sp. UW140 | reverse complement strand
GATTTCATCATTCTGGAACTGCTGGATGGTCTCATCTCAAGTCAGGGGCCCTGCCGGCCTGGGCCAATCCCCACCCCAATGAACCCCCTAGCGTCGGGAATCGTGATGACCTTGAGCTTCATTTTCTTCGCAAGCAGAAAGACTTTCGCCGCCAGCCGCGATGACTACATCGCCGAGCCCTACCAGGAGGACATCGACGCGGACGCCTCCCTAATGCCCCCACTGACTACGCTACCGGTAGTGTGCCCATGGGACCCACTGAGGAGACATTCCCAAGACAATGGCCCTGGGCAGATGCCATCAGCATAGCCATTGCTTGGCGTTTGAGCCATCAGAACTCACCTCGGCCAGGGCTTTCCACACCTTTACTTCCACTAGCCAGGCCTTGCGCCACCGTTGCTGAGCTGCTTCAACTGGCGCCATCTCCTAATCCTGGGCGATGAATTGTGCCAGCACTATTGAGAAATGGGTCGCGTCGGATTCGAACCGACGACCGATCGGTTAAGAGCCGACTGCTCTACCGCTGAGCTAGCGACCCGCAGCAGATCTTACAACCAGACCTCCAGGGTTACCGGCTCAGGGCCCGTCCTCCCGGGGGGCCGGCAGCAGCGAATCGCCTGCGGCAAGAAGGTGACCCCGTTCGGCCAGCAGGGTGGCCACCAACAGAGCCAGGGTCTGGCGGTTGCCACCAGCCTCCCGCCAGATGGCAATCCACCGCTGAAGCAGGGGGGGCGCCGGATCGGGATCACCGGCGTCCGTGGCTGGCAGGTCCTCGGATCCAGCCAGCCGTTCCAGGAAAGCACTGGCATCATCGAGGCAAGAATCGCCGGCGCCGAAGCCATCGAGGCGGGGATCAAGGGCCGCCAAAAGCGTTTCGAGATCGGGACTGCTCAAGCTGGGCAGGGGGTCTGGACTCATGCCGGCCGCGGTCGGGCTGGCACCAGCCCCAGAATTTGATGTCCCCAGCATGGCCCCAGACCCTTCAGCGGCGCCGGGAAGGGGCACCGGCCAGGTGGTGCACGGCATGGATCACCACCCCCCACAGCTCCGCACCGCCGCCCCCCTCCCCCTGGAGTGCCATCGGCACCGTGGCGCCGTCGCTGGCCAGCAGCCACAGCCCTCCTTGGCACTGGGCCAGGCGCCGCACCACAAACATGCCGTCGACCACCGCCACCACCACCCGGCCGGGACGGGGGCTGACACTGCGGTCGATCACCAGCAGATCGCCCTCCAGGATGCCGTCGCCGCGCATGGCATCCCCGGCCACCCGCATGAAAAAAGTGGAAAGCGGCGAGGGGATCAGCTCCATGTTGAGATCGATACGGGCTTCGACGTAGTCATCGGCCGGACTCGGAAACCCGGCGGCGACCGGTCCCGCCACCAGCGCCCCCAGCAGGACCGGCGGCGGATCCCGCAGGGAAACGGGCACCCCCAAGGGCCAATCCGGCGCCATCTCAGACCAAGGAACAGCCATGGCCAACATCAGCCGCAGGGAGACCCAGCTTAGTACGTTTGTACTAAATCAGACGTCGCCGTGGGGCCCAACCGCCAGCAAGCCCAGCAGGGTCCAAGCGCTCGACCCGTGCCAGAGGGCCATGACCCCGGAGGCCACCCCAGGCAAGAATCGGACCGGCCAGTCCGGCATGAGGGCGCTGCCGATGGCCAGGGCCGCCAGCAGCAGGGCGAAGGGGCCGGCGCCAGCCTCCAGGGGCAGAAAACAGGGCTGACTGAGCCGCCGCAGTCCCCCCAGAGACCCCCTCAGAGACGACCACCACCCCTTCATCGGGCCGCCGCAGTCAGGGGCGCACTGGGGAGGCAAAGCATGGGGGGAATTCTGGGGCAGACAGAAGGCCATGTCTTGAGCATGATGACTTCAGAAGCGGTGCGATCCGAGCGATGGCCTGTCCGAAGTGCGGCAGCTGGGCGGTGCGGGCCGACCGCAGCCTGTCGGGTCGGATGGTTTGTGCCCGCTGCGGCCACCCCCTGGGGCAGCGGGTTGCCGATCCGAGCCGCAGGTCCCCAACGGGACGGGGACGGGGCTGGCGCCAGCGTCGCTGGTTGCTCTGGTCTGGCCTGACGGCCCTAGTGGCTCTCTCGGCGATCTTGGCCGCCAAACCGCCAGCCGAAACCCAAGGCGGAGCCTGGCGACAACCCGGTGAATCGCGGGGATTACGTGTGCCCATCCGCTGACAGTTTGACCCCAGCCTGCACCGATCCCGGATCATGGTTGGTAGTGTGAATGAAACCTAATGGCAGGCCAAAACCCGATTTCCAATTTGGCCGCCATGAGCCTGCGTCAATTGCGCGACCTGGGCCGATCGCTAGGAATTCTTCGCTCTAGCGCTGAATCCAAAACCGGTCTGGGCGAGGCCATTAATGACAAAATCAGGCCAGGCCAACAGGTCTCCCTGGCCGAAAGCTTCACCAGTTCTGATGTTGGGCTGGATGGGGATGGGCCAAATCGCCAAAATCCAGAGCCAGTTTCAACGCTGCCCGTCGCGGAATTGCCTCAAATATCGCCCCCCGCTGCCGTGGATGGCCCCCTCGTGGTGGGGAGCTACGAAACCCGAATAGACCTAGGGGTCAACAGCCTCGCCACAGAATTTGTTCAGGATTCTGTCAGCGAATCCACGCCTATCGAGGCTTCCGTGTCCCCTGCCGTTGAGCCCATCCGCGCCGATTCCGCTCCGGAATTCGTGCCTCTCAACGCCATGGAGGCCCACCTCGAACCCGCCCCCCGGCCAGAACCCGAAACCCGAATCGTCTTCCTTCCCCGCGATCCCCAGTGGGCTTACGTCTGCTGGGTAATTGCCGACAGCGATCGCCAGCTCGCCATGGAATCCGGGGCTTCCCAGCTGGCCCTGCGCGTCGCCGATGTCACCGGCCTCCAGGGCGGCTCCTCCCACCCCCACACCCTCCAGGAGGTGGTCGTCGACAGCCATGCCACCGAGTGGTACTTGCCCGTTCCACTCTCCGATCGCGACTACCGCGTCGAGCTTGGCTATCGCAAAAAAGTGGGAGGTGGCTGGATTTCCCTCGCCTCCTCCGCCGTCGCCCGCGTCCCTTCCCTGCTCCCCAGCGAGCAGATCCTGGATCAGTTCGTGCCCTTCTCCCTCGATTCACCACCCGCTTCACTCCCCGCTTCCCTGCCCC
>CAMCQR010000176.1 GCA_945877115.1 Synechococcus sp. UW140 | reverse complement strand
CCGGGCTGCAGCAAAAGCTGCCACTGCTCGGCGCCCCAGGCGGCAAATTCGCGGTGGCCCACCGCGGCCACCACGGCGGCGTAGCGCTGCTCTGCTGGCGGCTCAACCTGCACCGCCAGGCCATATTCCCTTTCTGCCTCCTTGGGATCCACCCAGGGGTCCACCACCTCAGCCTCCATGCCGTAGCGCTTTAGGGCCTCAATCACATCGACTACACGAGTGTTGCGCAGATCCGGGCAGTTCTCCTTGAAGCTCAGCCCCAGCACCAGCACCCGCGCGCCGGCGATCACCAGCCCGCGGCGGGCCAGCTCCAGCACCAGCTGTTCCACCAGCCAGCGGCCCATGCCGTCGTTGATGCGCCGACCCGCCAGCACCACCTGGGGGTGGTAGCCCAGCTGCTCTGCCTTATGGGTGAGGTAATAGGGGTCCACGCCGATGCAGTGGCCGCCCACCAGCCCCGGCCGAAAGGGCAAAAAGTTCCACTTGGTGCCGGCAGCCTCCAGCACATCCAGCGTGTCGATGCCCATCTGCCGGAAGATGATCGCCAGCTCGTTCACCAGGGCGATGTTGAGGTCGCGCTGGGTGTTTTCGATCACCTTGGCCGCTTCAGCCACCTGGATGCTGGCTGCCAGGTGGGTGCCGGCAGCAATGATCGAGCCATACAAGCCATCCACCCAGGCCGCCGCCGCCGGCGTGCTGCCGCTGGTCACCTTGGTGATCGTGGTGAGCTTGTGCTCGGTGTCGCCCGGGTTGATCCGCTCCGGGCTGTAGCCACAAAAGAATTCCTGGTTGAAGCGCAAGCCCGATTCGCGCTCCAGGATCGGCACGCACACCTCTTCTGTGGCGCCCGGATACACGGTGCTCTCGTAGATCACTACCGGCGTGCTGGCCGAGCGGCGCTGCTTCAGGGCACGGCCCACGGTGGCACTGGCTTTCTCCAGCGGGGTGAGATCGGGGCGCTTGGCCGAATCGATCGGTGTGGGCACCGTCACCACAAACACATCCGCCTCTGCCAGCAGCGCTGGATCGCTGCTGAACTCCAGCAGTGCCGCAGCCGCCAGCGCCTCGCTGCTGGTTTCGTGGGTGCGGTCAATCCCCTGCCGCAATTCCTCCAGCCGCTGGCCGTTGATGTCAAAGCCGATCACCCGGCGCTTCAAGGGGGCGGCGGTGCGCACGCAAGCTGCCGGTGTCGCGAAGGCCGCCGCCAGCGGCAGGCCCACATAGCCGAGACCGATCACCGCCACCGTGCAGGTGGTGAGGGGGGGTAGCGCTGCTGGCGCTGAGGTGACTGGTGTGGTCTGAGTGATGCTGTTCATAAAAAAAGCCCCCGGCAGCGCCGAGGGCTGGGGGTGGGAGGAGCGTGTGTCAGAGGGATGATGGGCCTTCATCGGCGTCCGTCAGCCGGGCACAGTCTCCAGGCGCATCACGCGCCCGTTGAGGTCATCGAGGCGGCGTTCAAGGCAGCACGCACCTCAGCGAGGGCTTGATCAAGCGTCTGTTCGGTGCGACGCGCGCTCCACTCCAATTGCTTCAGGGCCGCCTCCAGAGCCTTCTCCTCATCACGCTGGGGGCTCCGGTTCACATAGGACGCGCCTGCTTCTCGGAAGAACTGCCCGAGAGACAGGCCAAGGCTGCTGGCACGGTCGGTGTAAGCCGCTTTCTCCGTAGGCGTCATCAACACTGCGACCCGTTCTGTCGCCCGTTCTACGTCCTGCCAATCCGTTCCAATATCATGTGCATGATTAGCACATGTTAAGACCGTTGCCACGGGAGCAGGCGGCCCGGCTCACACCCCGTAAAACTCCCGGTACCAAGCCACAAATCGTGCCACGCCGTCTTTCACCGGCGTGTTGGGCTTGAAACCCGTCCAGGCCTCCAGCGCGGAAGTATCCGCCGCCGTGGCGGGCACATCGCCAGGCTGCATCGGCAGGAAGGTCTTCGTGGCCGTGATGCCCAGGGCCGATTCGATGGCGCCGATGTAATCGAGTAGGGGTGTGGGGTTGGAATTACCGATGTTGAACACCCGGTGCGGCGCCCAGCTGGTGGCTGGATCGGGCTGGGCCGAGTTGAAAGCCGGATCAGAAGTCGCCGGCTTATCGAGTAGGCGTACCAGGCTCTCGATAATGTCTTCTACATAGGTGAAATCACGCACCATCTGGCCGTTGTTAAAAACCTGAATTGGCTCACCAGCCAGGATCGCCTTGGTAAACAGAAACAGGGCCATATCTGGCCTACCCCAGGGGCCATACACCGTGAAAAAGCGCAGGCCCGTGGCCGGCAGCCCATAGAGGTGGCTGTAGGTGTGGGCCATCAGCTCGTTGGCCTTCTTGCTGGCCGCATAGAGGCTCACCGGGTGATCCACGCCCTGATGCTCTGAAAACGGCAGGTTGGTGTTGCCGCCATAAACGCTGCTGCTGCAGGCGTCCACCAGGTGCTCAATGCCGTGGTGGCGGCAGCCCTCGAGGATGTGGCCAAAGCCCACCAGGTTGCTCTGGATGTAAGCCGCCGGATTTTCGATCGAGTAGCGCACCCCCGCTTGGGCCGCCAGGTTCACCACCTTGCTGGGGTTGTGGGTTGCAAAAGCTGCCTCCACCGCAGCTCGATCCTCCAGATCGGCCTCAATCAACTGGAAGCTGGTGCCAGTGCGGGCGGCGATCGCCTGCAACTGGGCGATTCGCGCCCGCTTAAGGGAGGGGTCGTAGGAAGGATTGACGTTGTCGAACCCCAGCGCCGGCGTGGCGTGCTCCAGCAGCCGGCTGCTGAGGTGAAAGCCGATGAAGCCGGCGGCGCCGGTCACTAAAACGGTCATAAGGTAGATGTTCTTACTGGTTGGTTGCTAGGTCAGGGGGATTAAACGCAAAGACCGGCCCCGGCCCTATAGCGAACTTGAAACTGGCCTATCTCGCAATGGCCTGTAGGCAGGAGCAGCCCGTCAAACGCCGCAGATTCTGCAGATAGCTGCGGAAGCGCTCTTTTCTGCAGCCGACGGCCAAGCGCTGGATGCCAAAGCTCAGCCCATGAATCAACAGGCTGGCTGGCTGCAGGCTGTAACCACCCTGCTCAAGCCCTACAACACTTTGGTGTCGAGCAGAACGTTCACGCCACGGGCCAGCCCTCCGGATGGCTGATCTGACCAGCCGAGCGCCATTGGGCAAGATGCGCACAACCTCACCACCCTCGGTGCGG
>CAMCQR010000175.1 GCA_945877115.1 Synechococcus sp. UW140 | reverse complement strand
TCTCCTGGCTGCCGGGAGTCCAGGTTTGGGGAGGGGGTTGGCTGGCACCTGACAAGGAGGGGAGGGGTGGGTCTGCAGGCTTGACGACCAGGACCCATCCCTGCAGAACTTCGGCGAACCAACGGCGTAATCCTCGGATCGCCAGCGGCAGAGAAGAACTTCTCATCATTCAACGATCAGTGGCATGGCCGAAATCTGACTGAAAATCTGGGCCCTGACTAGGGCGGTCTTCAGGATGGCCCCAGGCGGGGATCCGAAGGGCCAAAGCGTTAGGCAGCGCCTGCAAGGCGATGACTGGGAAACCAGCGCCCCACTTTGTGTTTCTACACACAACGGTAAGCAATGCTGCTCATTCTGTTTGGATTCCCACACCAATCAGTCTAAGGTTATTGCAGTCCCACCGAGGCGATGCCATGAACAGCTGGATCCCCGTTCCCACCGGCGAAGGCCTGAAGTCCGAATTCCCATCCTCCTTAGGCGAAGTCGGTACCAGCGACCACGATCCGATGGAAGTTTATTTCGATTGCATCACCACCTGCTCCCTCGACGATGGTGAATGCATCACAAGTTGCACGGAGGTGTTCCGTCAGAGCCACTAGGTCAGCACCCTAGGAGAAGGCGGCAGAAGGCGGCAGGAGGCTGGGACACCTAGCCTCGAAACGCCTTATTCCTAGGTCGTGACGCCTGCCCCCCTGATTTCCCTGTCACCGTTTTCCCCCATCCTGCTGGCCATTAGCTGGCCCCCCTCGGCCTATCTGTGGTTTAAGACCCTGCATGTGGTCGGGGTGGTCGTCTGGTTCGCAGGACTTTTTTACTTAGTCCGCCTGTTCATTTATCACCGCGAAGCTGAAACCCTGGAAGCGCCGCTCAGGGAGGCCTTCGAAAATCAATACGGGCTGATGGAACGCCGTTTGGCCAACATCATCACCACACCGGGCATGGTGGTGGCGGTCACCATGGCGATCGGGCTCCTGAGTGTGCAACCGGCCTGGCTCCATCAAAGCTGGATGCACGCCAAGCTGGCCGTGGTTGCCCTGCTGTTTGCCTATCACGTCTTCTGTTATCGAATTATGGGTCAGCTCCAGCAGGGCACTTGCCGCTGGGGGGCCCGCCAACTCAGGGCCTTCAACGAATTGCCAACCCTGCTGCTCGTGGTCGCCGTGATGTTGGTGGTCTTCAAGCAACAGTTCCCCACCGGTGCGGCCACCTGGTTCCTCGTGGCCCTAGTCGTGGCCATGGCGGCCTCGATTCAGTTTTATGCCCGTTGGCGGCGGCTAAGGGCCGAGCGGCTGGCCAGTCAGGAGGCCGGCGGTGCTGCGGCCTGAAGCCCAGGCCCACCCCCTGGCCACCGTGCTGGGCCAGGTCACACGTCAGAGCTGTCCAGGAGCGTTCAATTTTCATTGCCACACCACTTACAGCGACGGCTCCCTCCATCCCGGCGAACTGGCCCGCCAGGCGGCTCACCTTGGCCTCCGCCAGCTGGCCGTCACCGATCACCACAGCCTTGAGGCCCACGCTGAGATCGTTGCCACCCTGGCGGACCTAGCCCAAGCAGGAGAACAGGTACCTGTGTTCTGGCGCGGTGTGGAGATCAGTTGTCTCCTGGAGGGTTGCCTGGTCCACGTGCTCGCCTTGGGCTTCGGCGCTGACCACGCCCCCCTAGTGCCCTACCTACAACGGACGGCCACCGTTGGGCCCGACCTGAGGGCCGATGCGGTCGTGGCGGCCATCCAGTCCTCGGGCGGCCTGGCCCTGCTGGCCCATCCGGCCCGTTACCGCTTGCCCCACCAACGGCTGATCGCCGCCGCCGCCGAACTTGGTTTTGATGGGGCGGAAGCCTGGTACGACTACGCCATGCAAGGCGTCTGGAGTCCGACCCCCCTGGTGTGTGAAGAGATCGCCGCCGATCTCAACAAGCGTGGCCTGTTGCTGAGTTGCGGTACGGATACCCATGGAGTCGAGCTGCGGGGCCGCTAGGGTTCGCTTACACATTCCTCTCGGATCTGATGGGTCTGTTTGATCGCCTTCGCGGCCTGGGCCAACCTTCCAACAACGCCGCCAAGGTGGCAGCCACCGCAGCCGAGGCCAACCCCTCCAAAGCGGACAACGCCTTTTTCCTGGATGCGGATTCCTCCAGCAGCCTGGGAGATCTCAATTTCATGCGTCGCTCCAACACCATCCGCCGCACCTTCCCGGGCTCCGCCGACAGCCCCGGTGACAAGGAAATGGTGGCCGAGGTCGCCTCGATGGAGGCCAATCTCCAAAGGATGACCCCCGGCCTGGCCGGCACTCCCCTAGAGGAAACCGTTGAAGTCTCCCTCGCGACTGGGGTCCCCAAGCCGGTAAAGAAGACGTTTGCCCAGCCGATGACCAGCAGCCAGCTGGCCCAGAAACTCAAGGGTTCGGCCTTAGCGGTCAACACGCCCGGTGGTGCCGCTAGCAAGGCCGACGAGAGCACTGAAACCAACCCAGCCCCGGGCGGCCCTGCCGCCAGGGCCGGTGCGATCGACCCCTTCAAGGCGATGGCCCGGGACCTTAACAACTGAACTGCGGCCCCGTTCAGCGCTTCTCGATCCAGCCCTCGCTCTGGAGCACCAGATCGCGCAGGTGTTCCAGTTGCTCTGGTTGGGCAACCGTCCAGAGATCCCGGTGATGGGCTTCCAATAAACGCTCGGCCATGTCCCGCAGGGCCCAGGGGTTGCTATCGCGTAAAAAATCCAGCACCGACTGGGACGCCAGCCAGGTGTCGCAGAGGGCCCCGTAGCTCCATTGCGGCACCCGACCGGTGCTGGCGCCATAGGCGAACAGATAGTCCAGGCTGGCGGCCATCTCGAAGCCGCCCTTGTATCCGTGGCCGGCCATGGCCTCGATCCAACGGGGATTGAGCAGGCGCGAGCGCAGCACCTTGTCGAACTCCTTCTCGATGCGGTGCAGGCGCGGCCGGCTCTGGCGGGAATGGTCCCCAAACCACAGGGATGGGGCACGCCCCTGCAGCCGTTCGACGGCGGCGCTCAGGCCCCCCTGAAACTGGTAATAATCATCGGAATCGAGCAGGTCGTGCTCGCGGTTGTCCTGGTTGTGGAGCACCACCTGCACCGTGGCGAGGCGCTGCTCCAATCCCTGGCGATCGCCGGCGGCCTCAAGGCCCCCCTCACTGCCCGCCTCGCTGTCGTAGCGCCAGCTGCTCCA
>CAMCQR010000174.1 GCA_945877115.1 Synechococcus sp. UW140 | reverse complement strand
GCCGCAGCGTCGAGATCATCTCGGGCTGCTGGACGGAGTCGCAGCACCTTGTTCAGAGCGACTGCTCGATGGAATCGAGCGCCGCATCGGCATCAACACCGGGGTAGCCGTCAGCCAGGAAGCTCTCCAACCGCTGATCGATCAGCTGTAGATCGGCATCAGTGAGATCAGGGCCGTTCTGCTCGGCCGCGATCGAGTCCCACAGGGTCTGGACCAGCTCCAGCCGTTGCGCCAGGGGCAGGGTCAGCAGGTCATTCACCACAGGAAATGCCGGCAGCACCGGAGGGCTGGGACCCTTTAACCGTAGCGGGGGCATTGGGGAAAGTCGCCACCAGGCCGTCAAACACCCACCTAAATCCCTCGTCCAGTCCTCGCGCTGCGTCAAGGATCTAGCCATGCGCCCCGTGGGGGCGTCCATGTCACATTCCTGCGGCTGGCCGTTGGGGTGGGGTTCTCTGCCGTCCCCTCCAAGGGCGCCTGGAGATAGAGCTGCCGAAACTGGTCGGTCGTAACCGAGTTCACTGCAACTGGTCTATGGGCTGAACCCGGCCGGCCTGGAAATCCTGAATGGCTTCATTGGCCATCCGCTCCAGCAAATTCAGCGAGTCGGCAAAGAGTGCGCTCCAGCGCTCTTCCGATTCCATTTCCTCAAGAAGGATCGCCGCAAGAGCATCCTGTTCCCTCTCAGGAAGTCGGCCAGCACCAGCGGCCCATAGATCTCCTCAGGCCGGTCGCTGGCCAACCGCTCGAGGCAGGGGAGCTCCGCAGGGATCCGCCCCTCCGCCTGCTCGGTACGCCACCAGGGCTCCAGCTGTCCCAGCAACCGCGCCGGCGCCAGCAGCAGCTCGGCATCGCGCAGCAACACCAGGCTCCTCGGCGCCAGGGCGGCCAGGCCCGCGGCGTCGGTGCCGATCACGTCCAGCACGGTCTGCTCCGCCAGGGCGCCCCATGGCCACTGGAGCCACTCTGCCAACGCAAGCGCAAAAGTCGTTCAGCCCGCAGCCAACCCCTCAACAAGCCTGAGTTGCTGCGGTAAACACACCGACGTGAGATCGTAACGCTGCTGCACAGACTCCCTGGCTGCCTGCCCCAGATGGGCATAGCCAGAGGGGGCGGTCAAGACATCGGCGACTGCCTCTGCAATCCCCACTGGGTCAAAGAAATCGACCAGGAGACCGTTAATACCGTGCTCGATCACCTCTTGCACCGGCGGAGTGGCAGATCCCACCACAACAGCACCGCAGCTCATCGCCTCCAGCAGGCTCCAACTGAGCACAAATGGGTAGGTGAGATAAACGTGACACGCACTCACCTGAAATAGATTGTGCAACACGCTGTGGGGAACTCGGCCAACAAAATGCACACGCGATAGGTCGAGCTGGCCGCTCAATTCCTTCAACAAAGCCTGCCTCCACGAGCCCCCCCCCGCGGGAGGCGCCCCATAACTGACTCCATCACCGCCAACAATCACCACATGACAACCAGGCCGCAGCGCCTGAAGACGCGGAAGCATCCGCATGAAGACATGAAATCCGCGGTAAGGCTCCAAGTGGCGTGCCACGAAGCTCACAACCTCATCGCCCAGGCGAAAACACAGCCCGGCCCGCCGGAGCTCCACATGCGCAGACGCCAGAGGGCGAATCCTGGCTGTGTCGATACCCTCATGGATCACGCTGACCCGGCTGCGGAACTGCTCTGGCGCCGTGCTGGCCTGCCAATGGGTTGGCGCCCATGCGTGGTCAAGGTCGTGGAACGCCAGAAGCTGTGGGGCCCGGCGCAAACGCAACCGGGCTGCAGCATGCCAATCCTGCGAGGCGAACTCGGGATCAAAACCCGCATCAGCCCCATGCAGCTGGTAAACAAACTCCAGGTGGTGGAGCACCGGCACCGCCGGCAGCACGTCCTTGATCGCGAGGAGCTCGCCCCAGCCCGGATGCCCGATCACCAGATCAGGCTTGAATCCCTCGGCAAGCAACTGGACAACGCTGGCGGCGACTGCCTCCGCCCTCTGGCATTTGATGCTCAGATCAAGGGCCCAGGGGTGAGGGGCTCCGCTTGCAGCCACTGGTAGCCGGTAGCGCACATGGGGTAGGGCCCTCAAACCGGATGAGGCTGGGCCTCCGATCGACAGGCAACGGTGGCCAGCTCGCGCCAATGCAGGCGCCAGATACCTGTACTGACCCGGAATATTCTGGTGAACAAATAGCACGTCCACCGCAAGACCACTGACACCGCATCCCTAAGCAATGGTAGCGAACTGAAGCGCAGGGGGCCTACGCCCAAACGGGCCTCAAGTTGTCCCATCACAAGAATGGCTTAAGATTTCGATGTCTGAGGTTAAAGCAAGCCAAGTGAGCGAATCCGCCTCCGCCCTCAATGGTCTCGCTCTCGAGTGGCTGTGGAGCTGGATGGTGGACGGCCGCCTCTCCAGAGCCGCCGAGGAGGTCCTAGGGCTTAATGCCGAGAACCTGGCCTGGCTGAAGCTGCTAGCGGCGCTCGAGGAAGGGGACCTCAGCCTGCTGCCACGCCTGGAATTCCAGAGTTCGCTCAACCTCGGGGGCGCCACGGGCGCCTACGACAGCACCAACGACCGGATCCTGATCAACGCCGATTGGGCCGCCCAGGCCACTGAGGCAGACCTGCAAGCCGTCTTCGCTGAAGAATTGGGCCACTGGCTGGATGCGCGCTTAAACAGCAGTGACACACCCGGCGACGAAGGAGAGCGATTTGCGGCGGCCCTTTTGGGGCTTGACAGCTCCGATCTTGCGAACAGTGAGAACGACCAAATCCAAATCAGGCTCAAGAATGCTTGGGTCTCTGCAGAAGCTTCAAGCCAGTTCAACACCACCAACGACAACCTGATCGGCACCGACGGTGCTGATGCCCTCTTTGGCTACGGCGGTAACGACACCCTCTCCGGTGGTCGCGGGGACGATGTCCTCTACGGCGATATCGGCAACGATTCCCTTGATGGCGGCGCCGGCACCGATGAACTTCATGGCGGTGATGGCGATGATGTCCTCATCGATGACACCGGCACCAACAAGATCTACGGCGATGCCGGTAATGACAAACTGACTGGTTCAGGTAACGATGCCCTCTACGGCGGTGATGGCAACGACACCCTTAAAGGTGGCATAACGATTGATGGTGGCCTCGGTGATGATCTCGCCACCCTTTCATCCACCACTACATCTGTTGATCTCGGCGCCGGTAACGACACCGTGGATGGTGCTGATTCATCCCAGGGCGGTGAGCTCAA
>CAMCQR010000173.1 GCA_945877115.1 Synechococcus sp. UW140 | reverse complement strand
TGCCATGAATACCTGTGAACATAAAGTGAGTCGATGGCGGCCTGATCAGTCTGTAAGTACGCGATACAATCTCGAGGGATTCGACGCGAATAATTGCCAATGAGCAGGCACTATCGCGAGAATTATTGGCAGTTTCAAAGTCAAGCGCCACAAATGAGCTCGTGCTCGTAATTGCTGGCAACTGGCTGGTTGATCTAGCCAATGATTGCCGCGGGGAAGACGTTCGTCTCTCTTCCCCTATTGGAGCTAAACCTGCCTGGAGTAATACTGATTCAGCTTTTTTCAGGAAAAGTCGTTCTTCCCTATCCAGGTTGGCAGCCCCCCAACGTTGCCTATAGTCTCGCAGAACAATAAAATGACTAACGTCTGCAGCAGACCAACCAATAGAGCGCAATCGCTTGGCTTCTTCCGAGTGAGGATTGGTCACAAGCTGAGTACGGTAGGGCTGGAGATCGGGTCCTCGACAAAGAGCTCGCTCACCAACCAGCCCTCAGCTGAGCCCGGACTCCACAGATGGGCCAGTGGTCCCTCACTCCTGAGTCGCCTGCCATGGCTGAGCTGCTTTCAAGCATCAAAATGCCAGCTTAAGAACGCCTGGCCGCTCTGCACCATCGCAAGGTTGACCATGCCCTTGTTGCCGATCACCTCAGCCACGCTGCGGCCAAAGCGATCCACCGCCTGTATCCGCAGGCTCACCGTGGAGCCGATGGGCAGCAGGGCCTTGAGCTGGTTGCGGCTGGCCACACCAAAAGGCGCTTGGGCTGTCTCGGGGGCATCGATGTAGGCAAGACGCACCTTGAGCTTCTGGCCCCGCTCCAGCACGCTGATCGAGTCGCCATCGCCGATCGAGAGCACCGTGGCAGCCATTGCCGACTGGGCGAACGGGGCCAGGACAGCCACGGTCAGGGCCACCAGGGAAAGCATTGCGTTGGAAGCTTTCCGCATCACGGGCACCAGGGGAACAGCAACCCAAACCGGCCTAGACGACAGGCTATTGCCAGCTTGAGCGTTTGTACTACCCTCGCCCCATGGACTTCCGCCCGGGCGAGCTGGTTGCGGTTCGGGCCGGCAGCCACTGGCCCGAACTGGTCGGCCGCATCCAGATGATCCATGCCCAGGGCATACCCATTTGGCTGGCGGTCCTGGATGTCGATACCGGCGATGTCCTGGGCGTGCCCACCACCCATGTGATCGGCAAGCTCGAGTACCTCGATCCGGCCCCCAAGGAGTGGATCGAACCGGAAGGCCCGATGGAGAGCTTTGGCTTTGAGGACGGGCCGGGGGTGGGGGTCGTCTACGCCGATTGATCAAGCCCGACGGGACTTGGGGGTTGGCAGCTCAGCTCACGCCTTCCAAACCGCTCCATCAGAAACGACCGGGCCCACGTTCAGGTCCTCCGGCTACTTGCAAGTCACCCGCCACAGAAGCAGGGAGCAAGAAACAAACTCCATGAACTCCACCAGCACGTGCTCGGGCTTGGGCGAGGGCGAGGCGACTAAGCAAGGCCGACAGCTAGCCGATCCCTTGAACCACACCCAGCACCTTTCTTCACTGTTCAGTCAGTTGTGGAGTTGGGCCGTTCTACGGCTTGCAGGCGGAGCACCGCTAGCGACCGGGCCCATCGCAGAAATCCGACACAGAACCTGTGGAGCACGTACTTTGTGGCTAGGATCTGAAGGTGCCCAGGCCAATAGTGATGGCAAACCTCACGCTCAGCCTCGATGACGCCCTTTTGCAAAGGGCCCGGGAAGCCGCCCTGCGCGAGAACACCTCTGTCAACGCCTTGGTGCGTGACTACCTCAGCCGCTATGTCGATGCTCGTTCACGGCGGCTTCAGGTCCTGGATGCCTTTGATGTAGTTGCTGATCGCTCCAACAGCTCCAGCCAGGCCCCATGGAGCCGGGAGTCGCTCCATGGGAACAGCCTGGGCTAAGCATGCGAGTGTTTATTGACACCAACCTTTGGGTATATCGCCTCGATCAACGGGAGCCCCAAAAAGGGCAATTCATCAAGACTTGGCTACGGCAGCTGGCCCAAGAACATGAGATTGTCATCAGCACGCAGGTGTTGATTGAATTGCGGGCCGTCATGGCTCGAAAATTGCAACCCCCGCTCTCCCCTCCCGAATGCCGGAAAGCCCTTGAGGCGCTTGCGGGTTTTGAAGTCGTCCAAACAGATGCAGCCCTCGTACTTGACGCCCACGAACTAGCAGTAGCCAACCAGATCGCCTGGTTTGATGCTTTGATCTTGGAGGCAGCAATCAGAAGCCAGTGCTCAATTCTCTATAGCGAGGATTTTAATAGCAATCAGCATTTTTGCGGCATTGAGATTCGCAATCCCTTCGAGAATTTAACCCTGCCATAGCCTCCGTTGCGCGTACCGTCGGCGGAGCGTGACTGTGTCAGGCGGCGCAAGGGCGTTGCGGGTGATAGCGCCAGGGCGTTGTAGAATGAGTTGCCACTGGCGTTGATTGTTAAAGCGGCGCTAACGAAGAGGGCGTTTACAGCGCAGTTCAATATCGGGGCGTACTTTCTCTAAGTCTATATTGGGGTCCTTGAAAAGAAGTTCCAACAAGTTGTCATTCACGCAGTCAAATGGCTTAAATATTTCTGCGGCAATTTTTCTCTGATGCTCGATGTAGTTGATTAGGGGAAGGGCGGGAAGGCCGATGAGGCAGGCGCCGGCTAGGGCGCTGAGGGAGAAGACCTGGAGGAAGGTGTGGTAAGGGCGGGTGCGGTCGCGGAGGCGTTGGCGGAGCGTGGGGAGTGTGGGGGTAGCGAGGCGGCGGCGGGCGCGAGCGGCGCGGGCCGCATCCAGGCGCCGTTGCGTCCGGGCGTCACGCTCACTTGAAGAGCGGGGCGCGGGCGGAGGCGGGAGAGGTGTAGATGCCACAGCTTGTAAGGGTGGTCAGGATTAGTGTCGCCAGCTTCGAAATTAGGTAAGTCCAAGCGCTGGGCGCTACTTAATCTCCATCGGGGGCATCAGGGGGCCGAATCGAGGAGCTTTGAACACTATACCGCTAAAAAGCAATGCTTCTCAAACCCTAATTAGCTCGTGCTATGTGGCTTCCTTAGAAAGCCACTAGATAAACTCGCCGATGCACTACCAGATTATCCTCTGTTGTACTACCGAATGCTACTAGCCGATCCCTTGAACCACATCCAACTGTTCTCCATTACTGCTTGGCCAGTCCCAACCCGAAATGAGGCTTTTTTACACCCAAGCCCAACTGATCCACCCCCCTAACGCCAAACGACTTGGCCTCAACGATTAGATAGCAGGCGAACT
>CAMCQR010000172.1 GCA_945877115.1 Synechococcus sp. UW140 | reverse complement strand
CAAGAACGCACAATTAAGCGTTGAGTTGCAGCAGATCCCGGCATCCGGTGATCGCTTGCACCGCCATCAGTAGGGCGACCAGGGCGTTGGCCGCCAGGTGCAGGCGCCGTAAGAGAGGTCGGGTGCGGATTTCCGGGGCCGCTGCCATGGCGAAGAGCAACAGGCCGCAGAGCAGCCAACCGCCCCAGAAATGGGAGCGCCAGAAGGTCCAATCCAGGGGGTTGTCGCTCCAGCGGGGCACCTCGGGCTGGAGTCCCAGCCCCAGCAGTGCCAGCCAGCAGGTGAGGGCGAAGCAGGCCCGCAACCAGGGCCGTTTGACATACCAGAGGGCCAGGCAGGCGGCCAGGGCCCCAAAGGCCCCCAGCCCCAGGGCCAGGGGCCTTTGGGGCCAGGGGGTCCCTGGGGCCAGGGCGCCCGTTTCCAGGGCATCCTTGACCAAGGAATCGGAGTGGAGGAAAGACCAGCCCAGGGCCACCAGCACCGCCAGCACCATGGCGGTGGTTAGCCAGCGGCCGTGGTCGATGTGTTCGGGGCCCACTGAGGCCGGCAGGGGGTATTGACCCAAGCGCCGCTCCCGCACGTGGATGCCGATGCGGATCGTGGCGCCGATGACGGGATAGACAAACAGCACCATCAGCAGGGGATGGAGCAGCGAGAGCCACTGCAGGGCCGTCAGGGGGGGCGACGCCAAGGGCGAGGGCATAAGCGGCGTCATGGAAGCACCCCAGGCCAGGCCTGGCGGATCAGCAACAGGGAAAAATAGGGGGCATCCCGGACCGCCACCTCGGTGGCCGGCAGCAGTTGTTGGTCGGGCCAGCCGACCCGCATCGCGAACAGGGCCTGCTCCAGCAGGCCCCGTTGCTCTAACAAGGGCCGCACCCAGGGCCAGCGACGGCCCAGTTTGAGCAGGGCCAGTACCCAGCCGCCGCTGGCCGCCTGGGCCAGCAGCTGGTCCAGTTCGGCGGCGGTTTCCGGTGTCGGCAACAGCAGCAGGCCCTGGCGTTGCAGTGCCAGGGGCCAGGCACCTGCCGCCGCCGCCGCCGCCACGGAGGTGATCCCGGGGATCAGCTGCACCTCCAGGGCTGGATGGCGCTGCTGCAGGGCCAGCAGCACATAGCTGGCACTGGCAAACAGGGAGACATCGCCTTCGCAGAGCAGCACCACCCGCCGTCCTGCGGCCCGTTCGGCGGCGAGCCGGTCGGCGGCCAGCCCCCAGGCGGCCCGCAACGTGGCGGGGTCTTCCACCATGGGCAACAGCAGGGGTAGGTGTTGCTGGTGCTGGTGCAGCCAGGGCCTGGCGATCGTGGCGGCCATGCCCTCGGCACCCTCCCGGGCCACCGGATAGGCCACGGTGTCGGCGGCGGCGATGGCCCGCACCGCCGCAACCGTGAGCAGATCGGGATCGCCCGGACCCACCCCCACCAGGGTGAGACCAGGGCTGGCCGCTTCGGCTGGCCCAGGGAAGCGGTTGATGGCGGCGCCTGTTGCTGAACCCTTTCTAGGCTGGAGGCCTGCCCGGGCCGCGAGGGCTCCTATCCCGCCCCACCTACTAGCCCCCAACGCATCCGACGCCATGAGCCTGCTTGTGATCCATCCTGCGGCGGGCCAGTCGCCTGCGCCGGTCTTGCGCACGACGGATGCCGACCAGATCCAGGCCGAACTGGCCGCCCGCGGCATCCGCTTCGAGCGCTGGTCTGCGGCGGTGGATCTGCCGGCCGCGGCCGACCCGGACACGATTCTGGCCGCCTATGGCCCCGAGATTGCCCGGGTCCAGGCCACGGGCCACTACCCCACGGTGGATACGATCCGCCTGGCGCCGGACCACCCCGACCGGGCCAGCCTGCGGCAGAAGTTTCTGGCCGAGCACACCCACAGTGAGGACGAGGTGCGCTTTTTTGTGGAGGGCCGGGGGTTGTTTTGCCTGCATCTCGGCGGGGAGGTGCTGCAGGTGCTGTGCGAGCGCAACGACTGGATTGCGGTGCCGGCCGGTACCCGCCACTGGTTTGACATGGGTCCCGAGCCCCAGTTCTGCGCCCTGCGCTTCTTCGCCAATCCAGACGGCTGGGTGGCGAATTTCACCGGCGATGGCATCGCCCAGAACTTTCCGATGCTCGATGACCTGCTGATCAGCGCCTGATTTGGTGGCCCCTGTAACCCCGCCGCCCGGTCTCAGCTGTGCATGCGCGGCTGCGGGTGCAGGGGGGTCAGCAGGGAGGCCTCGGCTTGGGCCAGCTGCTCCAGCCGCTCCATCAGCTGGGGGCGGGGGAAGCGCCGTTCGGCCAGCACCCAGTAGATCCCGAAATGGCGGGCCTCGCTGGCCAGCAGGTTGCCGTAGAGAGAGGCCAATTCAGGGTCGGGGCTGTGGGAGGCCAGCAGGGCCATGCGTTCGTGGCTGCGGGCCTCGATCAGGCCCGCCACCAGCAGGCTGTCCAGCAGCCGCTGGGGTTCCTGGCGCCGCACCAGCCGGGCCAGCCCGGCGCCGTAGGGCGGGGCTGGCAGGGGCCTTAGGGGGATCTGGCGGCGGATCAGCAGGCGCTGCACCAGCTCGAAATGCTCCAGTTCCTCCCGGGCCAGGGGGCTGAGCACGGCGGCCAGGTCGCCATCGGAGGGGTAGCGGAACATCAGTTGCAGGGCGGCACCGGCCGCCTTGCGCTCGCAGTGGGCGTGGTCGATCAGCACGGTGTCGGGATCGGCCAGGGCCTGCTCCAGCCAGGCGGATCCCGAGGGGGCCGCCAACCACTTGACCCGCTCTGGCGCGCTGCCGATCCGGGTCATGACGAGGCCCTCAGGTGCTCCACCAGCCCCTCCAGGGCCAGGCTGTAGCTGGCGGGCCCGAAGCCGCAGATCACCCCCAGGGCCTTGTCGGCCAGATAGGAGTGGTGGCGAAAGGGCTCCCGGGCGTGGACGTTGCTCAGGTGCACCTCCACAAACGGAATTTCCACCGCCAGCAGGGCATCCCGCAGGGCGATGGAGGTGTGGGTGTAGGCGCCCGCATTGATCAGCAGGCCCTCGCATCGGCCCCGGGCCGCCTGGATGCGGTCCACCAGGGCCCCCTCGTGGTTGCTCTGGAAGCACTCCAGCTCGGCCCCCAGGGCCTGGGCCCGGGCCGTCAGGGCGGAATTGATCTGGTCGAGGCTGCGGCTGCCGTAGAGGCCGGGCTCCCGTTGGCCCAGCAGGTTGAGGTTGGGACCGTGAAGCACAAACAGGCGCATGGAGAGGGAAGTGGACAGGCGGGCTGGTAAGTTTTGGGGGTGTGGTTCGGGTCGGTGCCCGAGTGGTTAATGGGGGCGGACTGTAAATCCGCTGGCTCTGCCTACGTTGGTTCAAATCCAACCCGGCCCACCTTTCCACATGCCCTTGTAGCTCAGCGGTAGAGCACTCCCTTGGTAAG
>CAMCQR010000171.1 GCA_945877115.1 Synechococcus sp. UW140 | reverse complement strand
CCCAGTTTGCTGAGGTGTGTGCGGCCAACCCGGAGGCGGTGCTGGAGCTTGATGCTCATGGCCATCTGGTTGAAATGACGCCCAAAGGCAGCGCTTCCGGCGCGCGGAATCAGACCCTTGGAGCCCTGCTGTGGCTTGCGATCGAGCAGAGCCGCCTGCCCCTCAAGCTCTTCGACAGCTCCACCGGCTTCCTAGTCCCCGATGGCTCCGTCCGCAGTCCCGACGCAAGCGTGGTGCGGCTGGAGCGCTGGCATGCCTTGAGCGAGGCTGAACGGGAGGGATTTGCGCCCCTCTGCCCCGATCTGGTGGTGGAGCTGGCCAGCCCCTCCGATGAGCCGCAGGCCCTGCGCCGCAAGATGGTCGCCTATATGGCCAATGGTGCCTCTCAGGGCTGGCTGCTGTTGCCCCAGTGCCGCACGGTGGAAGTCTGGAAGGCAGGTGCACCCGAAACTGCCTCCGCCGCATCTGGGAAGTCTGAGGGTTCTATCAACGGTTTTCATAGAACCCCCCCCATCTCACGATCCGCTCGCAACACAATCGCGTGCCGTTGCAGCAGGCCCAGATCTCTTAGGCCCAAGCGGTCCTGTTGGTCGTCGCGGCGCGGATCGCCGCTGGCACTGTTGACCACCAGATCCGGGCGCACCTGATTCAGCAGGCCTGGCCCCCAATGGCAACCAGCAGCAGCGGCCATAGACAACGCTTCCCTTCAGGATCGCGCTTCCTCAACCACAATGAGCAGCAGTCTCAGAACCTGGCGGAGTCAGCAAGCTGCAATCACCCACCGTTCTCACCACCCTTCTGATCCTGCTGGTGGGGCTGGCCCTGGCCCGGCTCAGTGCGGGGAAGCTGGCCAGCTGGGCGGTGCCAGCGATCGTTGTGGAGTTGTTGATCGGCTTTGTGCTTGGCAACACCGTGCTGCCCTTCGCGGCCATCAAACCGCTCAGTGGCCTCACGGAACTGGGGGTGTTGGCGCTGTTCTTCCAGGTGGGCCTGGAGGTGCGCGGCGATCTGCTGCTATCCCGACGCGGCACGATCCTGCGGCTGGTGGCCCTGAGCTGCCTTGTGCCGCTACTGGGCTACTGGCCGCTGACCCTCGGCTTCAGCATGGCCCCGGCCACGGCGCTGCTCTGCCTGGCCTGCGTCGCCGCCACGGGCACGGGGGTCACCCTGCGGCTACTGGCCCAACGCGGTGCGCTGCATACCCCCTCCGGCCGGTTGCTCGTGGGGGTCTCCGTCCTCGATGATCTGCCCGCCATCGGCCTGTTGAGCCTCTCGGTGGCCCTCGGGGGTAGCAACGTGAACAGTGGCCCTGGATGGCCTGGAATCGTTCTGGGTCTGGGGGCTGCCGCAGCGAGTCTCGTGCTGGCACGCCTGTGGCGCCAGCGGGGGGGGCCAGCACCCAGCAACCCCCTGACTGTGCTGATCCTGATGATCGGATCGGCCTGGATTGGGGAAGTCAGTGGCCTCACCCCCCTATTAGGAGCCCTATGGGGCGGTGTGCTGTTCAACCAGCTCAACCCTGTGACCCATGGGCTGGAGGGGCTGCTGACGGTGCTCTCGGAGGTGTTCCTACCGCTCTACTTCATCAGCGTGGGAATGCGCATTCAGGCAGGCACCCTGCTGCAGAGCCAGGCCTGGGGGCTCGCTCTGTTTCTACTAGCGCTGGCGGTGGTGTCGAAGCTGCTCTGCGGCTTAGGGGTGACCAGCAACGATCGGCGCGCCGGCATCGACCGCTGGCAAGTGGTCTACGGGCTGATGCCCCGCGGTTTACCGGGGTTGGTGTTCGCCAGCACGGCCCTGGCGGCTGGGGTGATCAATGCCGTGCAGTTTTCAGCCCTGGTGTTGATGGTGAGTTGCACCACCGTGGCGGGACTGCTGCTGTTGGAACGGCGGCTGCAGGCGCAACAACAAACCTCCCTCAAAGAAAAGCCCCCATCTCACTAGCCGCCCGCACCACAATCGCGTGCCGTTCCACCAGGGGGTTGAGGTCGTCATATCCACCGCCGATCACCGTCGCCACCGGGATGCGACGGCGCAGGCAGGCTTCCAGCACCATCCGGTCCCGTTGCAGTAAGCCAAGATCACTGAGGCTCAAGCGGCCCAGGCGGTCCTCCCGGTGGGGATCGACGCCGGCGTTGTAAAGCACCAGATCCGGGCGCACCTGATCTAAAAGGTCGGGTAAGACCGCCGCAATCGCCGCCAGATAGGGGCCATCTTCGAGGCCATCGGCCAGGGGGAGATCGTGGTCGCTGACCTGTTTGATGCGGGGGAAATTGTTGGCCCCATGGGCCGAAAAGGTGAAGACCCGTTCATCGCCCGCAAACAGGGCGGCCGTGCCATCACCCTGGTGCACATCCAGGTCCACCACCAGTAACTGGCGCACCAGTCCCTCCATCAGCAACACCCGGGCCGCCACGGCGAGGTCGTTGAAGATGCAGAAGCCGCTGCCGTAGTCGGCAAAGGCGTGGTGGGTGCCGCCCGCCAAATGGCAGGCCAGGCCGTGCTGCAGGGCCAGCCGTGCGGTCAGCACCGAGCCGCCCACCGCCAGCCAACTGCGGCGCACCAGGGGGGTGGTGGCCGGCAAACCAATGCGACGCACCGCGGCCGGCTCCAGTTGGTCGCGGGCGAACCCCTGGTGATAAGCCCTGCTGTGAACCAGCTCCAGCCAGCGCCTCGGCACCGGCAGGGGCTGGTGCAGCTGCTCGGGCCGCGCTAAATCAAGACGCTGCAAATGCTCGACCAGCAGCCTGAACTTACCCATCGGAAACCGGTGGGTACTGGGCAAGGGTGCCGAATACTGCGGGTGATAAACGAGGGGCGGACGCAAGGGAGGCTGCCTGGGGCCCAGCCATGATGCACCCGATCCCATGGCCAGTCGTTCATGCCGGTGGGCCATTTCCGGCTCGATCACACCATTCAGCTCACGTAGGCCCTCGACCCGCTGGGGCCCGCTCCCCTGCAGGGGGCATCTGGGGCCCCGCCGGGGTGATGGTGGTGGAGTCGGTCGGTAACCAGCGTTGGTATTGGGAGTCCACCAAGGTCTGGGTCTGGGCGGGCCAGGTGGCGGAATAGCGATTGAGTTGATAGATCGAAAGGTTTTGTTCCGTCACCAGGGTGCGATACGAGTCCAGGGCTGTTTGCAGCTTGGAAAGGGCTTGCACCACGGTGGTGCCGGCGTCTCCATGGCCAATGTTGTATTCGTCAAGGGCAGCTTGTAGAGATTTGCGTGATGCACTGACATCGCTGCGGGCGGCATCCACAAGAATCTTAGAGGCGACAAAGGAGGCGTAGGCGTCTTCGATCTGCCGGGTGATTGATAGACGGGTGAGTTGACCTTGCTCCTTGGACTGCTCGGCCTTGAATTGGATGGCATTGGATTCGGCAGAGCGGATGCCGCCATCAAA
>CAMCQR010000170.1 GCA_945877115.1 Synechococcus sp. UW140 | reverse complement strand
AGTTGACTACAGGGACGCGACACTTCGAACAAGCCCCTCGAGTGGTCAGGCTGCCAACAGTTTCCTGCTTCGCCTCCACAGGCGCGATAAGAGCCGCATCCTGGATCGGATCGAGATCCACTCCTTCCCTGTGCAGGCCGTGGAGGAAGCGATTACTTTTGTGCAGAAGCCTTCCTGGCATGGCCCCAGCATCGGCTCGAAATCGATAATCCTGGCCTGTTGCCCTTCGGCCTCACTGTGGGGGATCTGCCCCATGGCGTGTCCAAGCTGCGCAACCGCGTGATCGGCCGTGTCTTCCAGGCGCTGGGCCTGATCGAGCAAGTGGGGCAGCGGCATCCAGCGGATGACGGCCGTTTGTCGAGACGCGTGACAGTCGATGCTGATCGCACCAGCGAAGCCCTTGGCGCGTTTTTATCTTGAGGTCCCTGTGGCGCTCTTCGATGGGGCGGCCGCCAGGGTCTAGGGCGCCGTCCGCTGGGCGAGCCGGGAGCGGCGCAGGGATGGACTCGATAAGCTGATCCCAGAGCACGGTGCTCAATTTTAAGTAAACCGGCCAGTACCCACCCGGGGACCCATCTGTCCAGCAACTCCGGAAATTTTTTACCACAATGCAGAACGGCCAGGACCCCACCGGCGAGGTTTTTCTGATTCGCCACGGCGAGACGGAATGGAGCCTCTCGGGTCAGCACACCGGCAGCACCGACATTCCCCTCACCGACCACGGCGAAGCGGTGGCCCGCCTGCTCGCCCCGCTGCTGGCGGACCGCGACTTTTCCCTGGTGCTGTGCAGTCCCCTGCAGCGGGCCCGCCGCACCTGCGAACTGGCTGGCCTGGGCGGACAAGCCAGCATCGATCCTGATCTGGTCGAGTGGAACTACGGCAGCTACGAAGGCCTCAAGCCCTCGGCGATTCGCGAGCAGCACCCTGGTTGGTTGGTATTTCGTGATGGCTGCCCGGACGGGGAAAGCCCCGCCGAGGTGGGGGAACGGGTGGACCGCGTTATCCGTCGGGTTCGGCAGAACGGCGGCAGGGTGGCCCTGTTCGCCCATGGCCACGTGTTTCGGGTGTTCGTGGCCCGCTGGATCGAGCTTTCGCCCAGCTATGGAGCCCATTTCCTGCTCGACACCTCGACCCTCACGATCCTTTCGTATTACAGGGGCATCCCGGCCGTGAAGTGCTGGAACGCCCCCCTGGCACCGTGAGCCTGATTCCTTAGGACCTGACGGCCTACTGGCGGTCCCAGTCCAGATCCAGCTTCACCGAGCCGCCGCGGGGCAGCAGGAAGGTGCGACAGACCAGATTCTCGTAAACGGGCTCCTGACCCCCAGAGCGCAGCACCACGAACTTGAAGCGAATCGGACTTCCCGCCGATTCATCAAAACCGACTTCGGCGAACCAGGCATCCCCGTTGATGAATTCCAGATGGGGGCACCGATCCACATCCCAGGCCCCTAGTTCAGGGGCATCACCGCAGACGGCCATCACGTCGCCGGGATGGGTGAAATAGTCATTGATCTGAAACTTGACCACCGTGGTGGCCTTTAGGGGTTCTCCCTGCACCGCGAGGACAACAGCACCCTTGGCTGGAATGGAGAGCATGCGGATCGCCCCTTCAGCCACCACGAAGCTTTCCCCTGTGAGCAGGCAAGTGTGAGGTCCTTCGGGAAGCCCGGTATGGTCAATGGCGCAGCAAGCATTATCACCTTTGTTGACGGCTACGAACACCCGATTGTCGCGGTAATGGCGGGTGTAGGCATAGATCGTTGCCGAGATGTACTTCTGTCCGTGCCGTCCGTAGGCAAGGGCGCGATTGGTTTTGCGCAGTAGGGCCAAACGGCGAATGATGGCCGACAGCCTTGAGCCGGTCTCCCAGGACTCCATCATCGGGCGGTTGTAGGGATCATTGCCGCCATCGGTGTCGTTCACCAGATACTGCTCGGTCCCATAGAACAGGCAGGGAATGCCACGCAGCGTCAGCAGCAGCACCGTGGCCAGCTCCAGATCCCCGTGGCTGGAGCAAATGGAGAGGAAGCGGGGCATGTCGTGGTTTTCGATGAAGGTGACCTGCGTGGTGGAGCGCCGATACACCGGATCCATCGCCAACACCTTCTCGATGAGATGGAAGCCGCCAGGCTCCTGGCCGCTGAAGGCGGAGCGGATCGCCCCGGCAAGGGCGAAGTCGAGTACCGACACGCCCGTGTCGTTGGCATAGTGCAGATAACGCCTATCCCAGGGCGAACCGAAGCCATATTCCCCGAACAGAAAGGTGTCGGGCTTGCTGGCCTGAATGTCCGCCACGAATTCCTGCCAGAACCACACCGGCATGTGCTTGAGGGTATCGATGCGCAAGGCATCAAAGCCAAGGTCCAGCCAGGCCTTGATAGCATTTTTTATATATCGTCTGAAGTTGATATTTCGCTCATTGAAGGTGGCAAGTCCGAGCATTTCATGATGAATCAACTGGAATTCATCATCCCAATCGGTAATTTCAGGATAGTGGTGATAAAAGTCATTGCTGTCATGATGAAAATCGGCAAGCGGCAGGCCATCATCCGTAACGACTCCCTTGCTGCCATGCAGTTGGGGAGAGCTATGGTTGCAGACGATATCGAGGATGATCTTGATGCCCCGCTCATGCAGGGCTTCGATCATTCTGCGCAGGGTGACGCAGGTCTTCAGTGAGGTCGATTCATCCTCCTTGACGAAATGGGGATTGACCCGCTTGAAGTCCTTGGTCCAGTAGCCGTGCATGGGTCCATGGCCATTCTCGATGGCATCCACTTGCTCAAATAGAGGAGAGAGCCAGACCGCTGTAATGCCAAGCTGCTTAAGGTAGTCGGCCTTCTCGATAATGCCCTCGAGATCGCCCCCCCAGTAGTGCCCCCAATGGGTGAGACTCGGATCATGGAGTCCCTGCTTGCTTATCCCGTCATTGACTCTGTTGCCATTAAAGAAGCGATCGATCACGATGAAGTAAATAGTCTCTTTTCGAAATTCCGCTTCCTTCTCGAACAGCTGGTCGGCTGATGTTTGCTTGGATGCACCCGAAACAACGGTGTCCATGATTGGGATCGCTAAGTTCAACCGGCTTAGATATTTTGCCCTACTAGGGAGAACGGGGGGTTAAGGACGGAGCTGCTAGACGCTGCCCTTAAGATCACCATCCTTACCGGCCGTTGTCTCCAGCCATTCCGGCATCGGCTGCCCTGAACATGATCAAGCCTAAACGAGATATCTCGTAAGCTACTGCTTGCTTGAAAAGTTGCGTTCACTGCCCCCGCCATGAGCCTCCCGATGACCACTCTTGAAGCCTTTGCCGCCATCCCCCTGGCGGCGGTGTGCTGCGACCAGACCTTCGGCAAGGATGAAGCCCGGGTGATCCGGGAGCAGTTGCTGGGACGCACGGCGTTTC
>CAMCQR010000169.1 GCA_945877115.1 Synechococcus sp. UW140 | reverse complement strand
GTGTCACCAGAATCACCAGCTCGCGCTTGGCGCGATTGTTGTTGCTGCTGCGGAAGAACTGGCCGATGATCGGCACATCGCCGAGGATCGGCCACTTGGAGACCTCCTGACGGTCGGCGTCGGAAATCACCCCGGTCATGATCAGGGTCTGGCCATCGCGCACCCGGGCACTGCCGGTGTCGAGGCGGCGCACCGCCAGGATGTCGATGGGGCCGCAACCGGGCACCACCTGCTGGCGCAGGGCGGCGGTGATCGCCGGCGACATCGAGAAGGTGACAAAGCCATTGTCATCGATCTTGGAGACGCGGGCGCCGAAGGTGAGGCCGGCGATGCCGAAGCTGGGCTGGCAGGAGTTGCCATTACCGTTGGTGCCGTTGTTCACGGTGTAGTTGGTGATCACCTGCTCACCGACGGTGACGTAGGACTCATTGGCCTTGGTGCGACCGATTGCGGCGTTGGAGTCGTCAGTTCCGCTCCCCGTGGTAGCGCCAGCAGCACCGGTTGCGAGACTGGAAACACTAATCGCTTGGCTATCTTCTCCCTTACGCAGCTCATCGGAGTTTTCACTAAGAATCAAGGTGGGACTGGCCAAGACCTTAGTATTACTGGACTGGATAGTGGCGTTAACGAAATTATAGAAATTATTGCGGTTAAAGGACAAGGCTGGATTGCGCTTAGTGGCGTCTGTATAGATTGATCCGTAAGGTCTAGTTGGGTAAATAGTCCCAAGTTGTGCCCCACTATTAACATTGAATCCGGTTGGCGCTTCAGCAGTAATTTTGCCTGGCTCTGTACCATCAGCAGACGGTGGTGTGGCATCAAACGTTACATCATTCGGATACGTACGCCCAAAAGCGTCCACAGTAGGCGGCAAAAGTGAATTGAAAGCACCCACCATCTGCCCCTGGTCATTCACGATAAAATTATTACCCCAACGATACGCAAAGCTATTGTCAATTGTGGCATTATTCCCCAAAGAAACATCCAGGATCTTCACCGAAAGCGCCACCTGGCGCTGGCGCAGATCGAGTTGGCGCAGATAGCTTTCGGCCACGGTCACCAGCCGCGGCTCGCCCACCAGGGTGATGGTGGAGAGGCGCGAATCGGTGGTGGCGATCAGCCCCTGCAGGGGGCCGGCTCCCGACGAATAGGACTCCACCTTGGTCTGGCGGCTGGAGGTGGTGGTGGCCAGGTTGCTGGCGCCAACGGCGGTGGTGTTGGGATTGGCGCCTTCGGTGACGGCCGTGTTGATGGTGTTCGTCTTGGTGACCTGGGCCCCCAGATTGGCGAGATAATCGGCGGCCGAATTGGCGTTCACCTGGTTAAGGCGATACACCTTGGAGAGCTGGGCCCCAAAACTTTTGCCCAGCACATTGGGTCCCGCCAAAATCGTATTGCCCTGGCGTTTGGCCTGCAGCCCCGCCGCCAGCAGGGCCGAGTTCAGGGCCTGGCCGTAGTTTTCATTGCGGAACGAAATCGAAATCGGCAATGTGGAGGCCGCCGTCCCCCCCGCGTTATCCGCCTTGCTCGAATCTTCGACAAACACAAACCCATAGCCCCCCAGCCGGCTCAGGGCCATCAGCACATCTCTGGCCGGCGCATTCCTAAGTGTCATCGTCACCGGCGGTCCGCTGACATTCAGATAGCTGCTATTGGTGAGCAGCATCGTGCCCACCGCCATGTCCCCCACCGGCGGCGCCACGGCCCGCGGTTGCAGGGGCGGCACATAGGCGGCGGTGGGTTCGCTCACCCGGCCGGGCATCCGCAGATCCCGGCTGCTGGTCTGCTGGCTGGCCTGGCCGGTGCTGGCAAAACTCAAAATCAGATCGCGGCCATCGGCGCTCACCACCGGCCGGCCCAGGGGATAGCCGGGAATCGGCGCGATCTGCAGCTCAAACGCCTGACCGACGCCCACCAGGCTGAGGCTCTGCAAGCCAGCCTCCGGCACCGACAGCCGTTGGCCGCCCCCCGGCACCGCCGCCGGCCGGGACGTGAACAACCGCCCCATCCACACCGAACCCCGGGTGGTCTGCTGCAGTTGGGGCGACGCGCCCACCCCCTCGATCACCACCTCTACCCCATCGCTCTGGCGCCGCACCCGCAGGTTCAGCAGCTGGTTGACACGAACCACCGGCCCGCCCTGGACCCCGGGAGCAACCTGGGCTTGGGGCACACCCTGGGCCCGGGCCGCCGAGGCCCAGCCGCCCACCGCTCCGGTGGCCGCCAAGACAGCCAACGACAAACTGACGGCCCGAGGCCGGGCCAGGCTGGCTCCCCCGGGCGCGCTGGCGGCAAGGGACCGGGAATCCATGGGGAGGGAACGCAGACGGGGCATGGGTTGAAAAGCGCGGATCAACGGGAGGATCCGGCGGGGGGGGAAGCCGGAGGGGCCGGGGGCACCGGGGGGCTGCCCGGACCAGGGCGGATCGGGGCGCTGGCCTCGTCGCCGGGGGCATCAAAGACCACCAGGGCCAGCTTCATCACCAATATCGGAGACCCTTGCACCAAAACCGACCCAGGGGCCGGGGCGCCGCCAGCGGGCTTGTCATCCGTCCCCAGACTCAGATCCTGCTGCTTGACCATCACCTGCAGCCGCTCTAACCGCTGCAAAAAAGCCAGGATCTGGGGGAAGGTGCCCTGGACGGACAGCAACAGGGGCTTTTCCTCCACCCCTTCGGCGGCGGCGGGAACAGCCGCGGCACCAGGAGCCCCAGGGGCGGCGGGGGCGCCAGGGGCAGGGGCAGCGGGGGCCCCGGCAGGTGGCGCGGGTTTCGCCCCGGGAGCAGGGGGTGTCCCCGGCTTGGCTGGCGTTGCACCGGGGGCCAACGGCAGCCCATTCTGTTCGAAGAGCGACAAACGCACACCCGTCGCCTTGGCGTCGTTTTCCAGGGTGGCCAGCACCGTGCCCCGATCCCCACCCCCGACCAGCAGGTTGCGCAGCTTGTTGGTTTGGGAATCGGCCTGCTTGAGGGCCGCCTGGGTGCGGGCGAGGCTGGTTTTGACCTCGTTGAGCTGGTCCTGGAGAAACTGGAGCCGCTGGGCCCGCAACATCTCCGAGCGCAGATTCAGCAACAGGGGCACCAACACCACAGTCGCCAGCACGGTCGCCACCAGGCCACAGGCGGCGATCGGCAGGCCCAGCCATAGTCGCCGCAACAGCTTCGCCGAAAACGAGGGCGGTTCGCTTAAGTCGCCCAGGCGACTCTGGAAGGAAGAAAAGGTCATTTCAACAGCCCCTCGCGATTGAGCAGCTCCAGACGGCCGGCCATGCCCTCGGCACCCAGAACCCTCAGCACGGCGGCCTTCTGTTCCGGTGGCAGGGTGGCCAGGGGGGCATTGAGCTCAAACACCACATTGGTAGGCGTGACCTGCTGGTCCTTGGGTTCGTCCCCTTTTTTACCCGGCAGGGGCTTGCTGACCGCCGGGACCCGCTCCACCTTGGTGAGGCTGAT
>CAMCQR010000168.1 GCA_945877115.1 Synechococcus sp. UW140 | reverse complement strand
GATCACCGCCAGATCCAAATCTGAGTCGGGGCGCGCCTCACCCCTGGCCCGCGAACCAAAGGCGATCACCGCCTGCACATCGGGTTCGGCGCAGAGACGCGCCAAGGCTTCCCCAGACCTCTGGGGATCCAACCCCGGACCCAGCTCAGGAGCTAGCTCCAGCGCCAGGGGCTTGCGCCAGGGGATGGTGGGCGGCGTGAAACGCTCGGCAGCGGCGGCGACCATGTTGAAACGCTACCGCCAACATCAAGCCAACAGCCCTAGAAGCGCGCCACCCCTAGCCTTTACAACAACCACTCAAAAAACAGTTTGGGGGCACGCGAGGGTGATAGCTGCACCAGACGGGGGGACATCCAGCAACGGACAGATCGATGATCCCTGGCAGGATCTCCAATCCACGCCGTTGTCTTTCAGCGGCAGAACGTGGGAATACTTCCAGATCTGGCTGGCGAATCTGGCGCTGGTGGTGGCCACCTGCGGCCTCTACACCCCCTGGGCCAGGGTGCGGAGCCGCCAGTACTTCTTCGCCCAAACCAGGCTGGGGGGCACCGGATTCGAATACAGGGTCAACCCGCTCGCCCTGCTGCTCGGCTGGTTCGTCATCGTCATCGGCCTGTCGCTGATCGGCACCTTCAGCGACCTGCTCGCCTCGGCACTCGCCTCCGCCTTTCTGCCCATGGGGCGCCGCGAATGGCTGGCGATCCTGCTCTCGCTCTCGCTCGGCCTGGTGCTGCAGTGGCTGATCGTCTCCTGGCTGTTGGTGCAATCGATGCGCTACAACGTCAGCCGCACCCTCTTCCGCAACCTCCACTTCGGCTTCGGCAGCCGACAGGAGCAACGCAGTCTCTGGCGGGAGATGCTGCGCCTGATCGCCCTCGCGGAGCTGGCGATCCTTTCGTTCGGCCTGCTCTGGCCCTATGTCGCCTGGCGCTGGCGCCGCTTCCAGATCCGCCACCGCCGCTTCGGCGCCACCCCCTTCACGTTCACCGCCACCCCGGCCGACTATCGACGCCTGCATCTGCGGGCCCTGCCCCTGCTGCTGCTGTCCCTCGGTTCCCCGGCGCCCGCCATCGGCCTGCTGGTGGCCTACGGCGAGAAGCAGGCGTGGCTGGCACCGCTGGTCCTGCTGTTGCTCCTGGGGATCGTGATGGCGTTCCTGTTCGGGGTGGTCTGGTCGTGCTGGCTGGAGGCGGCCGCGGCCCGGCTCACCTGGCGCTCCATCCACCTGGGCCCCCTGCGCTTCCACTGCACCTGGACCGCCGCTGAACTGTTGGCGCTGCGGCTGACCAACAACGCCGTGCTGTTGCTCAGCCTCGGCCTGGCCTGGCCCTGGGTGCGCATCCGCACCAGCCGCTATCGGCTCGAGCGGATCCTCATCTCCCCAGCCGGGTCCTTGGAGGGTTTCCTCGGGGGCGAGGCCGAGAAGGTCTCGGCGCTGGCGGAAGGGGCCTTCTCCCTGGAGGACTCCCTGGCAGGCGTGATCGACATCAGCTTCTAGCCCCGCCATGCTCCATTCCAGCGGCACGTACTACGACGGCAAGACCTCGCGGGGCGTGCCCGTGCAGGTAGTGGCGCAGGTGGATGGACGGGTGGCCCTGCGTGGGGAGGGACTGGAACGGGACGAGGCCCTGGCCGCTCTGCGCCTGGAGCAACCGCCCGGCCATGCCCAACCGTGCCTGCACTGGCCCGATGGGGGGATGGTGGAGCTGGCGGACCCGCAGCTCCTCCCCCTGTTCGCCAACCGGTCGGCAACGCGGATTCAAGGGGCCCTGCAGTGGACGGAACGCCATCCCGCCGGCCTGGTGGCCGCCCTGCTGCTAAGCGTTGCCAGCCTCACCGGAGTGGTGGTGGTGGGCCTGCCGCTGCTGGCGGCCGGGGTGAGTGCCGCCGTTCCCCTCAGCCTGGAGCGGAAGCTCGGGAAAACGGTCCTGGCCGAACTCGACCAAACCCTGCTGCAGCCCAGCCAGCTGCCCCCGGCCACACGCCAGCGGCTACAGGGGATGCTGAAGAAGATCCAACCCCTGCCCCCCAGCCGCCGCAGCCTGGAGCTGCAGCTGCGGCGGAGCTCCCTGCTCGGGGCCAATGCCCTCTGCCTGCCCGGCGGAGTGCTGGTGGTCACCGATGGGCTGGTGCGGCTGGCCTCAGACGATGAACTGCTGGCGGTGCTCGCCCACGAAGCCGGCCACGACCACCACCGCCATCCCCTGCAGATGCTGGTGCGCGGCCAGGGGCTGGCCCTGGTGGCCGGCCTGTTCGGCGATGGCGGCAAAGCGCTGCAGGGCCTCAGCCAGACCCTGGTGCGCAACGCCTACTCGCGCCGTTTCGAGCTGGAGGCCGACCGGGAGGCCGTGGCCACGCTGCGGCGCTGGAACCGGCCGCCGGAGGCCTTCTTCTCGATCCTCGACAAGCTGGAGCGCGAGCGGGGCGCCACCAAACTCCCCTCCATCCTGCTCACCCATCCCAGCAACCAGGAGCGGGAGGCCCGGGCCCGGGCCGGACTCCGTAGCCTGCCGCCATGACCGAGGCCGTGGCCGATCAACGGGGGCGTCCCCTCGGGGTGCTGCGGCTCTCGCTTACGGCCCGCTGCAACCTGGCCTGCCCCTACTGCCTCCCCGATGGCCAGGAGCCACCGGGGCTGCTGACCCTGGAGCAGCGGCTGGCGGTGATCGGCGCGGCGGTGTCGCTGGGGGCGCGCAGCCTGCGCCTCACCGGCGGTGAACCACTGCTGAACCCCCAGCTGGAGACCCTGATCGCCGCCGCCGCCCGCTGGCGCCGCCCGCCAGCCGGAACGGGCGGGGCTCTGGGGACTGGAACGGGCACGGGTCTGGCGGAGATCGCCCTCACCAGCAACGGCGCCCTGCTCAGCGCCGAGCGGGCCCGGGCCCTGCGCCTCGCCGGCCTCGATCGCCTCACCCTCAGCCTCGATGGCGCCGATGGGGCGGCGGTGGCGGCGATGGCGGGACTGGCGGGCGGGGCGCCGGCGGGGGAGGTGCTGCTGGCGAAGGTGCTGGCGGCGATCGAGCACGCCCAGGCGGCGGGCTTCGATCCGGCGCTGGGCGCCCTCAAGCTCAACGCCGTGATCCAGCGGGGCCGCAACGACGACCAACTGCTGCCCCTGGCGGCGCTGGCGCGGGAGCGGGGGGTGGAACTGCGCCTGATCGAGTTCATGGACGTGGGCAACCGCAACGGCTGGCGGCCCGAGGCGGTGCTCAGCGCCGCCGAGATGGTGGAAGCGATAGGCCGCCGCTGGCCCCTGGAGCCCCTCGGCCGCTCCAGCCACGGCACCGCCAGCCGCTGGCGCTATCGCGATGGGGGCGGCGGCAGCGGCTCGACCGCGGGGGGCGGCGCCCATCTGGCGGTGGTGGCCTCGGTGAGCGCCCCCTTCTGCGGCGACTGCAACCGCCTGCGCGTCACCGCCGATGGCATCGCCTACACCTGCTTGTTTGCCACCCCCGGAAGCGGCCTAGATCTGCGCCCCTGGCTGGCGCCAGGCACCCCCCCGCAGGCCCTGCGCCAGGCCCTGGCCGATCTCTGGCACCAACGGACCGACCGCTGGAGCGAGGAGCGCAT
>CAMCQR010000167.1 GCA_945877115.1 Synechococcus sp. UW140 | reverse complement strand
GCAGTACGCAGCCACTGGTTACGTTTTCGCTGAAGGCCAGGCGGTGCGCTGGCACGCCAAACCAGCCAGCCAGGTGCTGGCGCAGCTGGCTGGTGGTCTGTTCCACAAAAGGCCATACCGCGCCGGTAAACGGACCCAGCTCCTGGATGGTGCGCCAGGCGGACGTGATGGCCTCGAGGGAGGAGCTCGGCAGGGGGCCTTGGCCGCCGTAGTTGAAGTAGGTCTTGTTGGCCAGGGCGGGCATCAGTGATCGCAAATGGCCTTGTGACATCTGAGTTCTTCTGAATTAGGGTGTGACTAAAGGCGTGACTAAAGGTGGCCTTCCGCAAGCACCCTACCTATGTCAGGAAGGCTCGTAACGGCTACCAGCTTCAGCGTGGCGTGCCGAAGGATGTGCAGCCAATCATTGGCAAGCGAGTTTGGTGTGAGCCGGGTGGTGCGAGCTATCGAGAGGCTCATGCCAGATCGCCGGGGTTCGTAGCCCGCACGGACCGAGACATCGCCGTGGCACGTGGGCAGCTGGTCTTGAGCCCTGAGGAGCTGATCGACACCCTTCCAAAGGCTTATGACCTCAATGACTCAGAGATGGTGGCTCTGCTGAAGGAAGGGGCTGACGTGGCTGCTGAAGAGGGATGGTTGACGACTGAGCAGAGTCAGCGCTACTTGCGAGTTCTTGTAGGCGAGGAGGAACCAAGATCTCACCTGACAGCAGAAGAGCTAATCCAAAAGGCCAAGACCCTTAAGAGCCCTGCCGAGAGGACAGTGGCGGGGTGGAGCAAGGCGCTATCAGATTTTCTTGGCTTTGCTGGGGTTGGCCATCCAACAGCTGCCACGAGAGACCACGCCGTTGCATACCGCAGTCACCTGCTGGAACGGGTCAAGCCAAATACAGCAAAGACAACTTTGGCTTATCTGGGTGGCTTGTGGGCAGTACTCAATGAAATTTATTCCGACCAGCCACACATCTTTCAAGGGTTGACGAAGCGGATCAAAGTGATTAAGGCAAGAAAAGTTGAGGTTTATATAGAAGACCCTGACTCATGGCAGGGGAATCAAAATCATTTGTTGATTCTCAAAATCTTGTACTTCACAGGTGCAAGGCTGGCTGAAATCGCTGGTCTGATGGCGCAGGATCTGCTGGAAGATCGAATTTTGATTCGTCCCAATGAAAAGCGTTCATTAAAAACAGATGCTTCTGAGCGAGAGATTCCTCTTCATCCACGACTCAAAGACCTTGTCTCTCCTCTTAGGGGTCAACAGGCGCTTCTTTGGCCTTCCCAGTTTCAACAGGCCACAAGCCGCTGGGGGGTGAACCTTTCCAAGCCAGCAAAGCTGATTACAGGTGTTAGCCCCAAGGGCCTTAGGGATCGAGCAGCAACGGTTTTACGAGGCGCTGGAAAGAACGAAGCTTTGGTGGTCAGACTCCTAGGGCATACACCTAATTGGATTTCTTCGGAGTATAGAGCTGTACCTTGGAATGAATTGGTCAAAGCAGTAGAGCTTCTTTAGGGTCCTCAAGAAACGGTGTCGAGCTAGGCGATAGAACCGGAAGATAAAAGACGGTCTAAAAGCCCTCGCGAGCCCCCTTCTTAGACGTAAGAAGGAAAACCCAAGTGCAAGTGGCTTCAACGTTCTTCCCAAGCCCCATAGAGGTCTCTGGCGAAGATTTTATCGTGGTGAAGAATTTGTGGCCTAGCAGTACCGTTCTAATTAGCGGTGAGCTGCGGCAGCTATTGCACGAAGTTTTTAGGCCTCGAAGTCAGAAGCCAGCAAGAGTTTCCTCCTTACACAAACACCATAGAAAGGGACAACGGACCTTTTCAGCGACTGAAGCCATTTCCCGGATAAAAGCCTTACCCCACGCCGGGGGCCTGGCCAGGAAAGCTGATGGCACGCCCACCAATAAGACCCAGCGGAACTTCACGGATGCCGACAGCCATCTTATGCAGTCAGGCGGCTCGTACCTGCAGGGCTACAAGTGCCAGCTGGCCGTCGACAGCGACCATCAGGTGATCGTGGCGGTGGGTGTGAACAACCAACCGCCCGATGTTGAGCACCTCGAACCCATGCTGCAGCGCATCGCAACAACAGCCGGTGCCTTGCCCGAGGTGATGACGCTGGATGCGGGCTACTGGAGTGAGGACAACGCAAGCCGCTGCTAGAACCTCGGCATTGACGCCTACATCGCCACCGGCCGTCTTCCGCACGGGCAGGCAGCCACCGCCGCCGCAGCGGGGACCGCTGCCCAGAGATGCCGATGCGAAAATCCGCATGGCCCGCAAGCTCAGAAGCAAGAAGGGATCGGCGATCTATGCCCAGCGCAAGGCGATCGTGGAGCCGGTGAACGGCCAGATCAAAGAAGGCCGGGGCCTGCGGCGCTTCCTGTTGCGGGGACTGGAGAAGGTCGACGGCGAGTGGCACCTGATCGCTGCCACGCACAACCTTCTCAAGCTGTTCAGGCACAGGCGATCACAGAAGCAGGTGCTGCTGGCGGCATCGGGATGAGGGCAGTAGCCCTGGCCAGAGCTGCCAGGGCTGACTGAACACCACATCGACTGGGCCCACAAGGCAGAAGAACAGAGCTGCGGTTGCTCAGCTCGGGTGAAATTCGCCGACACCAGTGGGCGGGTGTCCTATCAGCAACAAACTCCTAGGTCGGGGCCGATACCTCAGGAGCACGACAGAGATCGGCTACGCTTTGGCCTTGGTTGAGCAACGGCTCAGCAGTGCGCAGCTAGCGGATGGTCTGTTCGGATGTGTGGCGCTTGTGCTTCATGGGGCTTCTCCTGGCCAAGCCTGGCCGGTTGAGAAGCTCTCATAAGAACTGGTTCATTTTCTGGGGTCCACGTCATATGCATTTAATTAGGGACTCCTGAAAAAGCAAACTGCAGCCTCAACGCGAATTCTGCCATCAAGCGGCGGGAAAGCCGCTCTCTCGCATGGTTATACCGCGATCAGTGAATCATCCATTTCAAGCTGCCAAATGGGCCTGAACACCTCCAAGAGGGCATCAGGCCTTTGCCAGGCATAGAACCAAGCACAGACGGTGACAAAAAAGAGGCGGAGGAGCCTCAGAATCTTCTCTGCGCACATCACTACAAACGCCATTGAGATCAAGGTCTCGGCACCTTTGGACAAACGCGCCATAATCAGATTCAGGGAATACTTCCTCTTCCCTGTTCCAAAGCATCCCTCCACCTCGTTGCGCTTCCTTTGGTCTGCGCTCACCTGCTGCTTGTGAGCAGCGCTGATTTCTGGATCCTTTGGTGGTCTACCCAACCGCTTACCAGAGAGTCGTATTTTGTTTCTGGTGCAGAAGTTTCGATTCTTGGTGTTGAGGTAGATGCGATCAGCGCAGATTCGCTCGGGGTAACACCCGTATTCTTGCTTATACTTCTTGGCTTGTGCAATCAGATCTTCGGCCTCATTGTATGGATCCCAGCTGATCCGATGCAGGAAGGCAAAACCATTCCTGCCCGGTGTCAACTACGTAGGCGGGCGCGTTGAATCTCAATTCGTGTTACTAGTGATCTAGTGTTGCCTCAGTCATTTTGTTCCTTTGGCGTCGGTGTCCAGCTCTGGTGAAAGCCGGCTCCAGCGTCAGCGGCGCAGGCAGCTGCTG
>CAMCQR010000166.1 GCA_945877115.1 Synechococcus sp. UW140 | reverse complement strand
TCGAGTGCCGCAGCGCCGAGTGGCTGGTGCGCGGCCTTGGCCGCAGCTCCGATGGCCAGCAGGTGGTGGATGTGGTGGGGGTGTCGCCCTTCCTGCGGGAGAAGGAGGCCCGCTTCCTGGTGGAGGTGGAGAGGGCGGCCGGAAGCTTCAAGGTGCTGCAGCCGGAAGACACGGAGCTGGTGTGCGACCCCTCGCCTCGCTACCGCGACAGTCTTCTGTTCATCGAGGCCCACCTGCGGCGCAGCGTGCCCACCGATGCCGCCTTGGTGGTGGGCCACCGGGCAGCGATGGATGCCCTGCCCTACCAGATGCTGCCAGCAGCCAAGGCCCTGGCGATGCCCCGCCAGCGGCTGCTGATCGCCGATGCGGTGGGCCTGGGCAAGACGCTGGAATGCGGGATCCTCTGCAGCGAGTTGATCCGCCGGGGCAGGGGCCGACGCCTATTGGTGGTGACAAGCAAGAGCATGCTGGTGCAATTCCAGAAGGAGTTTTGGACGCGCTTCTCGATCCCGCTGGTGCGGCTTGATTCGGTGGGGATTCAGCGGATCCGGGAGCAGATCCCAGGCAACCAGAACCCGTTTCACTATTTCGACAAGACGATCGTCTCCGTCGATACGCTCAAGAACGACCGCGAGTATCGCGTTTATCTCGATAACGCCAGCTGGGATATCATCGTGATCGATGAATGCCAGAACGTGGCGGAGCGTGCCAGCGGCACCATGCGGAGCCAGCGCTCCCGTCTTGCCGAGCGCCTGGCGACCCGCTCGGAAACATTGATCCTGCTGTCCGCCACCCCGCACGACGGCAAGCCGGAGAGCTTCGCCAGCCTGATGACGATGCTCGACCCCACGGCGATCGCCAATCCAAGTCAGTACACCAAGGACGACATCAAGGACCTGTATGTACGGCGCTTCCGCAAGGACGTGATCGCGGATCTGCGCAACAGCGTCAAGGAGCGCGACAGCGCCGATGTGGAGTGTGCGGCGAGTGAGCGGGAGGAGCGGATGTTTGCCGAGCTCAAGGACCTCAAGCTGCCCGATAGCGACGGCAAGGCGAAGGCGGGCCAGTTGTTCAAGACCACGCTGGCCAAGAGCCTGCTGTCGAGCCCGATGGCGGCTCTGGAAACGGTGCGCAACCGCCTGAAACGCCTGGAGGCGAGTGCCTCGTCATCGGACTCCCCAGTCAGCGCCGACCGCGCTGCCCTCCAGAGCCTGGAGCCGCTGCTGGCTGCGATCACCCCGGCGGATTTCTCCAAATACCAGCGGCTGCTCCAACTGATCCGCGACGACTGGAGCTGGAGCGGCAAGGACCCCACCGACCGGATCGTGCTGTTCACCGGCCGGCGTGAAACCCAGCGCTTTCTGGTGGAGCATCTCGCCGCCGACCTGGGCTTGCCCAAAGCAGCGGTGGTGGGTCTGGATGGCGCCATGCCCGATGTGGAGCAGACGCGGGTGGTGGAGCAGTTCGCCCAGGAGAAGGAGGCGGTGCGGATCCTGGTGGCCACCGAGGTGGCATCAGAGGGCCTGAACCTGCATTACCTGAGCCATCGGCTGGTGCATGTCGATATCCCCTGGTCGTTGATGACGCTGCAGCAGCGCAATGGCCGCATCGATCGCTATGGCCAGCCCCGGCAGCCCCTGATCCGCTATCTGCTCAATGCCTCCCGCAGTGAGGGCATGGGCGATGCCGAGAAGGTGGTGCGGCTGCTGCGGGAGAAAGACAAGCAGGCCCAGCTGAACATCGGCGATCCGGCCGTGTTCCTTGGCGTCTACGACGCGGCGGCGGAAGAGGAGCTGATCAGCAGGGCGTATGAGGCCGGAACCTTGAAGGATCTGGACGATCGACTGGAGGCCAACGCCAAGCCGCAGCGCCAGGCGAGCAGCGGCGATCAGTTGTTCGAGGAGCTGTTCGGCATCAGCGCCGATTCCGCCGAAAGCGGCGGCAATGGCGGCGGCAATGGCAATGGCGATGGGCCCGCACCAGCAGGGAATCCCAACCCCGTGGTGGCCCAAACCCGCCAGTCCTTCAGCCTGTTCCCCAGCCTTTGGGGCTACGTGGATACGGCCCTGGACGCGGTGGCGCAGCAAATGGAGCGCCGGGGCGAAAAGCTTGATCTGCGCGTCTTCCCCGAGCAGCAACGGCTGGAGATCACGCCGCCTTCTGATCTGCAGCGCCGCTACGACCGCTATCCCCGCGAGCTGCAGCCGCCCCGCGGCCAACGCCTGGCGCTCTCCACGGAGCCGGCGGCCCTGCAACGGGCCCTGGAGCAGAGCCGGCGGCAGGACAACAGCCGGCCAGAGCTGGAATACCTCTGGGATCTGCACCCGGTGGTGGATTGGCTGGCGGATCGGGGCCAGATCACCTTCCCGCGCCATCACGCGCCGGTGCTCCAGCTCACTGATGGCCTCGATCCGGGCGCGGTGGTGATGGTGTTTCAGGGCACGATCCCCAATCAAAAAGGGTTGCCTGTGGTGCAGGAATGGGTGGCGGTGCGCTTTGCCGGCACGGGATTGAAGGTGGTGGCTGTGGAGCCCTTTGAGGCGGTGGCCACACGCCTGCAGCTGGGCCGCCGCGATCTCGCCAACATCAGCGGCGAGAAGCCCCCCGCTCACCTGAGCAACCAGCTGCGTTTTGCGGTGGAGCAGGCCAACACCTACCTGCGCACCTGCGGCGAGCAGTGGACCGCCCGCATGCAGCCGGAGCTGGAGGCGCAGCGGGAGCGGCTGCGGCTCCTGCGGGGCCGCCAGGTGGAGCAGCTGGAGCTGAGCCTTGCGGCCAATCAGCGCCCGCAGCAAATCAAGGACAAGCACCGCCAGGAGAAGCAGAAGGCCATCGATGGGCGCTTCCTGGATCACGAACGCTTCGTGAGCGAGGTGATGACGATCGACCCCGCCCCTTACCTGAAGCTGGTGGCGGTGCTGCACCGAGACAGCAGTTGATCGAGTCGCACCACGCGACCTGCATAGCCTTCAGTCAACCCTTGTTCCCTTCGACCCCCATGAGCTCCCCACCTTCCCTGATCACCTGCACGCCAGGCGTACGCAGCGGCAAACCCTGTGTCGCCGGAACGCGAATCACCGTATCGGATGTGCTCGAGTATCTGGCCAGTGGCATGAGCCAGGGGGAGATCCTCAGTGATTTCCCCGATCTTAGACCCGAACACATCCAGGCGGTGCTGCGCTATGCCGCTGATCGCGAGAAACGCCTCAGCGAACTCACGGTGGCCTGAGCAGCGAAATGGCAGGCCGTTTGCTTCTGGATGAAAACCTGAGCCCCCGGCTCGCCCCTGAACTTTCAGGGCAGTTTCCAGGCAGTGTGCATGTGCGCGATCGATGTGCAGCTGAAAGGCCAAAACGATCAGAAAATCTGGTTGTATGCAGCCGACAACGGCTACACCATCGTCACCAAAGACGATGATTTTCGTGCGCTGAGCTTGTTGCGTGGTGCGCCTCCGAAGGTGATCTGGGCCTCCCCCTTTTCCGTGGACAGGTCCCTAAGGGTCACGCCATGACCATCAGACTGTCCATCAATGACCACTCCCACCAAGACCAGACGCCAGTTCACGGAGCAGCAGAAACTGGAGGCCGTTGCCCTCTGCATGCAGGAGGGCCTCTCCTGCAATGCGG
>CAMCQR010000165.1 GCA_945877115.1 Synechococcus sp. UW140 | reverse complement strand
CGTTAGTCGTCCCCGTCCTCTCCCCAGAAGGCCTGAATCTTTTTTGCAGCAATCAACAATGCTGCTGCCTCTGCAAGGGCTTTTTCCTTACGGCGTAGATCCTGTTTTAGTGCCTATTCCTTAGGAGAAGCCTGCGGCTAGATTTCCTTTTGATCCTGCTGGTGGCGTTTCTCTAAATCCCGCTGCTCCGCCATGGTTAGCACTGCGTTTGCATTTGCATCCTGCGCTGTTTGGCCCCAATGGTCTACCTGTTCTGCAAATAAGCCCCGTTCCCTGCAGTAGCTACTCAGCTCCGTGGCATTAAATCCAGCTGTTTCAAGCACCACCGTGAATTTATCTGCAGCACTCCAGCTATCCGGATCTTTCTCTGATGCTGGCACCACCTCCCCCAGCAAGCGCCAGTTACTGCGCCATTTATAAAGCGTGGATTGATGAATAACTAATTTCTTAGAAATTTGAGGCACATCCTGCCTATTGGGAGGGCTCATCCTTTTACGTACATCAGCTTGACCAGCCATGCTGTAAGCAGTCATTAAATTGCTCCATTAAGCCCCCAAGTGATTTAAATAAAAAGGCGTCAACTTTCTTGGCAGAGGGGGAAACCGGAGAGGTTGTTGCGTTCGCAACCCACCAGGGTGAGCTTGCGGGAGCCGGCATCGCGCCGTTCGGCGGGAGTAGGAATCGAGCTGCGGCCGCTCAGATAGGCACCGGTGAGCGAGTCTTCGGCGCTCATCAGGGCGTTGAAGTCGCCCTCCGCCACGATGTGGCGGCTGTGCACGCCAGCGCCGGGGCCAATGTCCACGATGTGATCGGCGACGCGGATCGTGTCTTTTTCGTGCTCCACCACGATCAGCGTGTTGAGCAGGCGGTCGTTGACCCGCTGATGCAGGCCAATGCTCGGCTCATCGAGCAAGTAGGGAACACCGGTAAGGCCAGCACCAATCTGGGTGGCCAGGCGAATGCGGATCTCGCACACGCTGCTGTTGGTGAACTCGTGAATGCGGTAGGGGCCTACCCGCACGGTAAGCCCCTACTCGCCTTGGCCACATGACAGCGAGTCCTGACCCGTACAGGCCAGGACATTGAATAAAAGCCGCTCCCAGATTCAGCTTTCATCCATGATGCCGTAGTTGCTGTAGGTCTTGAGGATGTGCCACAGCATCGGCTTGCCGCCCACTTCCACCATGGGCTTGGGCCACAGATGGGTTTCCTCAACCAGGCGCGTCCCAAGGCCGCCGGCCAGGATCACGGCTTTCATGCGGGGCGCTAGCGGCGAGGTGGGGCGATTGTAAGAACTGAGTTTGTGGGGGCCGTCGGGGCGCGCGGTGGCGGGGCAGGGATGGTGGTCGCGAGAGGCCTTAAGAGATTGCCCTGTTTTGGGGGCTATCAGACGCTACAGGTGCTGTGGGGGTGCTTTCGGGTGACATGGCTGCGAACCACACATGCGCCATGCCCGATACAAGCTCACAGGACCACGAGCCTGTCGATCCAGCGCAAAACTGCTCGGATCTGCAAATCGCTCACCCACCCAGAGACAGCAAGGCCAACAACGCAGCCCGCATGCGCCCAGCAAGATCAATCAATTCAGCTGCATCGTCTGCCGTAGTTTCAAAGCCCGGATACCGAGCCATCACTGCACCACTTGAGAGGTCGCTGAGATCCTCCTCGTCCCACTTCCAGTCGGAATCAACACTGGGATCAGTTGATCAAGCTGAATCAATCGTGCTTTCAGTAACTTTTCAACGCATTGCTGAGCGTGAAAACTGCACTCCAGGCTTTAGCCATGCAGAACCCTTCCGTGATCAAGGGCTTCACGAATGATCGGGTCGCCGCCCAAGTAACGATCGGCCATCTCATCGGGCCGGCGCACCAGCAGATCGAGGGCCAGATGCCTGCCTCGGAATGGCATCACCTGGGGCCTGGGATCCAAACAGAATGATTTGCTCCGGGGCAAACCGCTCCACCAACTGCTGCGTGAAGGCTTGCAAGGCCTCGCGGGTGACCAACGGAACAGGGGGGGCATGACCATGTCAACATTCTGACCGTCGCCAGGCTGTGGCCTGTTTTGGGGCTGTCAGACGCTACAGGTGGTGTAGGGGGCGCCTTTGGGTTGCATGGTTCCTCACTGAATCGGCGTCTATTCCTTGTGATCTACCCATGTGGCTGGCGTGAGCAGCTGCCGGCATAACCCAAGCCGATCAAGCCATTCAACGCGTCCTGGCACTGAGCAGCCCAGCCGAACTACAGCAGCTCCGTCAGTTGGTGGTGTTTACCATCGGGTAATGGCGGCACCCCTTGGTGGGGATAAAGGGCAGGCCACTACGCCTGTGCAATCACCAGGGGCTCGATCCGCTCAATCTCTTCAGCCAGCTCAGCGCTGGCCACCTCGGTGTCATGGGCGGCCTGGGCGCGCAGCCAATAGCCAGGGCTCAATCCCAGAAAACGGCAGAGGCGCAGATCCGTATCGGCGCTGATTGCGCGACGGCCCGCCACAACTTCACTGATCCGCGATGCAGGCACATCGATTGCCTTAGCTAGCCGGTACTGGCTAACGCCCAGAGGCTGCAAAAACTCCTCCTCAAGCAATTCGCCAGGGGTGATGGGTGTGAGGCGGTCCATAGGGTTCATCAGTGGTAATCAACGATTTCAACGGCTTCAGGGCCAGCGTCTGACCAGAGAAAGCACAGGCGGTACTGGCCGTTGATGCGGATGCTGTGTTGGCCTGCCCGATCACCTCGCAAGGCTTCCAGCCGGTTCCCTGGAGGGATCCGCAGGTCGTCGAGGCAGTCAGCAATCTCCAGTTGCCTAAGCTTGCGGCGGGCCACTCGCTCGAACGCCTGGAACCGTGGTACCGCCCATCCCTGAGCCAGCCGCTTGGTATCGGGACATTGGAAGGAGCGGATCATCAACCCAGCATAGTTCTGCTGTGCGGAATGGTTATGTGGGTCTCTTCTGCCAGGATCACGGCTTTCATGAAGACCGCGGCCGGCACAAGTTCACCGGGTCAGGAGCCTGTCAATCCTCCGCAAAACTGCTAAGGCACTGCACTCCAGGCTTTAGCCATGCAGAACCATAGCCATGCAGAACCATAGCCATGCATAACCATTCCGTGATCAAGAGCTTCACGAATGATCGGGCCGGCGCCCAGCAGATCGAGGGGGAAATGCCTGCCCTGGAATTGCATCACCAGGGGCTTGCAATGCCGGATCAATGCATGAGGGGCGCGCTAGCTGTCAGTAAAGTTGTCACCCCTTACCGCGTAACTCCTGCTTGCAGAGTTGCTCAATCCTGTCAGTACAAGCGTACTGTAAAGTGGCTTTAGTTGGGGCTTGGTGTGTTGGAAGGTGAGCCTTGAAAACTGATCATTGGTTCTATGGGCTCTTTCAAAGCGCCCCGGATCTGATCGCCTTGTTGTTGCCGGCATCGGGTGCTGAAGTTCCATCGCTCGGTCCCGATGCACCTGGTGACGCGCTCTATCGCTTTGAGGCACCTGAACTAAAAGCCGTAAACCATCGCCTCGATGGGGCCTTTTGGCCCATAAATGGCGAGGCCGGCACACCCGAGCAACCGGTGGTGTTGCTGGAGGTGCAGATGCATGCCAAGCCGGGGTTTAAACATCGCCTGGGCGCTCAGAGCTTTCGCTTTCTGCAGCTCAACCCCCAGGTGATGCATCTGGCAGTGGTTGTGGTGG
>CAMCQR010000164.1 GCA_945877115.1 Synechococcus sp. UW140 | reverse complement strand
CTGGTGGGGTCCGGTCCCACCACAAGCATCCGGGCCTGGTGCCGCGGCTCAGCAGGCACCTGGGCGATGGACGCCTCAGGCAGCTGGTAGTCATAGCTGGAGAGCCAGTCATCGGCATGGGCCGACTGATCCGTGAGGGGCCCTTCGGTCCCAGGATCAGGGACCTGGTTCCGCTCAGAGGGCAAGCGTTTCGGGTCGATTTTCGATCAGGGAGGCGAGATCCTTGAGGAAGGCGGCCGCATCGGCTCCGTAGATGACCCGGTGATCACAGGTGAGGTTGACCTGCATCTGCCGACGAACGGCAATGGAGCCGTCCTTGAGCGCCACCACCACCGGCCGAGAGGCCGCCACGGCCAGAATGGCGCCGGTGCCGGGGGGAAGGATCGCGTCAAAGCGGTCGACCCCGAACATGCCCAGATTGGACAGCGTGAACGTGCCCGTGCTGTATTCCTCCGGCTTGAGCTGTTTGGAGCGGGAACGGTTCACCAGATCGGCCCATTGGCGCGAAAGGCTATAGAGATCGGTCCGGTCGGCGCTGGCCAGCACTGGGGTAATCAAGCCGCCGTCCTCCATGGCCACGGCCACGGCCACGTTGACCGCAGTGGGATAGGCCATGCCGGCCTCGGTGGCTGCCGCATTGACCTGGGGATGGCGGGCCAGGGTGACCGCCACGGCCTTGGCCAGCAGCGCCGTCATCGTGACCCCCTTGGGCTTCACCTGTTGGTAGAAGGCATCCAGCTTGTCGGTGGTGATGGTGTAACCCACCCGGAAGCTGGGCACCGCCAGGCTGGCCACCATGGTGCGGTTGACCGCCTGTTGCAAGGTGTTGAAGGCCACGGTCTCGCCGGGGCGGCCAAAGGCCTGGCCCGCCGGCGCTGACGCCGCCGGAGGCGCCGCGGCCTGGGTTGCGGCAGTGGTGGCGGGGGCAGTAGCTGGGGCGGTGCCTTCAGCCACCCGGGGCACCCGCACCGGCTGGCCGGCGGCCTGCTCCACATCCTCGGCCTGGATGCGGCCGTGGGGGCCACTGCCCCGCAGGCCCTCAAGGGCTACCCCCAGTTGGCTGGCCAGCTTGCGGGCCCGGGGAGTGGCCACCAGACGACCGTCCGCCGCAACGGGAGCGTTGGCCGCAACGGGGGCGGCGACCGGAGGCGCCACGGGGGCAGCTGCTGGGATAGGAGCCAACGGGGGCGGCGGCGGCGGTACGGCCAGCGGAGCCGTGACTGCAACAGCGGCCGGGGCCGTGGCAGCGGCCACGGCAGCAGCCCCGGGGGCAGGCGCCTGGGCCCGGGCCGCCTCAATCTCGGCTTCGCTGCCAACGATCAGACCAATCGTTTCGCCCACCGGGGCCGTGCCACCGGCCTCCACCAGCACGGCGGCCAGGAATCCCTCCTGGAACGCCTCCACGTCCATATCGGCCTTATCGGACTCCACCACAAGGACGGATTCGCCCCGAATCACCCGATCACCGGGTTTTTTCAGCCACTCGACAATCTTGCCCTCCGTCATCGTGGAGCTGAGGGCGGGCATGAAGATGTCGTGGGTGGCCACTGGCAGGCTGCCGCTCAGAATGAGGCGGATCCTAACCAGCCCCCTCCATCGCTTCGATCACACCATCGCGAACGACTACAGCCGCCTGGAGTTTCTCCACCAGGTTGTCGCCCATCCCGACCTGGCAAAAGCTCTCCAGCTGGCCCTGGTCGACGATTTGTTCCATCTCCAGCTCCCGCACCTGGCGTTGCTGCTCAAGCACCTGGCGTTTCTGTTCTTCGATCTCGGCCCGCTTGGCGGCCACCTGCTGCTGCAGCGAACCCACCTGTTCCTGCACGCGGGGATCAAGGGGATTGATGCTCTGGCGACGGATTTCGTCCACCAGCCGCTGACCCTCCTGTTCCAGCTGGGCCAATTGCTGGTCAAAGCTGCTGATGGCGTTGCTGAGTTCCCGCTCGGCATCCTCCTTCCAGCGGGGGGTTACCACAGCCCGGACGGTGATCTGGCGCTTGATCGAGAAGGTGGTGCCGTCGGCCATGGTTTTGAAAAGTCAATGCCAAGGCTCTCAGCCCATGGGGCTCCGGTCAACCGGGAGGACCGAACCCCTGGTCCCCAGTGCTGCTGCCATCGCTTTGCCGCTGGGCGTCTGCGATCGGCGCCTCAGCTGTAAAAAGCCTCAATCACCCCCGCGTCCCGCTGGGCGATGCGATCACGCCGCTGTTTGAGGGTCTGGGTCAGCAGACCGTTCTCGATCGTGAACGGCGCCACAAGGGCCACCCCCGCAAGCCGTTCATCGGGACGGGACCCCGGCCGTGCGGCCAGCACCCGGTTGAAATCGCGGCCCAGGGCCTTGAGCAGGGCCGGATCGGCCGGCAGTGGACCAGCCTCCCCAGCCTGGCCCCCCTCGGGGACGGGGAAACCCTGGGCCGATGCCCAGGCGGCGAGGGCCTCGGCCTTGGGCACCAACAGCAGGCCCAGCTGGCGGCGGTCCTGGCCGACCACCATCACCTGCTCGACCATGGGCAACGCGGCCAAGGCATCCTCCAGGGGGCCGGGTTCGATGTTCTCGCCACTGCTCAACACAATCGTGTCCTTGGCCCGGCCGGTGAGCACCAGGGTGCCATCGGCCAACAACAGACCCAGATCGCCGGTGTCAAACCAGCCCTCGGCGTCGAGCACCTTGGCGGTGGCCTCCGGTTTGCGCCAGTAGCCCGCCATCACCTGGGGGCCCCGGGCCAGCACCAATCCCCGCTCGCCGATGGACAGGGGCCGGCGGCTTTCGGGATCCACGATCCGCAGGGACGTATCCGCCAGGGGTTGGCCCGCACTGCCGCGGCGATTGGCCCACTGGCGGCGGCAGGTGAGCACCGGGCTGGTCTCGGTGAGGCCATAGCCCACCAGCAATTCGATGCCCACCGCCTCAAAAAAGCCATCCACATAAGGAGCCAGGGCACCGCCACCGCTGATGGCGGTGCGCAGCCGCCCCCCCACCAGCTGCTGGCGCAGCCTGGGCCATAGCTGGGCCGCCGCCAGGGCTTCGGCCGGCCAGCGGGCCAGGCTTTCGACCTGGGCCTGCAGGCGCGTCCCAGACGATTCGGGGGCAAGGGTCAGATCCCGGGCGGTGCGGCGGGCCGTGTGGAACGCCCTGCTGTTGGCAAGGGCCGCCCGCAACAGGCGCTGGCGGCCGGGGGGCATGGCCGCCACGGCATCCTCGAAGCCCGACAGGATGGCCTCCCAGAGGCGGGGGACGCTGACCATGTAATGGGGACGAACCCGCTGCAGGTCATTCTTGAAATGGCGCAGGGTCGTGTAGGTCTGGCGGCAGCCGCAGGAGAGCAGAAAATATTCAACACTGCGCTCGTAGGCATGCCAGATCGGCAGCACACTCAAGACCTCGTCGCCCGGCTGGGGGTCGACCAAGGCCCCCAGGCTGCGTACCTGATGCAGCAAGTTGCCATGGCTGAGGGGCACCCCTTTCGGTTCGCCGGTGGTGCCCGAGGTGTAAAGCAGGGTGGCCAAGCGTTCTGGGCCGCCGCTGGGCGCCGGGGGCACCGTTGCGGCGGCACCCTGGGCCAGAAAGGCCTCCCAGCTGAGGCAAGGCAGGTCGCCCGCACCCGCACCGGCGGGGGCTTCCCCCTCCAGCAGCACCACGAACCGCAGCCGCTGGCAGGCCTGGGCGTCCAGCCCCAACCGGGCTAGCAGGGC
>CAMCQR010000163.1 GCA_945877115.1 Synechococcus sp. UW140 | reverse complement strand
CCGTACATTGATTGCCTTCAGCAATGTCCGCACCTTGAGAAGTTATTTGTCTTGAAACAGATTCTGTTGTGCCCTTCATAGCTCGAACACAGCCTTCATAATCCTTAGCTTCAATGCATAGCTTGTGGATCTTTGGATCAACCTGCGCCATGACTGGAGCAGGAAATAGGGCCAAGGAAAAAGCAGTTATTAAAAGTTTATGCATGGCGACAATCTAGCGAGTGGCTTTGTGGCGAACAGACTTTAGGCCAGATCTGGGGCTTGCGTTTACAATTCAAGCATGAAACAGCTACCTGGCAAGACAAGGCCGAAATGGCTGGTGGCCGCCGGTCAGGGCATTGCGGCGGTGGTATTTGTCGCCATGACGGCAAGCATCCTCCCCATGCTGCTGATCATGAGTCTTGTGACCGCTTTGCTGATGATCCCTGTGTTGCGCCAGCTCCGTAAAGAGGTTGAAAAGACTGCACTGACTATCAATACACCTACCAGGGAGGAGATGATCGACATCACCCCGCTACATAACCGATTAAGCCAGAAACTAAGGAGCTTCCTGCGTCGCCGAACATAGAAGCGAGATTGCGGAATTATCTCAACTCACCATTTCCCGTGAAGCCACGGGATTGGCTAGTGAGGTCATCCCAGCCCTCCCACAGCCGGACCAATTCCCATCGCCCCAGAACCGGCAGGGCCCCGCAAAAGATGCCCCACTCCTCGGCCGTTGCAAGGATCAGGCCGGGCCGCTGCGCGGTCCTTGCAACAGCCTGCGGGGTGAGGCGCAAGAGCGGTGTCCCACGCCGTTTGTTCCATGGCGATCAGCAAGGCCCCCAGCTGCGAAATCCGCGCCCTGGTGATGCACGTCTATCCCGATGGCATCAAGGCCTTTGGTCATGAGCGCCTCGATGTCCCCCTGGGCCGTCGCGGTAAGCCGGTCAAGAAGGTCCGTTTCATGCCCATGGCCAAGGCCCATGAGCTGGCTCGCAAGCTGCAGGGCCGGGCGAATACCACCATCTCGGTGATCTAGGCCCAGGGGGGCCCCGATGGGGCCCCTTTCCCATGGACTCGAGAACTAGCAGACCCTTGGGCTCAGCCTCTCGCTCACCCCACCGATACCGGCGGCGGCCCTCCTCAGCTTGCGCGGCGGGCCAAGGGCTGACGCGAGGCGCTACGCGCCCCTTGTCCTCGCCGCGCCGAGCTGGGTGGTCCTTTGCCTGTCTTCCCCATGGCAAGTCCGCTCCTTGTTCGCTCCACCCCCAAAGGGATTCGTTGGCGTGTGGCCCTGATTCCTTCTGGTTCCAGGCGCTGGCTCGAGGTCGAGATCAGCAAGGTTGGCCAGCGCGGTCTGCTTCGCCAGCAGCGGGCGCTCTGGGATCTCTCTTCCACTAGCTGGGATCGGGGCCGGCCGCCTCTGGGGCTGCCTAAAGTTGTTGAAGCCCAGCTGGAGCAGGCGCTAGGTCAGCTCGATCGCCAATTCCCCTCGGGGGGTTTGCAGTTTCAGCCTGAAGCCAGGCCCATGGCTATGGCGCCCATTCGGCGCCGGTCGCCCCATCTGGCAGAAGCCATTGGCGGCGGTCGTCGGGCCCTGCCGGCCCTGGTCCTCGCGGAGCTGATCAACCCAGCCAGGGCCAGGCCGGCTGGGGCGCTGCTTGCCAAGGCCGCCTGAGCCGCTGGTTTCTGTGAGGGTTCCTCCCTGGGCAGCCGGCTAATCCTGGCTGCCCTCCAAATCGCAAGGGGGGCTATGCCCCCCCCTCTAGCCCCTGGGGCCAGCGGGCTTGCGGGCGTAGCTGGCCAGGTACAGCTCACTGGCACTCATTGCCTGTAGGTTGGTGGCCTGGCCATTGCCGTCGAATTCGGCGATTACCGCCGTTGGGCCTAGGCCGCCCCGCTGATTGAAGAGGAACCCCAGCACCGGGTGGGTGCGCAGTGTTTCGACATGGCTGGCGGCATCGAGGTTGCCGTGGTCGCCCAGGAGCACATTGCCCTTGGAGTCGATTGGTTCGAGCACATCGCGGCCATTGCTGCCGGTGGTGAGGCGAAACTCGGAGCCCACCTGCTTTTGGAAGATCTCAAAGAAGGATCCCCGGTTATCGCCGCCGGCGCGGCCGTCGGCATCGAGGAACAGCCGCTCCAGCAGGCGCTCCTTGCGCAGGTTCAGCACTTCGGCCTGGGCTTCGTCCCGTTCCTTGGCGGCGGCCCGCACCTTGCGCTGGGCGGCGGCCTCCAGCTGGCGTTCGCGGCTAGCTAGTTCCCGCTCCAGCTCCACCTTTTGGCGTTCAGCGTCCTGGAGCCGTTCGTATTCATCGGGGTTGATCTTGGAGAACTCCTGCAGCTGGCGTTTCAGTACCCGGATGTCGTGCTCCAGCTGGTTGGTCTTGCGCCGTTCCGCCTTGAGGGCTTCTGGCACCTCGGAGCCCTTGGCTTCCGGCAGATCTACCGGCAGGTCGTCGTCGGCCTCCAGGTCATCGTCCTGGTCAGCCGCTGGGTCGGTCCCATCGAGGGGATCAGCTGCGGAGTCAGGGTCCTGGTTCGGCCATTGCTGCTGCTGGCTGTAGCTCTGCAGGGGTTGCCTGGCTTGGGCATTGGCCAAGTGGCCTTGGTCGCCCTGGCCAGCAGGGTCAGCTGCGCCAAGGGCACTGAAGTTGAAAAAGCGGCTCATCGGTCCACCCATCACGGCTGTGGTGTTGCAGGTCCCCCATCCGGGCTGGACCTACGGGGGCTATTGCCAGGGACGAGCAAATGGGGGCAGCTGCCTCAAAACTCCACAAAACCACCCACACCCCGCTGGGGCGGCAACAGCACCCAGCCCCCCACCGACAGCAGATCGCCCGGTTCAACCTGGGGCACCAGAAGGGGCAGTCCCACCGCCAACGCATCCGCCACCCCGATCATCGGCAACTGAATCGTCACCCCCGCTGGCAACGGCGCCGACGCCGGATAACGCGCCAGCTGGGGATTGAACAGACGCAGGGCACTCACCGTTTCCTGGTGGCGGCTCGCCAGGTTTGCCAGGGTGTCACCATCAGCCACCAAGTAGAAAACCGACTCCATCAAGGACGGATTGTCCTGGCGCAGGGCTCCGGTGCTGGTGCCATACCTTCCAGCCAGCCGGTACAGCGAATCCCCTTTGGCCGCCGTAACGGCCTTTAGGTCCTGCAGCTCCGGGTTCACCTGCCGCAGAGCCTCAACCGTTGTCCCATAGCGAGCAGCCAGCACCGCCAACGTGTCGCCGGGGCCGATCACCTGCACCCGGTTGGGCTTGATCGCCACCGTGATCGCTTCCCCAAGCTCGGCCTGCAGCAACGTCCCAATCCCGCCCGGGCCATAGGCCGCACCTACCAGCAGCAGCGACACCCCCGCCAGCACCGCCCGCGGTTGATTGGGCAACGAGCCCGGCGTCGTCAGGCCGCCTAGATCGCCAAACCAGCAAAGGCCGCCTGTCGGCACCTCGATCGTTGAGCGCCGGTCGGTTGCGGGTTGGTCCAGCACAGCCCTTAGGCCCGGCTGTTGCCAGGGCAGCTCCTTCGCCAACCAGTCCCAGGGCTCCGTTGTCCTTGCCGGCAGCAAGGCCGCCCGACACAGAAATCCCTCACACAGGATGTCGCCGGTATCGATCCCCGGGCCGTTATCGCGGCTGGAGATCAGATCCACCTGCTTCAAGGAGACCTCCCAGGCCTGGCGGGCGATGGGCTTGGCGGTCACGGCGCCTGGGTAATCGAGCTGGTGCAGCAGCAGCCG
>CAMCQR010000162.1 GCA_945877115.1 Synechococcus sp. UW140 | reverse complement strand
TTCAGCCGCAGCCGCTGGCCCCGGCATTCCAGTAGGGCCAGCCAGGCGGAGCCGAGAAACTCGCGGCCGATCAGCTGCCATTCGCCCTGGGGATCGCTTTGCAGCTGTAGATCCTCCTGGCCCAACATCACTTCCAGTGGCTCCCCAACCCCGTGCTTTCCTTCTCCTGCCCAGCGCCATTGGCCGGCGGGGATGATGCCAAGCGGTGTGACTAATTGACCGGCCTCCAGGCTGGCGCTCAACAGATTCGCCTGCAGCAAGAAACGTCCCACGAAGGCGGTGGCTGGCTGTTGCACCAGCTGCCTTGGCGGCGCGATTTGATGCAATACGCCGTCGCTCAGCACAGCCACCCGGTCGCAGATGGCTAGCGCCTCCTCCGGGTCGTGGGTGACGATTAGGCCACTGGCGCCAACGCTGCTCAGCACCCGGGGCAGCTCACTGCGCAGCCGCAGTCGCACCTCCACATCCAGGTTGGAGAAGGGTTCATCCAGCAGCACCACCTCGGGCTGGGGGGCCAGGGCCCGGGCCAGGGCCAAGCGCTGTCGCTGGCCGCCCGATAGTTGGTGCGGATAACGGCGCTCCAGGCCCTCCAGCCCCAGTAGTTCCAGCAGCCAGCGCACCCGTCTTAAGTCTTGGCCGCGCCGCAAGCCAAAGCAGGCGTTTTGCCAGGCATCGAGGTGGGGGAACAGGGCGTAGTCCTGAAACACCATGCCCACCCCCCGCCGTTCCGGCGGCAACCACTGCTGGGGACCGGCCACCTGGCGGCCCCCCATCCATACCGACCCCCGCGCCGGCCGCTCGAAGCCCGCCACCAGCCGCAGCAGGGTGGTCTTGCCGCAACCCGAGGGGCCCAGCAATCCCACCAACTCGCCCCGCTGCAGCGTCAGATCGATTTGGCGCAGGGTCCAACCACCGCTGCCGCGATTGGCATTGGCATTGCGATTGGCAGCGTCGTAGCGGTGCCAGACGTCCCGCAGCTGCAGGTGGGGGGCGTTGCTTTCGCCATTGATGTTCAACTGTGTTCCTCCAATGAGGGAATTAGGGCGATCGCCGCCACCAAACCAAAGCCGATGATCACAAGGGCTGGCGCCATGGCATAGCCCACCCGCTCATCGCTGGCGTACTGAAACACCCGCACCGCCAGGGTGTCGAAATCAAAGGGCCGCAGCGACAGGGTGAGCGGCAATTCCTTCACCACATCAACAAACACCAACAACAAACCCACCAATAGCGGTCCCCGCAGCAGCGGCAGATGGATGCGCCCCAGGGTCTGCCACCAGTTGCAGCCCAGGCTGGTCGCCGACTCGTCGATGCTCACCGGGATTCGTTCTAGGGCGGCATCGAGACCCTGCTTGGAGACGGCCATGAACCGCACCCCATAGCCCCACAGCAGCAACAGCACTGGATTCAGCCGCAGCGGCCCCCCCACCAGCAGCAAGCCCAAGGCCAGCACACTGCCCGGAATGCCATAGCCCAGGCCGGCCATCAAGCTGAACTGCGGCACTAGGGGACCATCACTCCAGCGGCGGCTGATCGCCAGCAGCAGGGCGCAGAGGGCCGTGATTGTTGTAACCAACAGGGCCAGGCCAAAGCTGCGGCCCGCCAGGGCCAGCAATTCACCTAGCGGTTCCGCCGCCATCGCCTGCCAGCCTTGCAACATCCACAGGCCCGGAATCAACAGGCAGGCCAGCGGTGGCAGCAGGGTGACGCCAATGGCGGCGGCGGCGCGCCAGCCCGACAGCGGCCAGACATGGCAATTGGCGCTGCCGCTGCCCAGATTCCAGCGGCGGCTGCGGTGCCGCAGGGCCCGTTCGGCCGCCAGCAGCACCACCACGATGGCAAGGGCGGTGAGCGCCAACAGGGCCGCCCCCCGGGGGTCGCCATCGATTTGCCAGCGATTCAAAATTCCCGCCGACAGGCTCGGTACCCCCAGCAATCGCACCGCCCCCAATTCATTCACCACCTCCATGGCACTCAGGGCTACGCCGGCGCCGATCGAGGGGGCCGCCAGTGGCAAAGCCACCCGCCAAAAACTCTGCCAGGGCCCCACCCCCAAGCTGCGGCAGGCCTCCAGCAGCTGGCGGCCACTGGTCGAAAAACTCTCGGTGCTAAGCAAAAACACATAGGTGTAATTGGCCAGGCTGAGCAGCAGCACCGCCCACCAGAATCCGTAGATGCGGATGCCGTTCTGGCTCCCCCAATCGATCAAGCTGGCCGCCAACAAATAAGCGGGGCAGGCCAATGGCAATAACTGGGCCATGCGCAGCCAGCGGCGGCCTGGGAAGCGACAGACGGCCGTTAGCCAGCCTGTGGCCGTGCCCAACACGGTGCCCAGCAAGCCCTCGCCCGCCACCAACAGCAGCGTGCCGCGAATCTGGGCCGCAGCATCGACACCCAGGCCCGCGGCGCCGGGTTCAGCGCTGAACAGCGCATCCCGTAGCAGGGCCGCCAGGGGGGCCAGGGCTAGCAGCCCGATCAGCAGCACCAGCAGCAGCAGCCCAGTCCTGCCCATTGCGGGTTGATCCGCCGGCGAAGTTCTATCGCTCAAACCCAGGGCCATCTATTGCCAGCCAGCCTGACCCATCAGCTGAACGGCCTCGGCATTGCGCTTACCCATTTGCTCGATGTTCACCAATGCCGCACTGAAGTTGCCGAATCGCCTCAGGATCGGGTTGTTGCCCCAACCCTTGAGCGGATATTCATTGTTGGCGGCTGCATAGCCCTCTCCGGAGCTGGGGGAGACGAGAAATTCCAGCAGCTTTTGGGCATGCTGGGGGTTGCGGGCGTAGCGGGTGACGCCGCCGGCGGAGACATTCACATGGGTGGGCTTGGGCCACACCACGGTCACCTTGGCGGCGGCGGCCTGGTCGGCGGCGCTGCTGCCGGCAGCCAACAGGCGGGCCAGGTAGTAGTGGTTCACCATGGCGACACCGCATTCGCCCCTGCCGACGGCGCGGGCAATCGGCGTGTCGGAGGAGAAGTAGGGCTGCTTGACATTGGCCACCAGGCCCGCCAGCCAGGTTTTGGTAGCGGCCTGGCCACGCTGAATCAGCTGATCTGCCACCAGCGACTGGTTGTAAACATTGGCACGATCCCGTAGGCACAGCTTCCCCTTCAGTTCCGGTCGTGCCAGGTCGGCATAGGTGCGAATCAAGCTGGGTTTCACCAGCGCTGCATTGACGATCACCGGACGGGCGCGGCGGGTGAGGGCATACCAGCGGCCGCGGGAGTCCCGCAGGTTGGCGGGCACGGCACTGTTGAGTTGGCTTGAGCGGATCGGCTGGAACAGGTTGGCCTGCTGGGCCCGGTAGAGGCGGGCCGCATCCACCAGCACCAGCACATCGGCCTTGGCGTTGCTGCCTTCGCTGCGCAGGCGCTGGATCAGCTCGTCGTCCTTGCCCTCCAGCAGGTTCACCTTGATGCCTGTCTGCTGGGTGAAGCGCGCATAGAGGCGCTTGTCAGTGTTGTAGTGGCGTCCGGAATAGACGTTCACTTCCTTGGGTTGGTTGCCTTGCCGCGTTTGGGCCTGGGCCCCCTGGGCCAGGGTGAGCAGCTGGCCGGCGCCGCCCAGCATCGCGATGGCTGACAGCAAGAGCAGGCATGGGCGCCTGGAGGAGGGGCGGAAAAGGACCAAGGGAGGCGAACGGGGGTCTTGATCAGAAGTTAGGCAAAGGACCCTGGGCGTCCAGGAAGCATTGATTGCCAATCCTGGTAGCAAATGTTACGCAGGCCTGGAAACCTTGCACTAGCTATCGCAAGGCCGCACAGCTTGCAGGTCTGATTTTTAGGGCCAGGACTCCAACATCAACTCGGTACTCTCTGTATCAGCCGAGGGCACCCAGGAT
>CAMCQR010000161.1 GCA_945877115.1 Synechococcus sp. UW140 | reverse complement strand
GGATGGTGCTTATGCACATTTGGCGGCTTGTTACAAGAGAACAACTGATCACTGCATAGCCGAACTGAATGGTTGTCTGACACCTGGCGCTTGGCTTAAATCAAGCTGCCTGGCTGGTTGTTTTTTTCAGGAATCCCCAATTAGGGACTACTGAGAAATCCTATCGATTGTAGCGCAGCTTGTTTCAGGCATCGAGATCCGATAAACCTGCGACGAACAGGGCAATTGACGATTGCTGTAACTACTGATCGCTGCATATGAAACGCAAACAACACAACGGGCAGCTCTCAATCGAGGAGTTTCATGTGCCTTTTGGTGGCACGTTAGACCCGGAGAACCGCTGGGTTCTTTTCGCCACGCTAATGCCATCTGACGAGATAGAAAAAGCATATGCACCTCAATTCAGCCCCACGACTGGGGCTCCTGCAAAGCCTGCACTCCTAGCGTTTGGCGCGCTGTTCATCAAGCAGCGACTTGGCTTAAGCGACGAAGAGACCGTTGAGAAGATCCGAGAAAATGCTTATATGCAGTTTTTTCTTGGCTTTGCCGGGTATTCAAGCAAAACACCATTTGATCCATCGATGATGGTTCATTTCCGCAAGCGATTCTCGGAAGAAGATCTCAACCGAATCACGGAACTGATCGTGGAACGCGGTAAAGCTATGGTCATGGAGACTGTGGCATCAGCCGCAGAAGAGCACAACTCTGACGATCCCTAAGGCTTTCACTCCGTCTTGAGCTCCCAAAGCCACCTGAACCGATTAACGGAGACCCAACAGGCCTTCCTACCCTGACCTCTCTCGCCTCTCCCGCCCCCCCCATGCAGATATGCCATGTGATCAACCTCCACAAAGGATTGACGGCCTTGGTGGTGGGTGGGCTGATGCTGGCCTATGGCAACGGCTCCGTGGGGGCCTGGGTGTATCTGGCGCTCCATGGCACCTATGGAATGCTGTGGCTCCTCAAGGAACGCATCTTCCCCGACCGCCAGTGGCAGCAGGCCATCGGCTGGCCCCAGGCCATCGTGATGTTCGTTCTGCTGGGTCTGTACTGGCTGGCCCCGTATCTGCTGATTGCCTCTGGAGCGGTGCCGCCCCTGCCGCTGCTGGCTGGCGCCATCGCCCTCAATCTGCTGGGTGTGTTTCTGCATTTCGCCAGCGATGCCCAGAAGCACTTCGTGCTCCAGGTGCGGCCAGGATTGATCGAGGATGGCTTTTTCGCCCGTTGCCGCAACACCAACTACCTGGGCGAGGTGCTCATCTACCTCTCCTTCGCCATGCTGGCGATGCACTGGTTGCCCTATGCGGTACTCGCCGCTTTTGGCCTGGCAGTGTTTCTGCCCAACATGCGCAAGAAGGACCAATCCCTCTCCCGCTATCCCGGCTTTGACGCCTACCGCCAGCGCAGCGGGCTGCTATTCCCTAAGTGGCTGGGCTGAGCTCACTCAGCCCTCCAGCACCGCGACGCAGCGTCCACACAGGCTGGGGTGGGCCGAGAACTGGCCGATGTCGGTTTCGTAGTGCCAGCAGCGCTCACATTTGAGGCCTTCGGCCCGACTGATGCGCACGGTGATGCCGGCCTCACTGGCCTCGGCGAGGGCCTCGGTGGGGGGCTCCCCGCCGACATGCAGGCCGGAAACCAGCAGCCAATCGGCCAGGTTGTCCACCTCCGGGTGGGGGCTGCTGTCCAGCAGGGCGAGGGCCTGGCGCAGATCCTGGCTGGCCTCGCCTGGGGCCCATTCGAGGTGCACCTGGGCTTCGAGCGAGGAGCCGATCGCCTCGGCATTCTCCTGCGGTTGGCCGGCCCCGCCCTGGGACTTGCGGCAGGTCTCCAACTGGCGATTGACCAGGGTGCGCAGCGCCAGGATTTGCTCCAACGGGGGCTCCAGCGTTGGGTTGCGCCAGTCCTCCGGCACCACAGGCCAGCCCCGCTCAAACACCGAGGCCTCGGCCACCGGATAGGGCAGGTTCTGCCAGATGTCTTCGGCCATGTGGCAGAGCACTGGGGCAATCAGGCCGGCGAGTCGCTCCACCACCAGGTGCAGCACGGTCTGGCAGCTGCGGCGCCGGAAGGAGGCGGCCCCACTGACATAAAGCCGATCCTTGGCGATGTCGAGGTAGACATTGGAGAGATCCACCACGCAGAAGTTCTGCAGGGCCTGGAAGAAACGATAGAACTCGTAGCGTTCAAAATCAGCACTCACCGCATCGATCAGCGCTGCGGTGCGCTGCAACATCCAGCGATCCAACAACGGCAGATCGGCGATCGGCACGGCATCGCGACCAGGATCGAAATCATGCAAATTGCCCAGCAGATAGCGGGCCGTATTGCGCACCTTGCGGTAGACATCCGCCAATTGCTTGACAATGCCAGGCCCCAGGGGCACATCGGCGGAATAATCCACCGAGCTCACCCACAGGCGCAGCACATCGGCCCCGTAGGCAGGCTCCTGCTTTTCGTTCTTACCGCCCTCCACAAGCACGGCCGGATCGACCACATTACCGAGGGATTTGCTCATCTTGCGCCCCTTCTCATCCAGGGTGAAGCCATGGGTGAGCACCGTTTTGAACGGAGCCTCACCGTTGACCGCCACCGAGGTGAGCAAACTGCTCTGGAACCAGCCCCGGTGCTGATCGGAGCCCTCCAGATATAAATCAGCCGGATAATTCAGGCCCGTTTTGGCGACCGTCCCGCCAGGAACCAGGCCCCCCAACACCCCCGCCCAGGAGGAGCCCGAATCAAACCACACATCCATGGTGTCGGTGCCCTTGTGCCACTGGTCGGCCTCGCCGGCCCGCCCGGGGGGCAGCAAGTCCACCTCACTGCGCTCCCACCACACATCCGATCCATGCTCGGCCACCAGCGCCTGAATGTGGCTCAAACTGGCTTCGTCCAGCAACACCTCGCCGGTTTCGCGGTGATAAAAAACCGGAATCGGCACTCCCCAGGTGCGTTGACGCGAGATGCACCAATCGCCCCGGTCGCGCACCATCGCCTCGATGCGATTGCGGCCACTGGCGGGCATCCAATTCACCTGCTCAATCTCCGCCAGGGCCTGCTCGCGAAACGCCGCCACCGAAGCAAACCACTGCTCGGTGGCGCGGAAAATCGTCGGTTTACCGGTGCGCCAGTCGTAGGGATAGCGGTGCTCGTAGAGCTGTTCGGCCAGCAGCACCCCCGCATCGCGCAGGGCCGTGATGATGGCGCCATTGGCGTCCTTGAGCACATTCAACCCAGCAAAAGGCCCGGCCTCCGCCGTCAAGATGCCGGCCTCATCCACCGGACATAACACCGGCAAGCCGTGCTGGCGGCCGGTGTTGAAATCATCGACGCCATGGCCGGGGGCGGTATGTACCAGGCCCGTGCCCGATTCAATCGTGATGTAATCGCCCGCCACCAGCACCGGCGAGGTGCGATCCAGCAGGGGATGGCGGTATTCGATGCCGGCCAGTTCGCTGCCCTTGAGGGTCACCAGGGGCTCGAGGTCCAAGCCGGCGGTTTCACGCAGCCTTTCCACCAGGTCCAGGGCCACCAGCAGGTAGCGGGGAGCCTCTGGGGCGGCTCCCTTGTCCCGGCAGAAGGCGTAGTCCAGGTTGCCATTCACCGATACCGCCAGATTGGCGGGCAGGGTCCAGGGGGTTGTGGTCCAGATGGCCACAAACACTTGCTCGCGATGGCCGGCTGCCGTCAAACCCTCGATGCCGGCCATGCGCAGCGGCGCCACCAGGGCCCCCGGCAGGGACACCACCGGAAAAGCCACGTAGACGCTTTGGGAGGTGTGGCCATCGGGATATTCCAGCTCGGTCTCCGCCAGGGCCGTGCGGGAACTGGGACTCCAGTGCACCGGCTTGAGGCCCCGGTAGATGTGGCCCGCCTTGGCCATCC
>CAMCQR010000160.1 GCA_945877115.1 Synechococcus sp. UW140 | reverse complement strand
GAACAGCCGGCGTCGATCAGCAGCAGATCGCCATCTTTTAGTTCGCTGTTGTTGGCGGTGTAGTGCAAGACGCAGGCGTTATCGCCTCCGGCGACGATGGTGCCGTAGGCCGGGCCCCGGGCGCCCTGCTCCAGAAAATGCTGCTCGATCACCGCCTGCACCTGGCGCTCATTCAGGCCGGGCCGGGCCACCTGGCGGGCCACCTCATGGGCCTCGGCCGAAATGCGTGCCGCCAATCGCATCTGCTCCAGTTCTTCGGGGCTCTTGCGTAGGCGTAATTCGTGCAGCAGCGGGCAGGGGGCCACCAACCCCAAGGCCGCGCCACCACTGCGGGGGGCCCGATCTAATTGCTGGGCCCAGGCCCCCAACACCAGGGGCTCCACCTTGGGATGGCGTCCCACCCGAAAGGCAATCCCTTCGGCACCCTCCAGGTAGCCGGCCAGCTTTTCGGCTAATTCATCGATGGGATGGGCCAGGTCGGCACCGAAGTGCTCCACAGCCCCTTCGCAACCCCAGCGGAAGCCGTTCCACACCTCGGCGCTGGGCTCCTTGGGCGCCACGAACAGCACAAACGGATTTTCAGGCTTGTGGGGTAAAAACAACGCCACCGCCCCCGGTTCATCGAAGCCGGTCAAATACCAGAAATCACTGTTTTGGCGGAAGGCGTGTTCGACATCGGCGTGGTGGGTCACCAGCGGCGCCGCTGGAATCACCGCCGCCGCGCCCCCCAGGCGATGCATGAAGCGGTCGCGGCGATCGCGCAAGACGGCCTGGTCGATCACGGGGCTTCGGGGCGGCTGGATTTGATCCATCCTGCCGGTCGCCCTGGGGGCTGGGGGTTCTCCCCACCCCCTGGTTGGGCCCGGAGGCTTGCGCGCCGGGATTTAATGAGCCAGGCCCCCCGTTGGCACCCCCCCTGGCGATGACCTCAGCGCCCCTGCGCGATCGCCCGCCGCCAACGCCCGAGCGGGCCTGGTTGCTGCTGCGCCAATGGCGCCGCGACCTGGCCCTCACCCCCCGCGAACGGGAGGCCCTGCGCCCCGAACTCGCCGCCCTCGACCGCCAGCTGCAACGCCTGCAGCAGCGCATCCCCCGGGTGGCCGTGTTTGGTCGGGTGGGGGTGGGTAAATCCAGCCTGCTTAATGCCTTGCTGGGCGATGAGCACTTCGCCACCGATGTGGCCCACGGCTGCACCCGCCGCCAGGAGATGCGCCCCTGGTCCCAGCCCATCGACGGCCTCAACGGCATCGACCTGGTCGACACCCCGGGCATTGATGAGATCGCCGCCGCTGCCCGCGAGCGGCTGGCGGCCCGGGTGGCCCTCGGCGCCGATCTGGTGCTGCTCGTCATCGACAGCGACCTGACCCGGGTTGAATTGGAGGCCCTCGATCCCCTGTTGCGGGCCGGCAAACCGCTGCTGTTGGTGTTAAACCGCAGCGATGCCTGGCCTGCGTCCGAGCTACCCGACCTGCTGGAGAGCATCCGCAGCCGCCTGCCCGCCGCCGCCCGCCACCTCGATCCCATCGCCGTGGCCGCTGCGCCCCGCCAAGCCCAGCTGCTGGCCGATGGTCGCGTGCGCTCCAGCCCCCAACCGCCCCGCATCCAGCCGCTGCGGCAGGCCCTGGTGTCGTTGCTGGAGCGCCATGGCGAGCTGCTGCTCGCCCTCAATGCCCTGCTGGCGGCCGATCGCTTCAGCCAATCGCTGCATCGCTGCCGCCTGCGCCAAGGCCACCGCCAGGCCCAGAACCTGATTGGCCGTTATGCCGCCCTCAAGGCCACCGGCGTCGTCGCCAATCCCCTCATGCTGCTTGATTTGGCCGGCGGTCTGGCCTGCGACAGTTTTTTAGTGATGCAACTTTGCGACCTCTATGGCCTGCCGATGACCCGCAGCGGCGCCCGAGATCTGGCCCTCAGCCTTTCGGGCCAGAACGCCCTGCTGGGGAGCGTCCAGGTGGGATTGCAGGTGCTGCTGGGGGGCCTGCGCCAGGGGCTCACCCTCAGCGCCCCCTTCACCGGCGGCCTCAGCCTGGCCCCCGCCGTCCCGGTGGCCCTGGCCCAAGCGGCCCTGGCGGTCCACACCACCCGCCGCACCGGTCGCCTCGCCGCCGAGCAGCTATTGCGCAGCAGTGACGCCGCCGGCCGGCCCGGCGCCCTGTTGCGCCGCCTGGCCGCCCAGGATCCCGCCACCCGCCAGTGGCTGGGCGAATGGGCCCCCGCCCGCGCCCCCCAGCAACGGACAACGCCGCGGCGGCGCCGCCGACCCACCCCCTAGGCCATGGCCGCCATCGCCCTGTTCGGCACCAGCGCCGACCCGCCCACCTGCGGCCATCGCGCCCTGCTGGAGGGCCTCTTGACTTTGTTTCCCCTGGTCGCCACCTGGGCCAGCGACAACCCCCTCAAGCAGCACGGTGCCCCCCTGGAGATCCGGGTGCAGCTGCTTGGGGCCCTGGTGGCCGCCATCGCCAACCCCCGCCTCAGCCTGGAGCAACATCTCAGCAGTCCCTGGACGGTCGAGACCCTGGAGCGGGCAGCCCAGCACTGGCCCGACCACGAACGGGTGTTTGTGGTCGGCAGCGATCTCCTGCCCCAGATCCCCCATTGGCGCCAGGCCGATCACCTGTTGGCCAACGTGAGACTGGCGGTGGCCCCCCGCCAGGGCTGGCCCCTGCACGAAGCCGACCTGGAACGCCTGCGCCGCGCCGGGGCCCGGATCCAGCTGCTGCCCCTGCAGATTCCCGCCAGCGCCAGCCGTCTGGTGCGGCAGGCGCCGGGGGGCCATCCCGATCCGACGTTGGTGCCGGCCGAACTCTGGCCCCTGCTCTGTCGCCACGGGCTCTACGGTCTGGCGCAGCCCTCCCCACCCCCCTGATGCGCCTTGCCCTGGCCCAGCTCAATGCCCTGGTGGGGGACCTGGAGGGCAATGGCGATCGCCTGCTGGCGGCCTGCATTCAAGCCGCCGCCGCTGGCGCCGATCTGGTGGTTAGCTCCGAGCTGTCGCTCTGGGGCTATCCACCCCGGGACCTGCTGCTGCAGAAGGGTTTGATCGAGAAACAGTCGCGGGTGTTAGATCGGCTGGCGGCGGCCATGCCCGCCGGCGTTGCGCTGTTGGCGGGGGTCGCCGAAGCCACCCCGGAGCCGGGTTGGCCCAGCCTCTACAACGCCGTCGCCCTGGTGGAATCAACCGGCTGGCGGGTCGTGGGCCGCAAGCGGTTGTTGCCCAGCTACGACGTCTTCGATGAGCGCCGCTACTTCCGGCCCGGCCAGGAAGCGGCGGTGCTCAGCCTCGAAATTGGCGGCCGCCCCTGGCGCCTGGGGCTGACGATTTGCGAGGACCTCTGGGTGGAGGACGACCTCCATGGTCACCGCCTGGCCGGCGCCGATCCGGGGGCCGAACTGGGGGCGGCCGGCATCGACCTGCTCCTGAATCTGTCCGCCTCCCCCTTTGCCCAGGGCAAAGCAGCCGTGCGGCTCCGGCTGGCGGCCCGGGCCGCCGCCCGAATCGCGGTGCCAGTGGTTTATGTCAACCAGATCGGTGGCAACGACGAACTCGTCTTCGATGGCGCCAGTTTTGTGGTTAACGCCACCGGCGGTGTGGAGTTGCAACTCGCCTGCGCCGCCGAACAAGTGGCCTGCTGGCAGCCGGGGCCGCGAGGATTTCCCCCGGGGGGACTCCCCCCAGGCCCCCTGCTGGAGGCCGCCCGGGATATGGATCCCATGGAGCAGCTCCTGCGGGTGCTGGTGCTGGGCCTGGCGGACTACGGCCGCAAATGCGGCTTCCAAAAGGCGGTGCTGGGCCTCAGCGGCGGCATCGATTCGGCCCTGGTGGCCGTCCTGGCCACTGCCGCCTTTGGCGCCGACCAGGTGGCGGCCCTGCTGATGCCTTCCCCCT
>CAMCQR010000159.1 GCA_945877115.1 Synechococcus sp. UW140 | reverse complement strand
TTGCGGGGACTCGCTGGCAAAGCACCAGCCCCTGCATCTTTTCGTGGTCGCTGAGGTGCTGCAATTCCAGCACCAGGTTGATGTCGGCAGGGTTGTCCTCCGCCGTGACATAGCTCCCGTCAAGCACCAGCGGGGGCAGCGGCAGAAAGGTGGGACTGAGTTCTGCGTTGATGAAGTCGCGCAGCTGGTGGGTCAAAAGGCGGCGTTTGCTACTCCAGCCGAGCACGGCTTCCACCTCCTCCAACGTGCAGGAATGGACGCCATCGGGTAGCAGCCCATACTGATCGAAGCTCGGGATTGGCATGACTCACTTGCCTCCAGAGTGTGTATTCCAGCTGTAGCGATGGGCACTGCTGTTGCCCCCTAGGGCGACCCGGCCATGACGGCCGGTGATGCAATCGTTCAAAGGCTTTCAGCGGGCTGTGCGTTATAGAACGAAGGCAGGGCAGGCAATGGCAATTGCCAAGGTTTCCAGACAGTATTAAGGCAGCCTTATGTCAAGATTGTTTGGTGTTAATTGGCACAATAGGTGCGGTTTGATTGTGCCTCTATTGCTACCGCGCTTCGCTGGAATAGCCCTACTGGCAGCATTTTGCATATTTTGCTACGAGTTGTCATGTCTACTGGCCTTGGCCGGCTTGGCTTGCTGGCCCAAATGCAGCGCCGCAAAGGACTGCCCAACTTCCACCACCACCACCGGCACTGGCGAACGGGAGGAGCAGCGGCGGGCCTGCTGCAGCAGCGAGGCCGCGCAGGCGCCCCCGGGAAAGACGATCACCAGCACCGAGGCCCTGTATGCCTGGGAGGCGTGAGCCTGGGCTTCCGCCCGGACCTGCACGATGAGGAGGCGATTGCGGCTGGGGCCAGCAGACCGGCCATAAAGGGGGTACTCGGCATCGAGGGACTGGATCCCCCGGCCAAACTGATGGCCGGCACTCACCTCAGAAAGTGCTGATCGGTGCCACGGGCACCGCCAGGGAGCAGCTGATGAACAGCCTGGCCACCGCAGCCTCGGGAGAGCAGCCTGGCCCGCCCCCCCCATACAGGTCCCGGAGCAGAGGGCGGCGGCTGCCGAGCGGAGGCCTGCGGCGTCTGCTCAACTTTCTCGGGCAAAGGCCAGCAATTCGCTGACGTCACCGCGGTCGCCTCGCTGTAGAGCGGCGATGTACTGCTGTCTCAGGCCTGAGGTATTCACCAGGGAACTGCTACCTCCCCAGGAAAAGCGAGGTGCACCCAGCTGCTCGATCAACACGTCAGCGATCAGGCGGGCGTGGCGACCGTTGCCGTTGGGGAAGGGGTGGATGGAAACCAGCCGGTGATGGAAACGGATGGCGATCAGATCCACCACATCCACCCGGTGCTCCACCTGGAAGGCGATGTCGGCCAGCAGGGCCGGGACTTGCATGCGGATCTGCCGCCAGTCAGCGCCGATGCTCTTGTCGCTGCTGCGGTACTGACCGGCCCAGCGCCAGCTCTGGCCGAACATTTCGCGATGCAGGCGTCGCAGCCAGCTCTCTTGCAGTGGCCGGGGCCGACGCTGGCGGGACAGCCAGAGCAGGGCGGCTTCGATATTTTGCTGCTCCCATTCGTTCAGCTGGCTGCGATTCACCAGATGGGAGGGCAGCAGCCCCTCCAGCTCCTCGCCATCTAGGGGCGTCGCCCCTGCCGGTAGGCCGACGTTCAATCCCATAGCCGGGTGCCGCTGGTGCGGAGGATCTCCTGAGCCATGGCCTCGAGCCGCTCCTGTGCTCCCTCGGATGGCGAATCAATGGGCTGGGCTTCCAGCGCCATGGTGCGGCCCGCGCGCTGCTGCCATAGCTGCGCCAGCCTCAGGGCCTGCTGCCTTCTCATCTCCCTCAGCGGGCGCCTGGGAACCAAGGTGTACTGCAGCTCGCAGTCCAGGGCCTCGGCCACCCGCCGCAGGGTGCCGAGCGTGATGGCATCGGTCGCCTCGGCCTGCTCCAGCTTTCGCACTCCGGATGCTGTGATCCCTAAGCGAGCAGCCAGTCCAGCGGAAGGCAGGCCCAGGGCCTCACGGATGGCCCGCAGCCAGCCCGCCGGCGGCCTTTGCGGCAGTGACTGGCTGGCGGCGACCTGAAGCACCGCATCCATCTGAGCAAGCCGCAGCTCCTTGGGGTTCATGGTGAGTGCGATCGATCAGTCCCTTTATGGGTCCATCAAAGCAACCTATCACTCCTACTTTGATCGCACCAGGTGGAGTGAAGCGTTGCTTCTAGGCACGGCTAAGGGAGTCATCGCTCGCGCTCCCTGTCCGCCGCTCTCCTGTGGCTGAGCCGAAAGAGGGACAGCTCCAGTCGGGCATCGAGGAAATCCATCGGCGGCACGCCCTGCTTAGCTTCTTGAAACGCAGTCGGGATGCTCATCGACCAAGGCGAGTCGCGGCCCGCTCGAAGGCGTCATCAACGACCTCATCACCACACCACTTGCTGTAGGCCGCCAGGTGTGTTTCGACGCTGTGGCCCATAGCCGCTGCCGCGACCTTGGGCGGCAGTTCGCAGATCAGATGGGCGCGGTGGGCGTAGCCATGCCGGGCGGAATAGAGGACAAGTTTCTCCCCTTCTGCTTCGTACTGCTGGCGCAGATCCTGCCAATGACGGCGCCTACGCATATAGAGGCCCATATCCTCGGCGCCATAGCCCGGACGCATCGGCGGTAGCGGCTGGGCCTTGAACTGTTCCAATAGGTCCCAGGCCTCAGCCCAGTCATCGCAAGGTAGAAGCCGTAGCTGCCTCGGTTTTGTTTCTCCCCGACTGGTGTTCTTGCGGTAGTTGCACCACAGGCGGCCGGCGCGCAGCTGAAGGTGTTGCAACTCCTCCGGTCTCAGGCCAAAAGCTGCCAGCAACTGGAAAGCGAAGCGCCAGCGGTTATCGGGGATGGCCTCCACCAGTTCCAGGATGTGCTTCACCTCGATCGGTGTGGTGATCGACCGCCCCTCCCGCTTCCGACCCACAAAGGGATCGAGATCTAGAGGTGGCGCCCATTCCACAGGCAGAGCGCCGTTATCGACTCCCCATCGCAGCAGCGCCGCGGTCTGCTGCACCTGCATCTGCCGGCCACGTGAGCCAGGCTGATCAGACCACCGCGCTGTGACGGCTTCCAGCAGTTCCCGGGGATTGGGGGGTGATGTCTTGCTGCCGAGGATTTTCAACAGTTCTGCCATGCGGCGCCGGTACACGGCCTCCCACGTCCGCGGCTTGATGGCGTCGCTGCTCAGCTTTCGGGATTTGAATCGCTCCACTAAGGCAGGCCAATCGATCGGACCAGCAGCTAGATCCGTTGCTGGCTCATCGCTGACCAGTACGGCAGCAATAGCCCGATCGAGTGAAAGTCCCTCGCTATGGGCCACGTGGATCGCCAGAACCGTCTCTCGGATGGCATCGGCCTGGTCATGGGCCCATTCGATGGGCAACAGAACCTGATGACGACCGTCGCCGGTATCGACCGTGAGGCGCGTACGCCCCCGCAAATCGGAAACGCGCCAGCCGCTGCTTGTGCCTCGCTGGGTGAGGGAGAGGCGCAACCCGGAGCGAAGCACGGAAGCCCAGGCGTCTAAGGCTCTAGAACCCCCCATGTGAGCAAATATGTGAGCAAAATCACCCCCTCAGCTTGGCACCGACTGCCATGGACCGCCACCCCATTGCAGGGTAAACAGCAGTGACAGCAGTGCTTTTGGCCCAGACTCCAGTCCTGGCAATCGATCCCTCAAACCCGAAAAAGAGAGTTTTGGGAGCACTAGGTCGCAGGTTCGAATCCTGTCGCCCCGATCACAGTCATAGCAAGGGTTCTCGGGGTTCTGGGGACCCTTCTTTTTTGGCCATTTTCGGGCGATTGAGCACAAAATGAGCACAAAACCGTTTTCAGGGCCCTGCTC
>CAMCQR010000158.1 GCA_945877115.1 Synechococcus sp. UW140 | reverse complement strand
ACTCCGCTGGACTGGAACCACCCGCTGTTGGCATCAGCCAGAGGTGGTCTGGATCAATCCTCCTCCACCCGAAATTGGCATCAATCCAGCTAATTTGGTAGAGGCCGCCTGATCGGCGGCGGGGACGTCATCTTTCCTGACAGTTACCGTTGCGGAGTCATTAAGAATGGCGCAATTTTTGATACTTGGATGAGACCCTCCCCGCCCTCCCATCAGCCACTGCCCCCCTCCCCGCCCGCACCAGCACCGGCACCCGTTTGAAGGCGGGCGTGCCGCTGCGGGAATCGATCACCGCCTTGAAGATGGCCGTTCACCTCCGGGTAGAACATCAGCGCTGCCCCGCTGCGGATCTCGCCGGAGATGATCTCCAAGTTCTGCAGTTCGCCGGCTTCCCCCTGCACCGTCACCCGCTGGTGGGCACTGAAGCCAGCGCGGGCCATATCGGCCCGGTTCATCAGAATGGTGTTGCTGTGGGGCATGCCGCGATATTGGTCTCCCTCTTTGTAGACAACGATGTTGTGCTGGCTGTAGCTACCGCGCCCGGCGGCCAGGTTGCTGGCTTCACGGTTCTGCAGGGTTCAGCCACGGCCACCAGAGCCGCATCGATGTCGAGACGGGCCTTCTGCTCGGGTGTGAGGTTCATGGTGGGCCACCCTTGGCCAGGAAGTATTTTCGCTGCGGATCCTTGGCGCTGGTTCCGATCTCGCGCACCAGCCCGCGATCGATCAGACGGGCCAGCCGCGTGCGAGTGGCCCGGGCCGACAGGCCGATGATGGCGGCAATCTCCCGGGTGGCCAACCCCTGGCCTTGCTTCAGGCTGGCGAGAATCGCCTGCTCAGTGGCGTCGACCACCATTGGCCCCACGGGGACGGTGGGAATGGTGACGCGAAAACGGGTGGCGATCTCCTCGAAGATCGGCGGCGGCAGGCCGGCGTCTCGGCAGACGGTCGTCATTCGTTGGATGCCGCTGCCCCACTGCTCGATCAGCCCCAGCGCCTGGAAGACTCGCCCGATCACGCGGTTGCGAAGCTTTGACACCCCATGGGGTAGATCCTCCACAGTGAGCCCGAAGGGCAGCAGGCCAGGATTTTCGATTTCGAGCCGGTCATCGAAGATCGAGAGCCGGATCGGCGCACCTCGCTGGGAATAGTCGGTGTGAACCATCGCATTGATCAGGGCCTCGCGCACGGCCTCGGGCGGCAGGCTCCAGCGGTCGGTGCGGCGCACTGCACCGATGCTGGCGCCATGCCAGGAATGCTTCTGCACAAAGGCAATCGCTTCCTCCACGGCCTGCACCGGGAAGGAGTGGATCTCGATCCGATCCAGGATGCGGCTCTTGTCGCTGCCGGCGAAGCGCCCCGCCTGGATCCAGGCATCGGGAAAGTGCCGCGCGCGGTCATGGCCGAAGAGGATCATGCCGCCCACGGTCGGCACCGTCTTCCCCTGGTGATCGCCCACGAGCCGCAGTGACTCCAGATCGCGGAGGTGGAGGGCACGCAAGGCTGCGAACGACTCGGAAGCCGCTCGGAAGTCGATGGCTTCCGAGCCGAGCCCCGGCAAGGGCTGCTCGTCGAAACCCTCCCCCCGGGAGAAACGCCGCAGCTCCTCGATCAGCTCGGCATCGGCGCGGCGGTTCGTGGAGCCCACCCGCACGTACACGCCTGCGGCAGGGCCCTCGCGAATCAGGTGATGGGGGCGGCTCGGGCTGGGGTGTACCTGCAGGGCCAGCACCTGGCTATGGCGCCAGGGCAGGATTTCGATCTCCGGCATGAGCCGAGGGCTGATCCGGTCGCTGATGAGGTTGGCGAGCCGCTCCTCCTCATCCAGCGGGTCAGCCACGCCGAGCACGTTGCGGCTGCGATCCTCCACTCCGATAAGCAGGGTGCCGCCTGCCGTATTGGCGAAGGCCACAATCGTTTTCAACGCCCCATCCGGCGAGGAGAGGTCACGCTTGAACTCCAGTGTCTTGCCCTCTGGGCGTTTGAGCAGTTCGAGCAGATCCATTCTGCTCAGAAATATACTCGGAAGTAGCCAGCCTTGTCATTGTTCCGAGTTCTTTGCTGAGTGCGGGGCATGGGTGGTGAGCCCAGCAAAGAATGTGCAATTAAGTATATCACGCAAAATTCGCTCACCGCTGCATATTCTGCAGACTTGTCCTCTTTGATGGCTTAAAAGCCATGGCTAAGACGTGGATCTTTGGATAACAGTCAGATTCGATCCATTATATGCTGGTTCAGCTTTTCACGCTCAATCCACACCTCCTCGCCCTTGTAAAGCAAGTGCCGGGGGAGGCCGAGCTTGGGTGATTTTTAGTGCCTAGAGGTAGGCCAAGCCTTGTGAGCAACTATTTGGATTGTTCTAGGTGGCAAATGAATTAGCCATGCTGCTGGCTGAAGACCTATCGCCATACCCATCCCTCCGAGCATCCAGCTTTCCTAGCTTTTCCGCTCCGGGGTGCATCACCACGCACCTCCAGTTCTTCCCGCAGGCTTCCCAATAGCTTCGGCCGATGCGGCGATGGTGCAGAAATTTGTATCAGGTCCCAACCCTGATCGCCACCCAGGCCCTGCCAGGGTCCCAGGCAAACTGAGGGGCGTTGCTCGTTAAAACCTTGGCATTGCTCCAGAGCCTGCGCGGCATGGTCGACCTCCTGCCGGAGCACACCCCCCTCTGGCAGCAGCTTGAGGCCACGGCCCGCGAGCATTTTCGCCGCGCCGCCATCCGCGAGATCCGCACGCCTCTGTTGGAGGCGACTGAGCTGTTCGCCCGCGGCATCGGCGAGGCCACCGATGTGGTCGGCAAGGAGATGTACACCTTTATCGATCGCGGCGATCGCAGCTGCACCCTGCGGCCGGAGGGCACCGCTTCGGTGGTGCGGGCGGCGATCCAGCACGGCCTGCTGGCCCAGGGGCCCCAGCGGCTTTGGTACGGCGGGCCGATGTTCCGCTACGAGCGGCCTCAGGCGGGGCGCCAGCGCCAGTTTCACCAGATTGGTGTCGAGCTGCTGGGCGTGGCCGATGCCACCAGCGATGCCGAGGCGATCGCCGTGGCCTGGGACCTGCTGGCCGACCTGGGCGTCGGCGGTCTGCAACTAGAGATCAACTCCCTCGGCAGCGCCGACGACCGGCTGCGCTACCGGGCCGAATTGGTGGCCTGGCTGGAGGCCCACCACGACCAGCTCGATGCCGATTCCCAGAACCGCATCAGCACCAACCCATTGCGGGTGCTTGATTCCAAAAACCCCGACACCCAGGCCCTGCTGGCCGGGGCCCCCACCCTGGCCGCTGCCCTATCCGGCGATAGCCACGAGCGCTTCAGCCAGGTGCGCCAGGCCCTCGAAGCCCTGCAGATTCCCTTTGTGCTCAATCCCCGCCTGGTGCGGGGCCTCGATTACTACGGCCACACCGCCTTTGAAATCACCAGCAGCCAGCTCGGCGCCCAGGCCACCGTCTGCGGCGGCGGCCGTTACGACGGTTTGGTGGAGCAGCTGGGCGGGCCGGCCACGGCGGCGGTGGGCTGGGCGATTGGCCTCGAGCGGCTGGTGTTGCTGCTCAGCCAGGCCAAGGGGGCCATTGTCGAATCGCCGGCGCCCGATCTCTATGTGATCAGCCGGGGCGCCGACGCTGAACGGCTAGCCCTGGTCCTCTGTCGCCAGGGCCGCCAGGCCGGCCTGGTGGTGGAGCGCGATGCCAGCGGCGCCGCCTTTGGCAAGCAGTTCAAACGGGCCGACAAAAGTGGCGCCGTCTGGGCGGCGGTGGTGGGGGATGAGGAGGCGGCCGAGGCGGTGGTGGTGCTCAAACACCTGCGGGACCCCCAGCGCCAGGATCGACGCCTGCCGATCGGGGCGGTGGTGCAGGAACTATTGGGTAGGGAATGAGGCGGCCTGGGCAAGC
>CAMCQR010000157.1 GCA_945877115.1 Synechococcus sp. UW140 | reverse complement strand
TGCTGGGTTCGCGCGACACGCTGCGGGAGGCCTTTCGATTGGGGCTGATCAGTAATGGAGAAGCCTGGATGCTGATGATTCAGGATCGCAATCTCACCACCCATACCTATAATCGTTCTACGGCCGATGCCATTTGCCAGAGCATCAGCATCATATACTTGTTGGTCTGTTTTCAGGAGTTGCGCCAACGCTTGCAGCAGCGCCAGCTCCAGGAGCAGCCATGACGCCTGCGGCCTTGCCCACAGCAGCGATTCCCGGCATCCCGGCCGCGAGTCAAGGGCGGTTAGAGAATCTATTTGGCACCCTGGCCCATTTGCATACGGTGTGGCTGTTCGGCTCCCGGGCGATGGGCCGGCACCAGCCCGGTTCAGATATCGATTTATGCCTTGAGGGACCACACCTCAGCCACCAGGATCGCCTGCGGCTGATGGCCGCGATCGACGACTTGCTGCTGCCTTGGAAGGTGGATCTGCTGCTTCGTCAGGAGCTGCCGCCCGATCTCTTGGCCCATCTGGAACGGGTGGGGCGCTGCATCTGGCGTCAGCCATCCACCTCCCAAGGGACAGCCACCACAGGCCCGACCAAGGAAATGGTCAGGGGCGATCAGCCAGACCCTGGGGAACGCCATTGATCGCGGCGAACCCACGGCTTGGGTGACAAGGCTTTTGGATGACAAGGCTTAGGGAGACAAGGCTGCGCGACAATGCCTCCATGACCGCCGCTTACCAGCCGCTCCACCACAAATACCGCCCCCAGCGCCTCTCCGAGCTGGTGGGGCAGGAGGCCATCGCCACCACCCTGGGCAATGCCCTGCTGCGGGGGCGCATCGCGCCGGCCTATCTGTTCTGCGGGCCCCGGGGGACGGGCAAAACCTCCAGTGCCCGCATCCTGGCCCGCTCGCTCAACTGCATCACCAGTGATGTCCCGACCCCAGAACCCTGCGGCAGCTGCGAGCTGTGCACCTCCATCACCGCCGGCAATGCCCTCGATGTCATCGAAATCGACGCCGCCTCCAACACCGGCGTCGACAACATCCGCGAGCTAATCGAACGCTCCCGCTTTGCGCCGGTGCAGGCCCGCTGGAAGGTCTACGTGATCGACGAATGCCACATGCTCTCGACGGCGGCCTTCAATGCCCTGCTCAAAACCCTGGAAGAACCACCACCTCGGGTGGTGTTTGTGCTGGCCACCACCGACCCCCAGCGGGTGCTGCCCACCATCTTGAGCCGCTGCCAGCGCTTTGATTTCCGCCGCATTCCCCTCGAAGCCCTCGAAGCACACCTGGGCTGGATCGCCGCGCAGGAAAGCATCGCCATCTCCGCCGAAGCCCTGAATCTGGTGGCCCAGCGGGCCCAGGGCGGCTTGCGCGATGCCGAAAGCCTGCTCGACCAGCTCAGCCTGCTCGCCCCCCCCATCGAAGCGGCTGCCGTCTGGGATCTGTTGGGCGCGGTCCCCGAACAGGAGTTGCTGAGCCTGGCGGACGCCATGGCCGCTGCCGAACCCCTGGCGGTGATCGAAACCTGCCGGCAACTGCTGGAGAGGGGCAGGGAACCCCTGGCGCTATTGCAAGGTCTGGCGAGCCTGCTGCGCGATCTGCTGCTTGCTGGCGTCGCCCCCGATCGCCTGGAGCTCACCAGCGTCTCCCCCCAGCTGCGGCCCGAATTGCCGCCCGTGGCCCGCCGCATCGGCAAAAACCGACTGCTGCATTGGCAGGCCCAACTCAAGGGCAGTGAACAGCAACTGCGCCACAGCGTCCAGCCGCGCCTCTGGCTGGAGGTGCTGCTGCTGGGGCTGCTGGTCGAACCGATGGGCGCCGGGGCGCCGCCTGCGGCGGCTGCCATCGTCGTCGGCGCTACCACGGCGGCGTCCACAACCGGATCACCAGGGAGGGGAAGCCCAACGGGCCCTGCCCCGATGTCGGCCGGACAAACACCAGCAGGCGCTGTACCCATGGCGTCCGGGGAAACACCTCCAGGGGCGCCCCACCCAGCAGCCCAACCCCTGGCGCCCCCAACCCGGGAGATCAGGCACGTCCCCGAGCACGCCACCCAACCCCAAGGGCCCAGCGCGGGAACCCAGGCGCCGCCCGCCCCAACAGAACCGGTCCCAACCCCACCAGCGCCAGCGCCAGCGCCAGCGCCAGCCGGGGGCAATCTGGCCGAAATCTGGCAGCAGATCCTGGCGGGCCTGGAGCTGCCCTCAACGCGCATGTTGTTGTCCCAGCAGGCCAGCCTGCACCGCCTCGACGACCGTCGCGCCGTGGTGCGGGTCGCCTCCAACTGGCTGACCATGGTGCAAAGCCGCCAAGCCTTGCTGGAAAAGGCCATGCTGCTGGCCCTCGGCTCCGCCCGGCAGGTGACCCTGGAAGCCAGCGACCATCCCCCGGCCAGTGCCGCCGCAGCCGAGCCACCGTCCCCGCCTGTCCCGCCCACGCTTGCCGTGGTGCCGCAACAGAGCGAAACCCACCAGCCCCTGGCGGCGGTTGCGATTCCAGCCATAGCGGTCAGCAGCGAGCCCCAATCCCGCGTCGAACCAAAACGACAACAGCAGCCGAGCGGGCCTGCCACCCATGCCCCCCAAGCCTCAGCGCCCCCTATCCTCGGCCGCCTCGAAACCAGTACGAAATTGCTGGCCGATTTTTTCCAGGGGGAGGTGATCGAATCCAGCGAAGCGGATGCTATTGAAACCCCAGGCGAGACTGAGCACTCTTCTGAAGCTCCAATAGAAACGATTCAGGCCCTCCAAAAATGGGCTAGCGGGGATTTAAGTGGAATTAAGTAAACCAATTAAGCAACTTCAGTCCTCTGAAATCAACGAAATCGCTGATATTGCGGGTCACCATCACCAGGTTGTTGGTTGCCGCAATCGCCGCGATCTGCGAATCCACAAACGCCGGCCGACGCCCCTCGGCCTCAAGCCGGGCCCGTTGTTCAGCATGCCAAAGCGCTGCCTGTCTGTCATACGGCAACACCCTCAATCCTGATTCCAGCAGGCCGTCGAGATAAGCGGTCAAACGTCGACGTTTACCGCCAGACGACAGACGCTGCATGCCGTAAGCCAGCTCGTGGATCACCACACTGGCTGTATGCAACTTATAAGCATCCCCCTGCAGCTGTTCCAGCACAAACGGATGGGGATGCTCCCGCAGTGGTTCGGAAAGCACATTGGTATCAAGCAGTACTCGGATCACAGCTCCACAGTCCGGCCCGGAGCGAGATCACGCCACGAGGCAACTTCCTGATCCGCCGATGGGTCGGAGGCCAACGGCCAATCTTCGCTGCAGCCAGAGCGACCTGCGAGGCGCCAGCGGCCAATGGCGCTCGCGAAGGCCTGGCGTGTCTCCAGCTGCTGCAAGGCCGCGTAAGCGTGCTCGGAGAGCAACACCGCCACGGCCTTGCCATGCCTCGAAATGTGGACCACTTGCCCAGCTTCCGCCGCCTGGACCAGATGGGCAAACCGCGCCTTCGCATCGGATAGGGGAACGGCGTCCATCACGGTGCAAGCACGTAGAACTTTGACCATAATACTGGTCAAAGTTCCCGATGGTCATCAGCCCTTGCCACCTGTTGGGACTGCTGGCCGACATCTAGCAGCTGATCCTGGCGGGTCTGGAGCTGCCCTCGACGACCGTCGCGCCGTGGTGCGGGTCGCCTCCAACTGGCTGACCATGGTGCAAAGCCGCCAGGCCTTGCTGGAAAAGGCCATGCTGCTGGCCCTCGGCTCCGCCCGGCAGGTGACCCTGGAAGCCAGCGACCATCCCCCGGCCAATCCTGCCGCAGCGGGGCCACCGGCCTCCCCTGCCCCGCCCACGCTTGCGGTGGTGCCGCAGCAGAGCGAAACCCACCAGCCCCCTGGCCGCGGTTGCGGTCCCAGCCGTAGCGGCCAGCAGCGAGCCCCAATACCCCGTCGAACCCAAGCGACAACAGCAGC
>CAMCQR010000156.1 GCA_945877115.1 Synechococcus sp. UW140 | reverse complement strand
TTCAACAACAGCCGCAGCCTGCACTTCTTCCTGGCTGCCTGGCCTGTGGTCGGCATCTGGTTCACCGCCTTGGGCGTCAGCACCATGGCCTTCAACCTGAACGGCTTCAACTTCAACCAGTCGATCCTCGACGGCCAAGGCCGCGTGATTAACACCTGGGCCGACGTGCTCAACCGTGCCGGCCTCGGCATGGAAGTGATGCACGAACGCAATGCTCACAACTTCCCCCTCGATCTGGCCGCCGCCACCGCCACCCCCGTGGCGCTGACCGCACCCGCCATCGGTTGATACGGAACGGCAACTCTTGCCTCTCTGCTACCCCTTCCTTCGGGAGGGGGTTTTTTTTGTGGGGTGCTCTGATGGCCCAGACTCTTCTCCCAAGGGGCGATGGCAGCAGGAGATTGCGTGGGCGATTCGAGCCGAGGGGCTGTTTGGCTGAACGGGCCAGCTGGGCTGCTGTTCCTGTGGCTGCTAGCCGTTCTCTTGGCCTTGCTTGGCCTGGGTTCTCTCCCCTTGCGAGATTGGGATGAGGGCATCGTGGCCCGGGTCGCGCTGGAACTGAGCAACAGCCCTTGGCCCCAGCACCTACTCCCGACTTACTGGGGAGACGCCTACCGCAACAAGCCCCCCGGCTTGCACTGGATCATTGCGCTGCTGATCTGCCTCTGGCGTCAGGTGATGGGCCCATCCCCCTCCACCTTGCCTCCAGAAGCGTTGCTGCGGCTTGGCCCCGCCCTGCTGTCAACGGCCCTGGTGCCGTTGTTGGCCTTGGTGCAACGGCGCTTGCGTCCCCTGGATCCAGTCCCATCCCTGGCAACTGCCATGGTCGCCCTGACGCTGTTGCCCCTGGCCCGGCATGGGCGTTTGGTGATGCTCGATGGAACACTTCTCAGTGCCATGGTCCTTATGTGGTGGGCGCTGTTGCTGGCGGAGGGCCCACCACGAACCCTGCTGCGGGGCGGCCTGCTGGCAGGACTGGCGACGAGCGCCCTGTTGTTGCTCAAGGCACCGGTCGCCCTGCCCGTATTGATAACAGCTCTGCTGCTGCGCTGGAGCGATCGTGATCTGCGTGGTCGTGCTTGGTGGTGGCTCCTGGTTGCTGTGGCGCTGGGACTGCTGCCAGGGTTGGCCTGGCATGGATGGCATGGCTGGGTGAGGGGTCCCCAGGCTCTGGAGATGTGGACCAGTCAGGGAGTTGCCAGGCTAAGCAATGGGATCGAGGGCCATGGTGGAGGCCCCTGGCCACCGCTGCTGGAGGTGATCAAGGGAGGGTGGCCTTGGCTGCCCCTTTGGCCTTTTGGCATGGCCATGGCCTGGAGAGAACGGCACCGCCGCTGGGGGCGTTGGGTTCTGGGACTGACGGCGATGGCCAGCCTGTTGGTCCTTCCCCTGCAGACCCAGCTGCCCTGGTACAGCCTGTTGCTGTGGCCGCCATTTTGTCTTGTGGTGGGACCGGTATTGGTGGACTTGATCCGCCGTGATGCCGGCATGGCTTGGCTTGGATCTGCTGGTTTGAGACCCATACCGAGGCTGTGGTCCGCTCTGGGGGGGCTGGTCCTGTTGGCTGCTGCTTGCGGGGGCATGGGCCTTCTGCCTGCCCTAAGGCCCATGGCCCTGCTGGCGTTGCCAGCGGGCCTGGGCCTGCTGGTGGGTGGAACCTGGCTGGAATCGGGTCGCCCAAAGCAGCGCCTTGTCGGAGTCATCTCCCTGGCGCTTGGATTTTGGCTTTCCTTGGCCTTGCTCTTTTGCAGCTCCCTGTGGCTATGGGAACTTAATGAACTCTGGCCCGTCAAGCCGGTGGCCCTCAAAGCTCAGGCGCTGGGGGCGGTCGATTTGCATCTGTGGCGCCAGGGGGAACGCCCCAGCCTCAATTGGTACCTGGCCAGGCGTGTGGAGCCGGCGGATGATGCCGAGGATCTCCATCCCGACGCCGAAGGGGTGGCTTGGCTACTGGGTGACCCAAGCCCGGATGTGCCGGGGTGGTCTTGTCAGCCCCAGCCTGGGCAAGAGGGATCGTCCTTGGTTCTGATGCGGTGTCAGCAGAGGTGATGGGTGGGGACCCCTCAGGGCTGGATCGCCCCCAAGGCATCGGCTTCGACCCAGACCGAGACCGACCCGGCCGGGCAGCGAAATTCAGCCCATCCATCCTGATTACTGCTGATTATGCCCGCGAAATGGCCCGTGCAATCGATGAAATTGGTTTCGATTTTGGCGACTTCCATCCACTTGGATCCGGCGTCGCCGTTACTCATCAATACGGCCATGGCGTGGGGGTGTTGTTGGCTACCTAAGCGGCTCCAGCCCACCGTACTGAAATGATCAAAGTAGTCTATTTGGGTGCCATAGGCAAAATGGCGGCGCGCTAGAAGGAGGCGATTGATGGTGGCCCTATGGCTGGGAAGCCAGATTTCGTAGTCGTTGCCATCTTGGCCTTTGTCTTTATAGCTGGCACCGTAATAGTCTGGGTAAAAAATACAGGGATAACCTTCGGCCCTTAAGAGGATACAGGCATAGGCAAGGGGCTTGAACCAGGCTTCAACGACGGATTCAAGGGCCTGTAGGGGCTGGGTATCATGGTTTTCCACTACTGTGACAGCAAAGGAGGGGAGTTCTTTCATAAGTGTCCCGTCCAGTAAGCCGCTCATGTCGTATGGGCCCGAGCGGCGGCTGGCTTGGTGAAAGTTGAGATGGAGGGGGGCATCAAATAGTGACATTTTACCCGCGGTATTGGTGATATACCAGCTGAGGCAGGCTAGGTCGTAGCTCCAGTATTCGCCGACGATAAAGAGTTTATGGCCAATGTGAGCTTCTAGGTGGCTTATCCAGTCGATGAAGAAATTGCTGTCGATGTGTTTAATCGCATCTAGGCGGAAGCCATCGATGCCGATACTGTCAAGCATCCATTCGCCCCAATGCTTGAGCTCGCCGCTGACCTCGGGGTGATTCATATTGAGATCACAACCCATTAGGTAATCGTAATTTCCCTTTTCTGTGTCCACATTATTGGCAAAGCCGCTGTCTTTCATGCGCCAGATGGCATGGAAGTTGGGGTCGTTGCTGTTGTAATCAATGCTGGTAAAATGCCACCAGTTCCATTGCATTGTTGAATATTTATCCTGGCGGGCTATAAAGTTAAAGCCCGTCCAGGCGCGCACGGCACGGCAGGGACCAAGATCGATGGTGCGATTGTTGTCGTCAAAGGGGATGGCCTGAAAATCTTCTTCAAAATCGGCTCCCATCTTATGGTTGAAAACCACATCTGCATAGATCTGTATGCCAAGCCCGTGGCAGATTTTGATGGCGGCTTGATACTCTTCCCTAGTGCCATATTTGGTTCTGATACTTCCCTTTTGATCAAATTCACCAAGATCAAAGAGGTCGTAACAGCCATAGCCGACGTCATATCCACCCGCATTGCCCTTGGAGGCTGGGGGCAGCCATAGGGCCGTGATGCCTGAGGCCGCCAAGGCTGGGGCCGCTTCAATTAAACGCTGCCAGTGTTGGCCGTCGCCATCGCTATACCAATGAAACCACTGCATCATCGTTCCGTTAAACTCATCTATTGGTTCAGGATTGACGAGTTTTTTATCGTGGTTGGCACGCCATTTTGTGGCAGGGCCAGTGGCCGCGTTGTTGCTCAGGTTTTGTACCTCGACGACTTAGCGCCGTCATGGCCTTGATCCTATCCTCGAATTTTTCGCAAGGCCTGATCGGATTCCCCTTTCCCTGGCTGGTTGTTTCTGGTTTTGGGCATTCTTTCGTGCTTGCGCCCGCCAGATTTAGCCGTCGGACTCATGATCCATCTTTGGCTGCATCAAAGGCCCCCAGGGCCTGGCGGCCGTTCCAGGGCGTGATTTGCGTCATCAGCAGAAAGGCCGGCAAGGAGGCCAGGACGCTGATCAGAAAGAAGTTGGTCCAGCCGGTGCGTTCGGCCAGGACCC
>CAMCQR010000155.1 GCA_945877115.1 Synechococcus sp. UW140 | reverse complement strand
GAATGCCCGTGCGGCTCACAAAGGTGACGATGCGATCCCCAGCGCCAGCTTGTTCACCATCGAACCCAATGATGAAACCAGCCATCACCCGGATGCCATAGGAGGTGATGCGGTCGACGGATTCCTCAAGGGAACTGCGCGTGTTTTGGTGTTTGCCCGCGATGGAGAGGCTCGCTTCATCGGGGGTTTCGATGCCCAGAAAAACGCTATCGAAACGGGCTTCCGCCATCATCTCCATCATTTCGTCATCCGACGCCAAATCGACGGAGGCTTCGGTGGCAAAACTGAAGGGATAACCCCTCTCAATTTGCCACTGTTTCAAGGCCGGCAGTAGAAGTTTGGCGTTGCGTTTGTTGCCAATGAAATTATCATCAACCAAGAAGATCGAGCGGCGCCAACCCAGGTCGTAGAGCTTTTGTAATTCGGCGACCAATTGTTCGGGGGTTTTGGTGCGGGGTTTGCGACCATAAAGAACAATAATATCGCAGAATTCGCATTGAAATGGGCAGCCCCTGGAGAACTGCACACTCATCGAATCGTAGGCATCCAATTCCAGCAGATCGAACCGGGGCACCGGTGTGGAGGTGACGTCAGGCTTGACGCCGTTGGAGCTAAAACGCCCCTGGCGCTCCCCTTTCTCAATCGCTTCCACAAACATCGGCAGGGTGATTTCTCCCTCATCCAGCACCTTGAAGTCGGCCAGCTGCAGTTCGGGAGCATCCGGTGTCGAGCTGGCAAAGGGGCCCCCTACCGCCACGGGTAGGCCCCGGGCCTTGGCCTTGCCGATCTGCACGGCCATATCCGCCTTCTGCACGATCATCCCGGAGATGATCACCAACTCCGCCCAGTTCCATTCCGCTTCGCTGACCTCGCGCACGTTGCGATCCACCAGCTTCATCTCCCATTTCTGGGGCAACAGGGCGGCCACCGTGACCAGGCCCAGGGGGGGCAAGAGCACCTTGCGGTTCACCAGCTCCAGGATCTTTTCGTAGCTCCAGAAGGTCTTGGGAAATTCGGGGTAGACGAATAAGGTGCGCATGCTGGAGCTGGCGCTCCGAAGTGGGGCAAGACTAGGGCGTCTGGTCCGGGCCGGCGCTGGCGCTGAGACGGTTTGCATCCCGCGCCGCTGGTGGCAGCTGCAGTATCGTAAGTTCCGAACTCAATGCCAACGACGCAGGAGCTAACCATGGGAGTGGCTTTTTATCTTGGAATGGTGGGTGCTGGTCTCGTTGTCGCCTACTTGGCTGCCGTCGTCTTGCGCGGCGTCAAGCTGATCTGAGCTCCAGTTTCCAGCGGCTGGTCAGTTCCACGATTCCCACGGCCAGACCGGCCAGGCCAAGCACAGTGAAGGTGGCATTCAGCCCCTGGGCTGCCACCAGGGTGGCTGCTAGAAAACCGCTCAGCCCACCGCCCCCCAAGAAAGCGATCTGGCTAAGTCCGGCCATGCGCCCCCTCAGGGCCATGGGTGCGCCCATCTGACCGATCAGGTTGGTGCCTGCCAGTAGCCCGGCGGTGCCCGCTCCAATCCAGAAGGCCATGGCCAGTGAGAGGGGTTCCCGCCAACCCTCGGCCCCATGGACGCCACTCCAGGCCATGCCCAATTGGGCCGCCGCCGTCAGCACCGTGCAACCCCCCAGTAAAACGCCGGGTCGGGCAATCAGTCTCTGGCTGTTGCGCTGCAGCACCACCCCGCCCACGATGCTTCCCGCCGCCAGCACACTGGTGAACAACCCCAGGGCCTGGGGCGATGGTCCCACCACCCGGCTGGCGATCAGGGGCGCCAACCCCGGATGGAAAAAGCCCACCAGGCAAGCCAATCCGGTGAATCGCAGCACGTGGCGCAGGGTGGAACCACAACTCCGCCAGGCGGCCCCCAGCGAGGCCGTGCGCCCCGGTGCACTGCGTTGTTCCTGATCAAGGTGGGGACGCAGTACCCAAATCACACTGGCGATGGGCAACAGATAGGTGAGGGCATCGATGGCGAGGGCCAGGCTGGGTCCGGCTAGGGCCAGTAACCAGCCCCCCAACGGTGGACCCACCAACTTGCCCACGTTGAAAACCACCGAAAAACTGGCCAGAAACGGGGCCAGTTGCTCGGGCTTGTCCACCAGCAGGGCGCTGTACTTGTTGCGGGCGGTGAGTTCGTAGCTGCTCGCCATGCCCATCAGCAGGGTGCTTAGCAGCAGCAGGGCCACCTGGCCCTGGCCCTCAAGCAAGGGGATGGCCAGGGCCCCCAGCACGGCCGCGCCAAAGAGGGCCCATTGGGCCCGTATCAACACCGGCTGGCAGCCGATTCGGTCGGTCAGGACCCCGGCCGGTCCGCTCAACAGCAGGCTGGGCAGGGCCAGTAACCCAAAATGCAGGGCCAGCATCAGGGGATTGCTGCTGCCCTGGATCAGGATCCAGCCCTTGGCGGTCAGACCAGCAAAGGAGCCGGCGGTGCTCAACCCCGATGCCACCAGAAAGGTGGTCCGCTGGTGGTTTTGCAGGCGCTTCAGCAGGGTCTGGGCGATGGCAGTCGGAGAGGGGCTCGGGGCGGGAGGCCGTCTCAAGCGGAGGCCAGGCGACTGTGTTGGACGCTTTCCACCAGGGCCCTTGCCCCGACGACCTCGCCCTCCAGGTCATAGGGGGATGCGCCGGTGAGTCGCACCGTCACCATGGTCCCCGGTGCGGCGCTGAGGCCGCCCACACCAGGGCGCACCCGCACCTCCCCATCCACTTCCGGGGCAAAGCGGGCGCAGCGCCCGATCATGGCGCCGCTACCGGGATGTTCCTGCTCGATCAACACATCCACGATGCGACCCACCCAGGCCCCGTTGCGGTCGGCTGCAATCGGTTGCTGCAGGGCCATCAGCCGGTCCTTGCGGTCCAGGGCCACATCAGGGGCGACCGGATCGGCCAGGGACGCCGCTGCGGTGCCCTCCTCCGGCGAGAAGGGAAAGACCCCCACATGGTCGAAGCGTTGTTCGGCCACGAAGTTCAGCAGATGTTGGAAATGGGCTTCGGTTTCACCCGGGAAGCCGACGATGAAGGTGGTGCGCAGCACCGCCTCGGGGAGTTGGTCGCGGATGCGACGCAGCAGTCCATCGGTGACCTCCGCCTGCCAGGGGCGATTCATGGCCCGCAGCACATCCGGGTGGCTGTGTTGCAGCGGCAGATCCAAGTAGGGCAGCACGTTGGGCACCTCCTTGAAGGCCGCCAGCACCTCGGGGGTCAAGCCGGTGGGATAGGCGTAATGGACCCGGATCCAGGGGATTTCGACCTCCCCCAGGGCCCTTAGTAGATCGGCGAGGCGGGGGCGGCCGTAGAGGTCGAGTCCGTAGTTGGTGGTGATCTGGCTGATCAGGATCAGCTCTTGAACCCCCTGGGCGGCCAGTTGCTGGGCCTCGGCAACGATCGATTCGATGGGCCTCGACCGTTGGTCGCCGCGCAACTTGGGAATGATGCAGAACGCGCAGCGGTAGTCGCAACCTTCGGCCACTTTGAGATAGGCCACCGCTTCGCTGGTGGTGCGGTAACGGGGTAGGTGTTCGTCGGCCACAAAGGTGGGTACCGCACTCACCTGGTTGACCCGTTCCCCGGCCTGGACCCGCTCCAGCACGCTGACGATGTGCTGATAATCGCCGGTCCCCACGATGGCCCTGGCCTCCGGCAGGGAGTCGAGCAGCTCTTCCTGGAAATGTTGGGCCAGGCAGCCCGAGATGATCAGCTCCTTGCCCTGTTCGGCCAGTTCCACCAAGGTACGTACGGATTCTTCCCGCGCCTCCTGGATGAAGCTGCAGGTGTTCACCACCACCAGGTTGGCTTCGCTTTCATCGGCGCTGACGCCGTAGCCCGCCTCCGCCAACAGGCCGAGCATGTGTTCGGTATCGACACGATTTTTCTCACATCCCAGGTGGGCAAAGGCCACAGTGGGTTTTTGAAGGTCAGCGGAACCGGTGTCA
>CAMCQR010000154.1 GCA_945877115.1 Synechococcus sp. UW140 | reverse complement strand
TCTGTGTTCGGTTTGTTGGTAGTGCTCCAAACAGGGTCACAGACCGGCCCACCCATTGCAACAGCAGAGAACTGAGGAAGGCGAACCGTCAGCCCCGGCTACGCCGGGGCTGCTCCTCCTGAGTTACACCACTCCACGGGACGCTGCTGTGATAAGCAGAGCTGCTTGGCTGTTTCCTGATTGCTCAGGCCAAGGGCATAGGCCTCCAGCAGTTGGCGTTCGCGCCTGGTGAGGATGTTGGTGCCTTCTATAGGCGCCGCAGGCTTTTGGTTAAGCTCGTTGAAGCGCCTTAGGATTGTTGGGCTCTGGTAAGTGGTGTTGGTGGCCACGGCCATCGCCATCAGCGTCACTGTCTCCGCATGGACAAGAAGGTCTTGGTCGGCCACAATGATCGGGCTTTTAATATCATCACAGAACTTGTCAATTCTGGATATGATCGCAATCGTTCTTATCGCTGGTTGCAGCTTTTTGGCTTGCTCCACAAGGCTGCCCAGGGTCATATCTAGGAGGTCATCGCACATCAACAAAAGATTGGGCTTGACGCTGCAGAGATGCTCCAAGGCCGCAGCGCCTGTGGTGCAGGCACCCAAGCAGTGGCCCCGATTAGCCCCCATGGCACGATAGAGATTTGTCAGCTGCAACTGGCTTCCAGCAGCATAGACAACTGTCGGCTCAAAGCCAGATGAGAGACAAGCCAGTAGAAATCGCCCCTGGAACTTTCCTAAGGCTTTTTTCAGCTGATCGGGAGGAATGATCATCAGCTTACAAAAGAGGCCCTGCCTGAAGCTTCAGGCAGGAAAATTTGCCAACAAAGATGGTAATTCTCATGTCCTGATCTTGCTGAATCTCAGTCTATCTCCTGGGCCTGCGGAGCCAGGTCCTTCAAAAGGCGAGCGCACGCACTGAGAGCCCCCGATCTCCTCGCCTGGAGGCCGATGCACTCGACCGTCCTGCGGGCCCAATTGGGCTGTCGGAACACGCTGGTGCCCAAGGCTTACCCCAGGGTCACCACCCCTTCGAACAGGGTGAACGCCGGATCGGTGCTGGCCAGCACGAGGTCTTCAGACCTGGCCTGGGCCGCCAGCAGACGATCAAAAGGATCTCGGTGCGGTACGGCCCACAGGCCGAGGTCGATTGCCCTGAGCCCGCCGGCGCAAAGCCCTGAGGGCCAACAAGTGAAGGGAATGGCGTCGCCCCGATGGCAACCCCTCTCCTTGGAATGGAGGAATAACCAGCTTGCAACTGCTAGATCATCTTCCATGCCAGCGGCCCCTATACTGTTGTACAGGTAGCTGGACAGTGCGATGCAGGTCGTCAGTTTCTCCGAGGCCCGCGAGAGCTTCAAGGCGGTGCTCGATCGCGTGGCAGCCGATGCCGATGTGACCCTCATCACCCGGCGCCACGCTCAGGGCGCTGTGGTGATGTCGCTCGACACTTACAACAGCCTGATGGAAACGGTGCACCTGCTCCGCTCTCCCGCCAATGCCGCCCACCTGCAGCGTTCCTTGGATCAGGCCGAACGCGGGGAGCTACTGGCGCACCCCCTGATCGATTCCGATCCGCTTGATTCCGATCCGCTTGATGCCGGCAGCTGAGCGACTGGCGTGGACTTCCGCCGCCTGGGAAGACTATCTCTATTGGCAGGGGCAGGACCGCAGACAACTGAAGCGGATCAACCAGCTGATCCAGGCCTGTCTGCGCGACGCCTTTGTGGGGATCGGCAAGCCGGAAGCCCTGCGGGAGAACCTCTCGCGCTGCTGGTCGCGCCGGATCGACGACGAGCATCGGCTGATCTACCGGCTGGAGGGCGACACAGTTGTGATTCTGGCCTGCCGTTACCACTACCGCTGAGCGCAGCGGGGTCGACACCCTGCTCTGCAACAACGATGGAACAGCTCGGCGGCCTGGCGAATGCGGCCGCGATTGCTTGATCCCCAACCGCGGCGCGAGCCAGGGCCCCAGCCATGGCTCACCCAAATATCACTACCCCTTCGAACTGGGTGAACGCCGGATCGGTGCTGGCCAGCACGAGGTCTTCAGACCTGGCCTGGGCCGCCAGCAGACGATCAAAAGGATCTCGGTGCGGCACGGCCCACAGGCCGGCCTGACGGGCCACGGCACCGCTGATCGGCAGATCAACCGCCGCCAGACGGTGCAGGGCCATGGCGTAGTTGTCGACGACGGATCGGGCGTGCTGCAGTTTTCCCAACCTCCACTTCGTGGCGATCTCCCAGGCGGAGGCGGCGCTGACAACGAGCGTGTTGTTGCTGTCCTCTAGGGCGTTGTGCAACTCAGGGGAGAGCTTCTGGGGTTCCAGCAGGGCCCAGAGCAACACGTGGGTGTCGAGCAGCAGTTTCATCAGCCCCAGCGCTCCAGTTCGTCGTCGGGCAGGGGCTCGAAGAACGCCTCATCCACCCTTCCCTGCAGGAAGCCGAGCTGCCGGCGCGGGCTGGGATCCAGGGGCACCAGCTGGGCGATGGGTTTGCCATGGCGAGACAACACAATGCGCTCGCCGGCGGCGACCCTGGCCAGCAGGGCCGAAAGATGCGTTTTCGCCTCCTGAACATTGACACAACGGGTCGCGGCCGGGCCCGAAGGGCCCGATGAGGGGGCACCCTGAACCAAGGACATAATCTGGTCTGGTTGCTCTGGTCAGACTAGCGGAGAAGGGCTTGCGATTGGGCTGGCAATCGCGCCATGAAGCCCCGTTCTGCCGCTCCGGGCTGGTCCGGGCCGACCGAAACTGGTCTGGTCTAATTTGTTATTGTCTGGTTCACGGCATGGCAGCACCATCGCCCACCGGCAGCGGCAGTAGTCGCACCGTCAACATGCTCGAAGCCAAAACCCACCTTTCGCGCCTGGTGGAGGCTATTGAAACCGGCGCCGAAACCGAAGTGGTGATCGCCCGCAATGGCAGACCGGTGGCGCGACTCACCGGGCTAAAGTCTCCTGAGCGGCCTCGGCGTCTGGGGGTGGCCCGCGGTCAGTTCACGGTTCCGGATTCGATCGATGCCGCCAATCCGTTGATCGCTCAGCTGTTTGAACAGGCCTGATGCGGCTCCTGCTCGACACCCATGCCTTCCTCTGGGCGATCAGCGATGAACCACGGCTGGGCCCGCGTAGCCGCGACCTGATTACCACTGAGGCCAGCAGCGTGCTGATCAGCCATGTGTCGCTGTGGGAGATCGCCATCAAGCACGCCCTGGCCCGCCGCTGAAGCCGGGCTCGCGCCAAGCGTCAGCCCTGGGACTCGGCATCGGGGGTGCGCAAGCTGGCGCAGGGCCAAGCTTGAACCGCTGGCCTAAGCGTGCAGCGCTGCCAGCGTTGTCACCAGCTCGGCAAACCGGGGCCGACTTGCCGCCACGGGCGCCACGCAGCGCAGATGCAGTGCTGTTAATGCCGGCAGTCGCCCGTCCTGTTCGGGTTCGCAGCGTTCCAGTAATTCGCCAAGCAAACAGCCAAAAGCACGCACCTCCAGCGCCTCAAATGGATTAGGGCTTCCACTGGCCTGGGGCGGGTAAAAGGAGGCCGCCCCAAAGTCCCCCAACAAGCAGCCGCCCTCGGGGCGATAAAGGACGTTGTGGGCGTAAAAATCCCCGTGCGAAATACCACGGGCGTGCAGGTGCTCGCCGGCAGCGGCCAAGCCCTTGGCTATATCCAGCACCAAGGCCAGGCAGAACCGTTGGTCGTCGTCGTAGTTGTCCCTCGTGCAGGTCTCCAGGTTGGGCGGGCCGGCCAGACTGCGAAACTCCGGGTCGACCCATGGCATCACCAAGCCGCTGCTGCCGTCGGGGTGCCCGCTGAGTTCACCAATAACGCCGATCAAGTGGGGATGATTCCCCGCAGCCAAACAGGCGGCCATTTCTTCGGCAGGAAACCCATCACTGGTGACCGCCCCCTTAAACAATTTCACCGCCACGGGCTGGCCGGCCATGCCGTGGCCGGACGCTTCGGGCGTCGGCTGCCAGTGGGCTTTGTGGATCACTCCCGAGGCGCCTTCGCC
>CAMCQR010000153.1 GCA_945877115.1 Synechococcus sp. UW140 | reverse complement strand
TGTTGCCTGGGGGATTGTGACTGTAGGGCTGGGACATGTAGGCGTTATCCATGCTGCCATCCATCCAGAACTTCACCCCCGCCAGCCGCAGCCGATTCAGATAGCGCCCATCGCCATCCACCCGCACTGCCCGCACGGCCGGATCGGCGTACTGGGCCATGACGGCGCGGCGCCCCGCCTTGGCCTGCTCCAGGAAGGAATGCTTGACATAGAGCAGGAGATCAATCGACAGCAACCGGTCATCGATGATCTGGCGGGCTATGTCGATGTCATCATCGCTGAGGCCAAAGCCCATCTCCGCCGCGGTGGTCTGACCATTGGCGGCCCACAGGGCCCCGGCCTTGGCCACCCCCTGGCGGATCTGGGACGGCGTCAAGGGCGCCTTGGCCGCCAACACCGCAAACACCGGCGCCTCGGCGATGTGGCCACTGGGCTCACTGCTGCCCGGCTTGCGGGAAATCACCCCGCCGGCCGGATCCTTGCTGCTGGCCGTCCAACCCATCTGCTGCAGCAACATCGAGTTGATCGCCCCCTGGTGGCCGGATCCGTCCTGCACGAACACCGGCCGGGTGCTGCTCACCGTGTCGAGTTCCTCCTTGGTGGGATGGCGCTGTTCGGCCAGCTGCTCGGCCCGATAGCCCAGGCCCTCGACCCACACCCCCGCCGGCAGGGTGGCGGCATGGGCCTTCATCCGCCCCAGCAATTGGGGGATGGACTTAACGCCGCCCAGGTCGGCATTGAGCAGGGTGTGGCTGGCCAGCACCATGTGGCCGTGGGCATCGATGAAGCCCGGCACCAAGGTGCGACCGCCCAGGTTCACCTGGCGGGCGCCGCCCCCGGCCGCCTTGATGGCCCCGGCCAGGGGTCCCACATAGAGGATGCGGCCGCCCTTCTCCACCAGCGCCTCGGCATAGGCCGGCGCCGGCCCCGCCATGGTCAGGATGTCGCCGCCGCTGTAAAGGGTTGGCGTTGCCGCTGGGTCCGGCAGGTTGGCGGCGCCGGCGGCTCTGGGCACCAGGGGTAGGGCCAGGTTGAGCAGCCCGCCGAGCAGCAGCGTGGCGGGCACGGCTTGGGCGAAGGGGTGGACGGACGCGAGGGGGCGCATACGCAGGCCAGGGGTGCCCAAAGCCTGCCGATGCAGGGCCACCACCGCCAAGCTTTTTTGCGTTTTTTTGACACTCCGGCCCCCGCAGACGGGTGGCCAAGGGGCGGCAGGGTCGGCAACATCGGGCCAACGCGTATCCCTATCGGCGTGCAGATCTCGGCGAACGGCAGCCCCTGGGGGATGGCCCCCCTACTGGCCCCTTTGGCGTTGCGGCCCTGGCCCCTGCTGCTGCCCCTGGCCCTCTGGGGCGGCGCTGTGGTGGCCGCCGATCTCCCCTTGGCAGGCCTGGAGTCGGCCCTGGCCCTCCCCGCCTGCCGCCAGGCCCTCAAGCTCAGCCCCGACACCCCCGCCCCCGAGCTCCTGCAGCAGGATCCAGGCCTGGCAGCGAAGCTGGCGGCCACGCCCGCCTGCCAGCCGGCCCTAGGGGCCCTGCAGCGGCTCGACCGCCTCGAGCGCGAACTGCAAGCATCGCGGCGCCAAATGGCGGAGCAACAGGCCCAACTCGCCGCCGAAACCACCCGCCAGCAGACCCTGGCCGCTGAATTGGCCCAGCTGCGTACCCAACTGGGCGGAACGCCGGTGGCCGCAAGCACCAGCCCGCTTCCGGGGGTCCCAGGGGGTGTGGCGGGGGGGCCTGGTCCCAACCCCCAGGCCACTGCTGCCGAGGCCGAGCCATCGGGCCTGCAATACACCAACGGCAAGGGATTCAGCCTGCAGTCCAAGGGCGCCAGCTTGAGGCTCTGGGCCGAGGCCAAGTTGCTGGGCTTCTCCAGCAGTCGTTACACCTTCAACCCGGGCCAGCCCCTGATCGTGAGTCCGAAGGATCCATCCCCCTCCTACGACCTCTCGGCCCAGCAGAGCATGGTGTATGCGGCCTTCCGCGGGCCGAAGTGGGGCTCCTGGACCCCCGGCGCCTTTGCCATCTTCTGGCTGCAGGACAACCTGCTGGCCGAGGGCTACAGCTTCACGCCGGTGGTGGCCTACGGCGAGATCGGCAATGGCGCCTGGCGGGTGGCCGCCGGCCAGAACTTCGATGTGTTTGCCCCCCGCGATCCGGACACCCTGCCCAACGGCAAGCTGGCCGCCACCGGCAACCCTGGCTCCTACCGGCCCCAGTTCCGGGTGGAGCGCAGCTTCGAGGCGGGCCCTGGTTTCGGTGGGGTGATGCAGCTGGCGGCCTCCTCGCCGGTCACCACCGCCCTGCCGAGCAATGTGAATTTGGCCAATCTCCAGGGTCAGGAGTTCGTGGAAGACAACGGCTGGCCCAACCTGGAGGCGCGGCTCAACTTCGGTTTCGGCCCCTTCGCCGACCGCGCCGGTGGCCGCAGCCTGCGGCCGGTGGAGCTGGGCTTCTCCGGCGTGGTGGGGCAACTGCGGGTGCTCGACAACATCCGCCCCAGCGATCCCCTCACCCTGGTTTCCGATCGCTCCACGGTGAACGTGTGGGGGGCCGCCCTCGATGGGCAGATCGCCCTGGGTCGCCGCTTCGGCCTCAGCGGCGAGCTCTACACCGGCCAGGGCCTGGGCGAATACATGGCCGGCATCCTCCAGACCTACAACCGCGCCACCAACCAGGCGGTGCCCACCGCCGGCGGCTGGGGCCAGCTCTACGTGTACCTGGCCGACAACCTGCGCCTCAACCTCGGCTATGGCATCGATAACGCCCAGGAGTCCGGGCTGTTCGGCCTAAAGGTCAACAGCGGCATCTTCGCCAACGCGCTGTGGGATGTGAACCCCTGGCTGCAGCTGGGCTTGGAGGGCAATTACAAACTCACCACCTATGACATGTTCGGCGACAAGAACGCCTGGGTGGTGATTTCCCAGGTGATGTTCCGGTTGTGAGGCTGAGCTGTTCGGCTCAGCGGGCCAGGCCCAGAAAAACCAGCAACGAGCGGTTGAGACGCAGCAGGTCGTCAGCGGCTAGGCGACCGATGCGTTGGCCCAAGCGGCTTTTGGGCACGGTGGTGACCTTGTCGACCATCAGGCGGCTGGCGGCTCGCAGACCGTTCTCTGCGGTCGGGTCCACGGGCACACGAAAAACGGGGAGGTCAGTGGCGTCTGTGGTGATGAGACACACCACGATCGAGTCACGGGCCGTGAAAACTTCGTCCTGAACGATCACAACGGGCCTCGGTTTGCTGGCGTAGCCGGTGCCGCCGGCCATGGTCCAGATCTCACCGCGCTTCATTGGCTGTACTCATCGTTTGGCCACTCGTAGACCGAATCGATAAAGGCCTGGATTTCAGCTTCCTCGTCGCTGGCATTGGCCAACAGACACTGCCGCCGGGCTTCCGCGGCGAACTCAGGTGAATGCACATCCGGCACCCAGATCTGGATCGGCCGCATGCCCTGGGCCCGCAACCGCTGGCGGTGCGCGCGCACCTTGCGGCGGGTGGCTGCGCGGCGGATGTCGTCGGGGCTGGCGCTTGGAGTGGCTTCCGCTTCCATAGCGGCTTCCGCTGGGGTTACATGTAATGCTACTTCTTGCGGCGGGTCCGCTCCACGATGGGGACGGGGATTGCATGGATCACCCCGCTGGAAAAAGCAGGTCCGCCTGACCTCACCGCCGCAGCAGCCAGAGCACCAGGCTCAGTCCGGCAGAAACCAACAGGCCACTGGTGAAAGGAAAGTAGATTTGCAGTCCGGGGCGCTGGATGCTGATGTCGCCCGGCAGCCGTCCGAGACCGCTGCTGCTGATCAGGGGCCAGAGCAGGCCTGCCAGCAGGACAGCGGCGCCGGTCGCAATCAAAAAACGTTGCACGGTGAAAAGGGGTTGAGAGTTGGTGCCTTTGAAGTTGAGGGTCAGGGTCAATGCCTGTGAATCCGCTGCTCCGCCAGCTCCGGATTGGGCGCCACCCGACTGGCGGCCTGGGCCGCGGCGGCATCGATCTTGTCCACCCCGAGGCGGAAGATGGGTCGCCCCTCCTTGATCGTTTCCACCACCTTGATGGTGCTCA
>CAMCQR010000152.1 GCA_945877115.1 Synechococcus sp. UW140 | reverse complement strand
CTGCCCTGCTGTACTTGCTCTCTCCGGCGCTGCAACTCTTCGCCGTGCCAGGCCGGTGACACAACTTGATCGGGGGTGGCCGAGAGGTCTGCCCAGAGGAGCTCCATGGCCACGAGCTTCTCTTGCAGGCTCATCCGGCTCAGTGGAAGATTCATCGCCATCAGCCCGATGCTCCAAGCAGACAACAAATCAATCTTAGGGCTGATCCAGTCAAGAGATCGTCCATGACCAATGCAGACGGGGCTGTTACCTCCGATCAGTGCCACCCCCTGTCGCACCCCCCGCCCCAGCAAGCCGGCCCGCACAAGGAATCCCGGCCAAAATAACCCCCATGCCCCCAACCCCCTCCCCCACCTACGAGCGCCTGCGCGACACCATCGACAAGCGCATGCGCATGAGCCACGTTGGCCAGCCCCTGATGCTCATGGAGCTGCTGGGACGCCGCAGCCCGGCCCCCGCGCAGGACGTTGCCCGGCGGATCCTGGGGGAAGACGTGACCCAGATCGAGTACTACACAGAGCGCGTCAAGCGGATGGTGGGCAAGGTGCTCACAGGCAACGGCATCACCCGCTACGACCAAGGCGCCTACGACCTTGTGGGCGGCGAGGAACTGAGCGACGCCGTTACCTGGCCGTAGGCCAGCGTGGCGGAGCCACTACGCGAAGAGCTACTGCAGCTGTGCCGCCAGCGCCTTGATGCCTTCCGAGAGCAGCGCGGCGAGGAGGTGGGCTGTTTGCTCACGCAGAAGCCTGCGGCTTCGGGCACAGGAGCCGCCACCGCACGCCGATCAGCGGCTCGATCAAAGTCCGGGCATGGGGCCGATGGGTTGGCGTTGCATCAGCCGGAATGGAACGCGGTGGTGGAGCTGGTTCATTCGACACAGGGGTGTTGAGATCAGCTGGCGGGAATCTCATGCCATCGGACAACAACGTCGGATTGAACCTCAAGCACCCGATTTACCATGTCAGGGTCACAACTCTGGTTGATCAGCTGGATGGCTGACTGGACCCTGAGCCATTGCTCTTCCGCATTCAAGCCAGCTTCCCTGAGAGCGATCACGCCTGGGTGAACTTCTATGGCGGCGGCCAATCGCATGAAATCCCCCACATTCACCGTGACCACTATCTGATCGCGAGCCATTGCATGGGCGAAGACATCCTCATCCGCAGCGCCAGCAAGACCGACATGCACGGCAGCCTCTGCTGGAATTCCCATATCACAAGCCCAACGGGCGAGTCGAGGGCTGAGGTTTTCGTCGATCAACAGCCTCAAGGGATAGGGCTTCAGCCGGGCTGCAGGGTGAGAGGTTGGCGGGGACGGCCTGGAGGCTTCGGCAGACGGGCCTGGATCTGGGCGTAGTCGAGGGCTTGCGTGCTGAGCTGGGGAAAGTCGGCCTCCAGGTCGGTGCGGCTGACGCCGGAGCGCAGCTGCTCCACAACCACGGCAACTGGAATTCGGGTGCCCCGAAAAACAGGCTGCCCCGAGCAGATGGCCGGATTGCTCTCCACCAGGGCATGGGGCCGCCTGAGGAGCCGATAGCGATAGCGGAGCTCCTGGCTCACGCTGCTGAGATCGAAGCAGAAGGACATCGCACCGGTTTTGCGTAGTTCACCGCGGCCACGGGACCATTCACCCAGAGCGACCTGACCCGGGGGTGAGTCCACAGGCAACCGTTGAGCCTTCTCGGTGAGGACACGGAACACCTGACGCTTCTGAACAGGCGAAAGCTGAAGCCCCTCGGCACTCAGAGCGCTGACCACCTGGAAGTAGAGCAGCTCACGAAAGCCCAGGCGCAACGGCGCTGCGGAGGAATGCGAGTTGGGCGGGGCCAGCACACGGCGGTATTCCTGACTCAGCAGACGGGCATCGGCTCCGAGCAGGGCGGCCCCTGTGGCGGCGGTGAGGGCTGGGGGCATCGCAGGAACCACGTTTCAGGCTGAATCATATTAAGGGGACTGGGGTTGGTGACCCCGTTGGACGGGGTGGAAGGCCATTACCGAAAGGAGATGGTTCCTCAATGAGCAAGTGCCACCCCTGTCACCTCCCAGTCTCCATCTGGCCCCCAGCCCCTCGAAGAGAAGCAGTAGAGCTGAGCAACAGTGAGTGCAAACCATCAGAATGCACTCCATGAGCACCACGGCTGCCCTGCCAATCGATACGCGCCTGCAGGAGATGGCGGCGGTGATCCATGGCGTGATACCGGGTTCGGAGGTGCGTCTATTCGGCTCCAGGGCAAGGGGAACCGCCGGTCCTGAGTCGGAATCGACCTGCTGATCACGGCTCCGGACGCCTGGCTGGAGGAGCGCAACCGCTTTGAGGTGCTCAATCAGCTTTGGGGGCTGCTGGCGCGTGCGGATGTTTCGCTGGACCTGTTGTTGTACTCCAGGCAGGAGTGCGAACAACGCCGCAACTGGCGCAGCCACGTGATCGGTCGCGCACTCCGGGAGGGGTGGTTGATCGATGGTGTTGTCTGAGGCGGAAGGCCTGCTGCGGATCGCCATGGCCGATCTGGAGACCGCCGAGGCCTCCACTCGCCCAGCTCACCGTTTAGCCGTGCAGTTCCGCTATGACGCCGATGCCGCGCCTATGGGGCTCAATCGGGAGGGCCTCAATCTCCAGGTGAAGGAGCTGATCGCCCGAGTGGAAGCCTTGGTGGTGCCGGGTTCAGAAGCTAAGGCCTGAGGGCGTGCTCATCCCCCGAACTTCCCCCCCCACCTACGAGCGCCTGCGCGACACCATCGCGAAAAGCATGCGCATGAGCCACGCCTTCCAACCCCTGATACACATGGAGCTGCTGGGCCGCCGCGATCTGGTTTTGGCGCCGGCATGGGGATGGTTGGGGCCTCTTCCCCACAAGTTCCACCCCCGTTACCGCCGATGCTCCCAACCTCCTCTCTCACAGTCCAGCCTCCAATGCTCATGGAGCTGCTGACAACCTGCAGCTGCTACCGCACCATCAGCAGCCCTGCGAGAATGGAAAGCTTGGCAGCGCGACCTGCAGAGCCGATGAACATCAACAAGCCAAAGAGCTGAAGGGATGAGCCGTTACAGCGTTGTTGGTTCAGCTGCGGAGTGTGAGCCAGGCTCGAATGGTCTGGTCTTGCGCAACCGCCTTGGCATCAAAGATCCGGCCGTGATGGAGGTACTGGAGCGTGATCTGCTGCTTGATCTCTACCAAGCGATCATCGGTAATGGGATTCCAGCCAACCGTTTGAGGATAGCAGATCTGATCGGTTGGCATCGGCAATGGCTGAGTTCGGTCTATGCGTGGTCAGGAAAAGTGCGTTCGTTCAATCTGAGTAAGCAGGGATTTGCATTTGCCAGTGCTCATCTTCTGACAGATCTGCTCGCGGCTTTTGAATCAGAGCAGCTGGCCAGGCTGACACCATTCAATCCCGAATCGGTGGATGAGCTGATCAGCGGGTTGGCTCAGGTTCATGTTGAATTCGTGCTGATCCATCCATTCCGAGAAGGCAATGGGCGAATCGCGCGTCTGCTCTGTGATGTGATGGCGTGCCAGGCTGGAATCGGTCCACTCGACTATTCAGCCTGGGATCAACAGCGAGATTTATATTTTGCGGCGATCCGTGCGGGGGCTGTGCTGAATATCACCCCGATGGTGGAGCAATTCAGGCAGGTGTTGCCTGGGGCGGCTGTCGATCAGTGAGTGCCCGCTCAATCTCAGCCACTGGCTGTCCTGTTTCGATCGCTGTGGAACTGGCCACGGCACGGATGATGCGTGCGCCAAGCGGCAGCGCACTCGCGTTCAGCCGCAGCCGTTGGAGCTCAGGGTCAGGACTGGGCATAGGCAGGTCAACCACACCGACATTCTGGCAGCACTGTCACCAGAAAATGCTCCCCCCATGCCCCCAACCCGCTCCCCCACCTACGAGCGCCTACGCGAGTACATCGCCAAGCGCATGCGCATGAGCCACATCTACCAACCCCTGATGCTCATGGAGCGCCTGGGCCACGGATTTGCCAGGCAACAGCCAGTCCAGCCCCCGCGCAGGACGTAGCCCGGCGGATCCTGGGGGAAGACGTGACCCAGATCGAGTACTACACAGAGCGCGTCAAGCGGATGGTGGGCAAGGTGCTCACAGGCAACGGCATCACC
>CAMCQR010000151.1 GCA_945877115.1 Synechococcus sp. UW140 | reverse complement strand
CCGATTGATCTGTGAGATGTACGAGAAATCGGCCATCAAAAGAAAATCATTTTTCGAAGATGACCGCTTGACGGCCAGCTGCGTGGGGCCTGGCCGAAATCCGCTTACCGCCACTATCAATCCTTGATAACCTAAAAGCCGGTCCACGGGGAGACAATCACGCCGTCGAGCTATGTCATCGGGGAACATTTCGAGCAGTTCATCAAGGGCCATATCCAGCAGGGCCGTTACGCCAGCGCCTGCGAAGTGATCCGTGGCGGGCTCCGGGCCCTGGAGGATCGCGATAAACTCCGGGCCGCCAAATTGGAGGCTCTCCGCTCTGACATCCAGCAGTGCATTAACAGCGGTCCCGGCAGGCCGTAGCCGACCTGCACCAGATTCAATGCCCCCCTCCGGCGTCACTCCGCGCCCGCCCGCCCGTCAACAGCACCAACGGCAACGCCAGCAGAAACAACAACCCCACCACTCGGAACACATCGCTGAAGGCCAGCAGGGAGGCCTGCCGGCCCACCTGGTCACTGAGCAGTTGCAGGGCTTGATCGGCGACCCGGCTGGGGCCCTCGCCCTTTTCCATCAGCAGGGCGTGCAATTGGGCCAGCCGTTCTTGTAGCAACGGATTGGTCACCGTCAGGTGCTCCACCAGGTTGCTGCGATGCAGCGAGCGGCGCTGGTCAAAAATCACCGCCAACAGGGCGATGCCAAAGCTGCCCCCCAACAGGCGGGTGAGGTTGTAAAAGCCGGTGCCGGCGCCCATGTCCTCCTGAGGCAAGGGCCCGAGGGTCACCAGGCTGAGGGGCAGAAACATCATCACGGTGGTGATCCCCCGCCACATCAGCGGCCAGTACATCGAATCGACTCCCGTATCGGTGCCGATCTCGGCCAGCCCGTTCATCGAGAAGGCCATGCCCAAGGCCCCCGCCGCCAGCAGATAGCGGGGATCAATGCGGTTGATCACCTTGCCGAGCAGGGCCATCACCACCCCGGAAATCAGGGCCCCTGGTAGCAGCAGCATCCCCGTCTGGGTGGCGGTGAAGCCGAGAACGGTCTGGGCAAACACCGGTACCAAAAACACGGTGCCGTAGAGCCCCATGCCCAGCACCATGGCAAACAAACTGCCGCCCACCAAAGAGCGATGGCGCAACACCCGCAGGGCCACCGCCGGCTGGCGGCAGCGCAATTCCCACCAGATAAAAACGGGCAGGCTGATGGCCGAGAGCACCGCCAGGCCGCGAATATTGGCGTCCTCAAACCACAGGTACTGGTTGCCCAGCTCCAACACCGCCTGCAAGCTGCCGAGGCCGACGGCCAGCAGCACGATGCCGAGCCAATCCACCTGCACCCTGCGGCTGTTGGGATTGGGCGGATCCGGGGCCAGGAAGGCCAGGCCCAGCAACACCGTCAGCAGGCCGAAGGGGAGGTTGATGAAGAAGATCCAGCGCCATCCCAGCCCATCGGTGAGCCAACCGCCCAGGGTGGGCCCCAGGGCTGGTCCGACCAGCACCACCACCCCGAACGCCGCCTGGGTGACGCCCTGGAGGGCGTTGGGAATGGTGCGAAACAGAATCGCCTGGGCCTTGGGAATCAACCCCCCTCCCAACAGGCCCTGCAACACCCGGGCGAGGACCAGGGTCGGCAGGGTGGGGGCCAACCCGCAAAGCATCGAAGCGGCGGTGAAGCCGATCAGGCAAAACAGGAAATAGGCGCGCGATCCAAAGCGATCGCTGAGGCCGGCGCTGAGCGGAATCATCACCACCGTAGCGATGGTGTATGACGTCACCACCCAGCCCACTTCGGCCAGGGTGGCCCCCATGGTGGCCTGGATTTGGGTCAGGGCCACATTGGTGATGCTGGTGTCGATGATCTCCAGCAGGGCCCCCAGCGAGACGGTGATCACCACCGCCCACTGCTTAAGGGTCAGTTGGGTTGGGACCGCTGGCTGGAGGGCACCGGCGGCGGTCATCTGCGCCGCACGCGCACGTTGGCGGACAGGCCAGGCACCAACCTCAGTCCCTTGGTCTGTTGGGGATCGAGGGCGATGCGGGCAGTGATTCGCTGCACCACCTTGGTGAAGTTGCCGGTGGCGTTATCCGGGGGCAACAGGGTGAAGCGGGCGCCGGAGGCCGGCGCCAGACCCGTGATGCGTCCCTTGAAGACGCGATCGGGGAAGGCATCGAGACGGACCTCAGCGGCCTGGCCCAGATGCAGGGCCGTGAGCTGGGTTTCCTTGAAATTGGCCTCCACCCAGGGTTGGGTGTCCACCAGGGTCATCAGGGGCTGGCCCGGTTGCACCTGGCGGCCGGGTTCGGCGCGGCGGGCGCCGATGCGGCCCGGCGCCGGGGCCGCAATGCGGGTGTAAGACAGCTGCAACTGGGCTTCGGCCAGGGCCGCCTGGGCCTGGGCCACCTTGGCGCCAGCGGCCTGGGCCTTGGAGCGATCCACCCCCACGTCCTGGATGCGGGCCTGGGCGCTCTGGGCACTGGCCTGGCTGTGGGTGTATTCGGCTTGGGCCTTGCGCCAGACCGCCACCGCCCGCTCCGCCTCCTGGCGGGAGACGCCCCCCTGCTGGGCCAGACCCACCAGCCGCTGGGCATCGGCCCAGGAGCGGGCCAATTCACTGCTGGCGGCCTGTTGATCGGCCATGGCGATACCCTGGGCGGCCCGGGCGTTGCTGAGGGTGGCGCCCGCCTGGGTGCCCATCGCCTGGGCTTCGCGGCCCACCTGCTCCAGGTCGGCCCTGGCCCGATAGAGGCGCACGCCGGCATCCCGATCATCCAAAAGGATCAGGGGTTGGCCTGCCTTTACCTCCTGGTTGTCGTCGACAAAGACCCGCACAATCGTGCCCGGCACCCGGCTGGAAATTTCCGTGAGACGGCCCTGCAGTTGGGCGTTGTCGGTTTCTTCGATGCCCCAGTTGCTGGCGATCCAGGCGCCACCGGCCCCCAGGCCAGCCAGCACCAGCAAAGGCACCAGCCAATTGCGCTTGCGGGTGCCGCGACTGGGAGCCGGGGTGTCCGGGTCCTCGGTCCCAACACTGGGGACCTGCTGGGTCCCCTCAGCGCTGGTGCGATCCCCGTTCCCAGCAGGGTCGAACGGGGTGCGGGGAGCCTGGGGGGGGAGAGGGGCGGACCCCATGCAATCGCAGCATTCTCAACGCGAACGCTACTCCTTGCCGCCAGCGCCACAGCAGATCCCGAGGGCGTTGGATCAGCCCGCTGGTTCCGCAGACTCCGAACCAACGTCGAAACGATCACCCACCTGAGCCTGGAGCTGGTCCAGCAACAGGCTGCCATCACCGATCCGGCGCCCCTCCAACAGGCCGCGGCGCACCAGCAACGCCCCGTCGCCCGTGGCCACCACCAGGCCCAGCCCAGCCACCAGGGCCACCACCTGGCCCGGCAGCGCCCGCTCCCCACCGCTGGACCCCTGGCCCACCAGGGCCTGGGCCTCGGGGCTCAGCTGATTGGCCAGCTCGGGGCGTAAGGGTTCACTATCCAATAGCTTGAAACGTTGGCTGCGCCAGTGGCTGACTGCTCCGGGATAGAGCCCCATCACCTGGCGGTGAATCTCCAGGGCGCTGCGATTCCAGCGGATCTGGAAATCATCCCGTTGCAGCAGGCGGGCGTAGGTCATGCCCTGCTCGCTCTGGGCATGCACCCCCAGCCGGACCAGCCGTTCCGGCTCGGGACCCGGGCCGCCGGCCTCGATGGCCACCAGGGCCTCCACCATCAAGCTGGCGGTGAGCTGGGCCAGGGCCAGGGCCACCGCTTCGGCGTTGTCCCCCAGACCGATCGGCAACGACCGTTCCAGCAGTACCGGACCGGTATCAAGACCCTCCTCCATGGCCATGATGCCCACACCCGTCTGGGTATCACCCTCCAGGAGGGCCCACTGAATCGGGGCGGCGCCCCGCCAACGGGGCAGCAAGGAGCCGTGGCCGTTCCAGCAGCCCAGGGGAGGCATGGCCAGCACAGATGCCGGCAGGATCTGGCCGTAGGCCACCACCACGAACACCTCGGCGCCCAGGGCGGCCAACTGGGCCTGGATGTCGGGTTCCTTGCGCAGGCGCTCGGGGCTGAATACCGGCAGGCCGAGCTCTACGGCACGGGCCTTGACCGCCGAGGGCTGGGTCTGGCTGCCCCGGCCGCGGCGCCGGTCCGGCTGACTCACCACCCCCACCAGCTCGTGGCCGGCGCTGTGCAGGGC
>CAMCQR010000150.1 GCA_945877115.1 Synechococcus sp. UW140 | reverse complement strand
GGCGGATCGGCTGCGGATCGTGGCCACCAACTTCGCCGCCTTCAGCCCCGCTGCCCCGGTGCAGGCGGTGCTGGCGGATCTGGGCGTCAGCAGCCCCCAGCAGGATCGGGCCGAGCGGGGCTTCAGCTTCCGCGCCGACGGTCCGATCGACATGCGCATGAATCCCGAGGCGGGCGAGAGCGCCGCCGAGCTGCTCGATCGGCTGGAGGAAGGGGCCCTGGCGGACCTGCTGTTTCAATTCGGCGATGAGCGCCTGTCGCGGCGGATTGCCCGGCGGCTGGTGGCCGAACGGGAGGTGAAGCCCTGGCGGCAGCGCAGCACCAGCGAGCTGGCCTACGCCGTGGCCGGTTGCTATCCGCCCAAGGCCCGCCACGGCCGCCTCCATCCGGCCACCCGCAGCTTCCAGGCGTTGCGGATCGCCGTCAACGACGAGCTTGGGGCCCTGGAGCGCTTGCTGCAGCGGGCGCCGGATTGGCTGCTGCCTGGTGGGGTGCTGGCCCTCATCAGTTTCCATTCCCTCGAAGATCGTTTGGTCAAGCAGGCCTTTCTGGCCGATGAACGGCTCGAGCGGATCACCCGGCGACCCTTGGTGGCCGATGCGGCTGAGGAGGAGGCCAACCCCCGCAGCCGCTCCGCCAAGTTGCGGCTGGCCCGCCGCCTGCCATGACGCTGCCTGTCCCCGAGATCCCCCGCACCGAGCTGCTCTGGTGGGGCGCCCTGTTGATTCAAGCGGCCGCCATCCCCGGCACCCTGCTGCCGGTGCTTCCCGGCCTGGCCCTGTTGCCCCTGGGCGCCCTGCTGTGGGTGTGGGCCGTGGGCTTCGCCGCTGGTTGGCCCGTACTGGCCCTGGCGGCCCTGATGGTGGTGTTGGGCTGGGGCGCCGATGCCCTGGGGGTGGTGCTGGGGGCGGCCCGGTTGCAGGCCACCCGCTGGGCCTACATCGGCTCGGGCCTGGGCTTGTTGGTGGGCCTGGTGGGCTTGCTGCCGGCCCTGCCGGTGGGGGGACCGCTGCTGGGGGCGTTGCTGGGCCCGCTGTTGGGGGCGAGCCTGGGGGAATTACTGACGGCGCCCACCAGCCTGGGGCCCCTGGGCCTGCTGCGGCTGCGCCGCTCCCTGCTGGTGGGGCTGGCGGTGGTGGCCGGCATGTTGGTGAGTCGGGTGGCGCAACTGGGCCTGGCGTTGCTCGGGGTGCTGGGATTTGTTTTGCTTACCCGCGGTCCCTTCCACTGAGCACTTCACCACCGGGGCCCGTTGCGACAGGTGCGGCCAGGGCCTTCGTGCTGAAGCCGGTGTGGTCGATGGGGCCAAACAACTGCCGGTAGGCGGCGGTCTGGATGCAGACCACCACCGGCCAGGCGATGAACAGGCCGAGGCCCACGCCCAGGAAGGCGGCCGCCACCAGCAGCGCGAAGCTCAGGACCGCCAGGCCGGCCACCTGATCCCAATGGCGATCGACCTGGCGCTGGCCGGCCTGGAGGGTATCCAGGGCGTTGGGGTCGCGGAGCAGGGCCAGTTGGGGCAGGAAGAACTGGCTCACCGAGAGATAGAGGGCGACGGCGACGGCCGCCAGCAGGGGCACCAGGGCCAGCCAGGGCTGCAGACCGCCCAGCACCACCGCCAGCAGCCCGGCCATGGCGAAGAGCAGGCCCAGGCCCCAGCTCAGCAAGAACGACGGCAGGGCCAACCGCACCAACGCCCGCGCATCCCAGTGGCTGAAATCGGCGAGCTGGGGGCGGCGACCCTCAAGGGCCAGCCAGGACCCCCGGATCAGGCCGCTGGTGCCCCAGAGGTTGAGCAACAACGACAGGCCGCTGAGCAGCACGCTCTGGCAGAGCACCACCAGGGCATAGCGCAGCAGGTCGAGGGATTGGCGCAGGAGCCGCGGCCAGTTGACGCTGTTGAGGTCGAGGCGGCACTCAAGAACGCCTTCATCAAAGCGGCAGGGACTCCAGGCCCAGGGGGTGGCGCCCGTCAGCCAGGTGGAGGGTTTCCAGCCAAGGGGCAGGCGGGGTTGCAGCAACAGGTGCAGGGCCAGTTCCAGGCCCACCAGCAGCAGGCCGAAGAGCAGGAAACTCCAGGGATTGCGGGCGAAGGCCCGCCAGCCGTCCCGCAGGGCCTGGCCCAGGTCAAGGCGGCGGGGGGGCAGGTTGGACATCACCATCGGGATCGCCGGACCGTAGGGCCAAAACCTAGGCGGGGTCTGCCGCCTAGGCAGGTGTCTAGCGCAGCTCTGTCACGGCTTCGGTCACGGCGGCGAGGGCGGCATCCATGGTGCTGTCATCGCTGGCGCGGCCGAGCCCAAAGCGAATCGAAGCGGCGGCTTGGCTGCGGCTGCGGCCCAGGGCCGCCAGCACATGGGAGGGGCTGCCCTGGCTGCAGGCGGAGCCGCTGCTGACGGCCAGTCGCTGCCGCAGCATCCGGTGCAGCCGTTGGCCATCGACGCCGCCGACGCTGACGTTGAGATTGTGGGGCAGGGCATGCAGGGCGGAGCCATTGCGCTGGACGTCCCCGAGGGCTTCCAGCCCCTGCCAGAGTCGATTCCGCAGGGCGGCCAGGCGCCCGCTGCGTTCGGCCCGATCGGCCTCCGCCAGGGTGACGGCCACCCCCAGCCCCACCAACAGGGGCACGGGCGAGCTGCCGGCCCGCAGGCCCCCTTCCTGGCCGCCCCCGTGCTGCTGGGGCGCCAGGGGCACCCCGGGGCGCTGCAGCAGGGCGCCGACGCCCTTGGGGCCATAAAGCTTGTGGCCGCTCAGCGACAGCAGGTCGATGCCCAGCTCGTCCATGGCCAAGGGGATGTGGCCGACGGCCTGGGCGGCATCGCAGTGGAAGAGCACGCCGCGGTCGCGGCAGAGGGCGCCGATGGCGGCCAGGGGTTGCAGCACGCCGATTTCATTATTGGCCGCCATCACGGACAGCAGCAGGGTGGAGGGGCCGAGGGCCGCCGCGAGTCGGTCCAGGTCGACGCGGCCATCGGCCTCCACGGGCAGGACCGTGAGCGGAAAGCCATGGCGGTGCAGCCAGGCCAGGGGGTCGAGCACGGCGCGGTGCTCGGTGGCCAGGGTGACGAGGCCCCGGCGGGGGTTGCCGCCCTCCAGGGCGGCCTCGGCGACCCCCTTGAGGGCCAGGTTGTTGGCCTCCGTGGCCCCACAGGTGAACACCACGCTGGCGGCGGGCATGGCCAGGGCGGCGGCTACCTGCTCGCGGGCGATGGCGACGGCGGCGGCGGCCTCAAGGGCCGGGCGGTAGAGGCGGCTGGAGGGGTTGGCGAACTGCTCGCTCCACCAGGGGGCCATGGCCGCCAGCACGGCGGCATCGCAGGGGGTGGTGGCGTGGTGGTCGAGGTAGGCGAGCATGGGTTCATGTTCTCAACTTTTCTGCCCCTGCGGCGCCCTTCGCTCCGTTGGCCCGCCTCCGGGGAGGGCCAGCGGCTGCGGATCCCCCTGCTCGCGGCCGCCCTAGGGGTCGCTGGGGTGCTGCTGGCCGCCGGGATCGGGGCGGCCCCAGCGCCGGCGGCTGAACCCGGCGCCAGCCCGGATCGCCCGGCCGACCTGGTGATCCTGGAAGAACGAGACAGCCTGCAGGGGCACCTCAGCGTGGGGGTGTTCGGGCTGCAGAAGGATCCGAGCATCCCCGATCTCTGGCGGGTGAACCTCTGGCGCCAGTGGCCCGACCGGGTGGTGATCGCCACCGATGTGGTGCGTTGTGACACCAAGGCACCAATGCGCATCACCGGCGACAGCCAGCACGTGATTTTGCGGTTGTTGAATCCGGGGGGGGCGATCAGCCGGGCCAACCGGCTGGACCACCTGGTGTGGTGGGCCAGCTGTTTCCCCCAGCAGGCGGGCCAGGATCCGACGGGACTGGCTGCCACGGCAAGGCAGTTGGGGTTTTCGGGCCAGCTGCCCGAAAGCGAACAGGTCATTCCTACCCCCCCCCGATAGATTTCGGCGATGGCCAACATTCCCTCCGCCGGCCCCGCCGGCCTCCCTGATCCCGCCGAAACGGCGATCCCCAGCCCGCCGGTGCGGTTGCTGCTGGTGGACGACGAACCGGGCCTGCGTACGGCCGTCAAGGCCTACCTGGAAGACGAAGGCTTCCAGGTGACCACCGCCAACGACGGCGAGGAGGGCTGGACGGTGGCCCAGCAGATGCTGCCCGATGTGGTGATCACGGACGTGATGATGCCGCGCTGCGATGGCTTTGGGCTGCTCAAGCGCCTGCGGG
>CAMCQR010000149.1 GCA_945877115.1 Synechococcus sp. UW140 | reverse complement strand
GTGCAGCGCGGTGCCGTTGGGGTTAGCCATGGCCGCCATGTGGTGGCTGCCGCCCGGCAACAACTGGGTGAAGGTGGTGGTGTTCGTGCTGATCTCGATCGTCGCCAACAGCCTCTACACCTGCGTCAACCTGCCCTACTCGGCCCTGGCCGCCGAGCTCACCACCAACACCGAGCTGCGCACCCGCCTCAACACCTCCCGCTTCACCGGCTCGATCATCGCCAGCCTGGTGGGCATCGTGCTCGGCGGTCTGCTGCTCAAGGATCACCACAACGCCGCCAGTTTTCTGCAGGTCGGCATGATCTCCGGCGTCCTGATCACCCTCTCCACCCTGGCTTGCGGCTGGGGCATCGCCCCGGTGGCGATGCGCTGCCAGCAGCCCTCCCCCTCCCCTGGCGCCACCCGCCGCCTGCTGCGTCAGGTGGGCAACAACCGTCGCTTCGTGATGGTGCTGGGCCTCTACCTGCTGCTCTGGTGTGCCCTGCAATTGATGCAGACCGCAGCGCTGATCTTTCTGCCGGTGGTGATGCGGGTGCCGGAGGACTGGAGCAACTGGATCCTGCTGCCCTTCCAGATCAGCACCCTCGTGGGGCTGCAATTGTGGAATCTGGTCTCCCAGCGCGCTGGTCGCCTCACCGCCCTGCATTGGGGATCGGCCCTCTGGATCACCGGCTGCCTGCTGGCCATGGTCTTGCTGCCCCTGGATGCGGCCCTCGGTGCCCCCACCTCCCCCGCCAACCTGCTGCGCCTGGGAGCGTTGGTGGCCACGATTCTGGTGGTAGGGCTGGGGGCCTCCACCGCCTATCTGATTCCTTGGTCGCTGTTGCCGGATGCCATCGACGCCGATGCCGAAAAACCCGCCGGGCTCTACAGCGCCTGGATGGTATTCGCCCAGAAGATCTGCATCAGCCTGGCCCTGTTTCTGTTTGGCAATCTCATGAGCCTGACGGGCTACGCCGCCTCCAGAGGCATTCTCCAGCCCGCCAATGCCCTCACCGCCATCCGCCTGTGCATGGGCCTGATCCCCGCGGTGCTGGTGGTGCTGGCCCTGGTGGTGATGCGCCGCTGGCCCAGCCAATCTTCCAGCGCCCTCCCCGCCGCTTGATGAAAATACCGCGCTGGTTGGAGCGTCTCGGCACCAGCTTGATGATCGGCGGCCAGGCGGTCAGCGCCATCGCCCGGGGCCGCATCGGCGTCCAGGACCTGCTGCAGGAGTTGTTTGAGGCAGGCCCCGGCAGCCTGCTGATCATCATGATCACGGGCCTGGCCGCCGGCACCGTCTTCAACATCCAGGTGGCGGCGGAACTCTCCCGCCGCGGCGCCAGCCTGGCCGTAGGTGGCCTGTTGGCCCTGGGCCTAGCCCGGGAGATCGCCCCCCTCCTCACCGCCACCCTGCTCACGGGCAAGGTGGCCACCGCCTACGCCGCCCAGCTCGGCACCATGAAGGTGACCGAACAGATCGATGCCATCACCATGCTGCGCACCGATCCGGTCCAATACCTGGTGGTGCCCCGCCTGCTGGCGATGGTGGTAATGGCGCCGGTGCAATGCCTGCTGTTTTTCTGGATGGCGATCTGGTCGGGGCAGATCAGCAGCACCCTGATTTACAGCATTCCGCCTAATGTCTTCTGGAATTCAGTGCGCCTCTGGTTGAAACCCGAGGACCTGCCTTCGATGCTTTTGAAGGCCCTGATCTTCGGGTTTTTGATTGCCATCCTTTCCTGCGGCTGGGGGCTCACCACCCGCGGGGGACCGAAGGAGGTGGGCACCAGCACCACCGGGGCCGTGGTGATGATTTTGGTGACGGTGGCCCTGGTGGATGTGGTGCTCACCAAGCTGTTGTTCGGTTGAGCGGGGGTGGGACGTTCCCACTTCGCCCCTTAGGTTGTGCCCGGTTGCGCCACCCAGGACCGTCCATGACTGCCGCCACCCCGTCCCCCCCCGATCCCGCCAGCCCACCCCCCTCGGGTCCGGGCGCCGATGCTGCCGCCCAGGAAGTGGTGCTGGCGCCCCGCTTCTGGGTGCCCCTGGCGGTGATCCTGCTGGGGGACCTCTGCCTGCTCTTCATTCCCGTCTGGGATCCGGCCCGCTGGGTGGCCGTGGCTCTAGCCCTCTTTGGTGGCTTCCTGCTGATCCAGGCCGGCCTGCTGCGCCTGGTCTTCACCCAGGACGCCCTGGTGGTGCGCCGCGGCGGTCAGGAGATTCGCCGCTTTCCCTACGACGCCTGGCTCGCCTGGCAGGTGTTTTTCCCGCCCCTGCCGGCCCTGTTTTATTTCCGCGAGCAGAACAGTCCCCACCTGCTGCCGATGTTGTTTGAGGCCACCGCCCTGCGCCAGCAACTTGAGCGCCACGTCCGCCTGCCGGCCGCCGTTTCCCCCAAGCCATGAGCACGTCCCCCGATGCCGCCCCAGGCCCCGTCGGGGCGGCCCCCAGCCCTGTCGAGGGCACCGCTGGAGTCGAACCCCAACAGGGCGAACCCCAACAGGGCAAACCCCAGCCCCCGGACGCCACCCCGGACGCCTGGCAAACCCTCGCCCTGACGGAATTGGGCCAGCGGCGCGCCGAGCTGCTGGCCGAAATCACCACCCTGGAGGAGCGGCGGCGCCAGATCGAGCAGGAGCTGGCCTCCAGCTTTGCCGGCCAGGCCGATGCCGTCGCCCGTCGCCTCAAGGGTTTCCAGGACTACTTGGTGGGGGCCCTCCAAGACCTGGCGGCTTCCGCCGAACAGATTGAACTGGTCGCCCAGCCCCTGTTGGTCCAACCCTCTCCCCTCGACCAAACCCCGGCGGTGGAGGTGCCGCCACCGCCGGCCGTGGGGCTGTTCAGCCAGGACGAAGACCTGATCCGCGAGCGCCTAGAGGGCTTCAGCGGCCAGCCCGATTTCCAGGCCGAACCCTGGCAGTTGCGCCGCACCCTGGAAGCCTCCGGAGCCCAGTTGCTGGAGCAATGGTTCATCGACCAGGGCGGGCGGGGGGCCCAGCCCAGCAGTGGCAGCCGCCTGCGCAACGGCGTCGTGACCGCCGCCGCCATCGCCATCCTGGGGGAGCTCTACGGCGACCGCTTTCAGACCCTGGTGCTGGCCAGCCAACCGGAGCGCCTGGGCGAATGGCGCCGCGGCTTGCAGGATTGCCTGGGGCTGGCGCGCGAGGACTTCGGCCCCAGCAGCGGCATCGTCCTGTTCGAGCGGGCTGATGCCCTGGTTGAGCGCGCCGACCGGCTGGAGGAGCGGGGCGAACTGCCCTTCATCGTCGTCGATGCCTGCGAGCCGGCCGTGGAGACACCGATCCTGCAGTTCCCCCTGTGGCTGGCTTTTGTGGCGGGCCCCGGCGAGCGCCTGGAGGCCCAGGATTACGCCTGAACCCCCTTCATTTCCCTTTCTCTGCCTGCCACCCGTCAGCCTCCTGCCTGCCGCCACCCCCTCGACGCCCTTCCCATGCCCTGGCTTCTGATCGCTGCCCTTGGCGCCGGCTACCTGCTGGGATCGATTCCCAGCGGTTGGCTGGCCGGCCTCTGGCTGGCGGGTCTCGATATCCGCACCCAGGGCTCCGGTTCCACCGGGGCCACCAACGTGCTGCGGGTGCTGGGCAAAGGGCCTGCCCTGGCGGTGTTTATGGTGGATGTGCTCAAGGGAACGGCCGCCGTGCTCCTGGCCCGCTACCTACTGGAGACGGGCCTGGGGGGGGCGGCAGGGACGCTGAATCATGGGTTGTTGGATCCGGGGCTGGTGGATTGGGCGGTGGTGGCGGCGGGACTGGCGGCCCTGGCGGGCCACATCTGGCCGATCTGGCTGGGGGGGAAGGGGGGCAAGGCGGTGGCCACGGGGCTGGGCGTCTTGCTGGGGCTGGCCTGGCCTGTGGGATTGGCCAGCTTCGGGGTGTTCCTCGCCGTGCTCAGCATCAGCCGCGTCGTGTCCCTCTCAAGTGTGGTGGCGGCCCTGGCCCTGCCCCTCTTAATGGCCGCCTGGTGCGGTCCAGCGGGCCTGCGGCCGGCCTACATGGGCCTGGCGCTGCTGACCACGCTGCTGGTGGTCTGGCGCCACCGGGCCAACCTGCAACGGCTCTGGGCCGGCACCGAACCCCGCCTGGGTCAGAAGGGCACGTAAGCACCCCGAGTAGAAGCCCAGAAGGGCCCTAGAGCAACCCGCTCAGCCCAACTCGCGGCTGCGCTCCGTGGCGGCCAACACCGCTTCGATCAGGGCCGAGCGCAGGCCGGCCCGTTCCAGTTGGCGGATGCCGGCCATCGTGGTGCCGGCCGGGCTGCC
>CAMCQR010000148.1 GCA_945877115.1 Synechococcus sp. UW140 | reverse complement strand
GATCGTGATGCCTCCAGGCCAGCAAAAAGATCCGCTGGCGCTGGTGGCCGTGGGTGTCGTGATCCTCTGCCTGGCCTGCGCCTACTCGCTCTTGCGCACCAACCAAGGACGTGGCTAGGGACCGGTTGAACGGCTTTGCCAGCCAGGTGGACCGCATGCTGAACCCGAAAACCATGCACCTGCGTTGACGTTTTAATCCTGACCCGAGTCACCGGGGCCCGCCGAAATCAGAGAACATTTGCGAAAATCGCTGTTCAATTCTTCCTTTTCCCGTGCACCTGAGCGTCGGCTGCCAGATCGAACTTTGCTGTCAGGCCCCTACGCCGATGCTGACCTTGGTGCATCCCCACAGCAGCCTGTCGGCCGATCTGCAGGCCCCGGAACAGCTGCGGCTGGACCCGGACCGCACCATCGAAGTACTGGCGGACCAGGTCGGTAACCGCTGGAGTCGCTGGATGGCCCCCAGCGGCTCCACAACACTGCGGTACAGCACCACCGTGGCCTGCAGCGACAACCCGGATCCGGTGCTGCCCTCGGTGCGCCACTGCCCGATTCAGGCCCTACCGATCGACACTTATCACTTTCTTAACCCCAGCCCCTATTGCGACACCGCCGAGTTGATGGCGTTGGCCTGGGGCAGCTTTGGGGGGCTGGCCCCGGGCTGGCCGCTGGTGCAGGCGATCTGCGACTGGGTGCATGGCCAGATTCGTTTCGATTACGAGGCGGTGCGCCCCCATAAGACCGCCAGCGATACGTTGGCCGACGGTGCCGGCGTCTGCCGGGACTTTGCCCATCTCGCCATTACCCTCTGCCGCTGCCTCAACATCCCGGCCCGTTATTGCACCGGCTATCTCGGCTACACCGGCATTCCGATCGGCGCGGCCCCCGTTGATTTCTCAGCCTGGTTCGAGGTTTTCCTGGCCGATCGCTGGTATGTCTTCGATGCCCGCCACAACTTCCCCCGCAGCGGCCGGGTGCTGATCGCCCGCGGTCGTGATGCCGCCGATGTGCCCTTCCTGCGGTCCTTCGGAGAGCACCAGCTCCTGGGCCTGACCGTGATCACCGAGCCGATTCTTCAGCAGCCAGCAGGGACATAGGCCAGCAACTGGGATCAGCCTTGGCTACGGATTGATGGCCAAGTCCCCCGCCTATCGCGACGCTCGCGAGCCTGCTCTCGATCACCGGCGCCCCATCGCGTATCTCGCAACAGCATCAACCGCTCCGGCGCCATGGTCAGGAGCCACGGCTGGGGACAATCCGAAAGTCGCTGCCATGCCTCCCTCTGGACTTCCACCTGGATCGGCTCCCGGGGCCCGGCGGCGGGAGCCGCCGGGGCGACATAGGCGCTGACCTGGAAGGGTCCCTCGCTGGACTTGATCAGCGTCACAGGCCATTGGTTAGGGCCGTGCGGATCCCTGGAATCGCCGGGGACCAACCCCAGGTGGTTGGCCCGCACGCCCACATGGCTGGTGCCCGGGGGAACCGGCCGCTCCAGGTTCAGCTCCAGTTGCCAATCGAGGGCCCAGAGGCGGCCGGCCGAGAGAGTGCGGACAAGGGAAAAATTCTTGCAGCCACTCAACCGCGCCACCACCAGCTCTTGGGGATGGTCAAACACCTCGTACTTGGGACCATGGGCGAGGATGCGGCCCCGATCGATCACCACAAGGTCGTCACTGAGGCGATAGGCCTCGTCCAGGTCGTGGGTGACCAACAGGCATGGCACCCGGCAATCCTGCAACAGATCGGCCAACTGTTGTTGCAATTGACGGCGCAGGTAGGTGTCCTGGGCGGCAAAGGGTTCATCCAGCAGCAGCAGATCGGGCTCGATCGCCAAGGCCCGGCTCAGGGCAACCCGTTGCTGTTGCCCACCCGATAGCTCTGCGGGGTAGACATCGGCCAGCGCCAATAGGCCTACGCGTTGAAGTTGACCAAGCACCCGCAGCCGGCGTTGCTCAGCCCTCAGGTGGTTGAGACCAAAGCCCACGTTCTGGGCCACGGTGAGATGGGGGAAGAGGGCATAGTTCTGGAACACCAGCCCCAGCCGCCGTTGCCCCAGGGGCACATCAATCCCGCGTTGGTGATCGAAAAGCACCCGACCGTTAAGGGCGATGCGGCCCCCATCGGGGCGCTCCAGACCAGCAAGCGCCCGCAACATCTGGCTTTTGCCGGACCCTGAGGCCCCCAGGATGCCGATGCGGCTACAGCCACTGGCCAGGCCCAAGTCGAGTGAGAACTCTCCAAGCCGGCGCTGGATGTCCAGTTCGAGGCGGAAAGGTCCCTGATGGTGGTTAGGGGTGAACCCATGTCGGGCCTCCGCCTGCCAGTCTGGCGACCCCATGTCCATGACATCACGGCAAGGGGGCAAGGGAATGGGGCGATGGACGGAACGACAGCGGCGGCGGCGGGGCCAGGACTGAAGTTCGAGCCGCTGCATCAGGAGCAGACTCAGGCCATTGAGGCCCAAGACCAAACCGGTCCAGAACCAGGCCAGGTCTGTTCTGTCGGCATCGACAGCGGCGAAAATGGCCAGAGGCATGGTTTGGGTGCGGCCAGGAATGTTGCCCGCCAGCATCAAGGTGGTGCCGAATTCACCCAGGGCCCTGGCAAAACTGAGGCTGATGCCGGCCACCAGACCCGGCAGGGCCAGGGGCAGGGTGATACGTCGCAGCACCCGCCATTCCGAAGCCCCCAGGCTGCGGGCCACCTGGGGCAACGTGGGGTCGATCTGCTCCAGGGCCGCCAGGGCGGAGCGGTACATCAACGGGAACGCCACCACCGCCGCGCTGATCACCGTGGCCGGCCAGCTGAAGACAACCTCGATGCCGAAACGATGCAGCAACGAGCCAAGGGGGCCGTAACGGCCCAGCAGCTGCAGCAGCAGGAAACCCACCACGGTGGGCGGCAGCACCAGGGGCGAGAGCAGCAGCAGATCGGCGAGGCTGCGGCGTCGACCCTGCCATTGGCGCACCCGACGGGCCGTGGCCACTCCCAGGGGAGCCACGATGACCACGGCAAGGCCAGCACTGCGCAAGGACAGCCAGAGGGGGGACCAATCGCCGCCCAGGCCAACCCCCATGGGCCATGCAAGGGCAGCGGTCATCGTTGGCCTGATGACGCAGGAGCAAGTGTTAGCAACAACAGACCGAAACGCCGATATTCCTGCAGGGACCTGGGGCTGGTGAGTGAACTCAGATAGGCCAACGCATGCCGGGGTTGCTTGGAGGTTCTGATGACGGCGGCGCTGTAGGTGATCGGAGCATGGCTGCGCTCAGGTGCCATAGCGGTGATGCGCAGGTTGGCGACATGATTAGCGTCACTCTTGTAGACGATGCCGGCATCGACATCGCCATGGGCTACTGCATGGGCAATAGCGCGGACGGAACCCATGGGTACCAGCTTGGATTGGAGGGCCTGCTTGAGTTGGTAAAAGGCCAGGGTCTGACGGGCGTAAACCCCCGCCGGCACGCTGCTGTCACCAATGGCGATGCGACGGATGCCGACGCCACCGAGACCCTGAAAGCTGAGGGACTGGCGAGGGGAACGGACCGGCACCACCAGGACGAGCTGGTTGCCGGCGATGACGCGGCGGCTTCCCGGTAGTAAGAGCCCTTGTTGTTCCAGCTGATTCAGCGGCATCTCGCCCGCCGACACAAACACATCCACCGGGGCCCCCCTCCCGATCTGCTGCTTCAAGGTCCCCGAGGAGCCGAAGTTGAAGACGGGTGGCGGCAGCTTTTGCTGCCTGGCAAACAACGGCGCCAGGGCCTGCAGGGGTTCGGTGAGACTAATGGCCGCCGAAACCAACAGGGGGGGCTCCCTCGCCGCAGCCAAGGGCAGCGACGAAGCACATGCCAAGCCGAAGCCGAGGGCCATTGCGGAGACAGTGGCAGTAGCCGTGGTCGTGGGGCTGGGGCTGGGGCTGGGGCTGGGGCTGGGGCTGGGGTTGCGATGAGGCAAACCAGGAGATAGCAAAAGATCATTCGCTTCGATCGTAATCAAGAAAGATCGGCTTAGCTTCGGAGGGGAGATTGCCCCAGCTGATCCAGCTCCAGCTTCAACACGCTGGACTTGCCGTTGGCGATCTGAGCAAGATAAAGATAGGGAAAGTCCAAACAAAGCACCCCAAGCGGGGAGTCCGGGGCCTGGATGCATCGCTATCGCGCCGATTTCCCTAGAGTGAAGTGATTGACCAAGGCAGAGAGCAGGGAAACCATGGGATCCCAGTGGGAAAACTTTCTAGGCAACCTCGGGGAGTGGCGTGGCAGCTTTACGGCAGTGAATGCCGATGGCGAACTAGGGGAGTCGTCACCATCGATCCTCAACCTGGAACAGGGCGACGAAGAGCGGCTGGTGCACTTCCGG
>CAMCQR010000147.1 GCA_945877115.1 Synechococcus sp. UW140 | reverse complement strand
ACTCCGCTGGACTGGAACCACCCGCTGTTGGCATCAGCCAGAGGTGGTCTGGATCAATCCTCCTCCACCCGAAATTGGCATCAATCCAGCTAATTTGGTAGAGGCCGCCTGATCGGCGGCGGGGACGTCATCTTTCCTGACAGTTACCGCCTGAGGGTAGAGAGCCCTCAATGACGCCAAATTGGGCCGAAGCTATAAACACCAGATTGGCAGCTCCCTTGAAGTCAGCTAGCGGTTTGGATAGCTCGCCTTCGCTGGGGCCAGCGCAAGCAGATCAGCTCACCAGCCAGGCTCAAAACAGATCCTTGGCAGCTTCGTTCACATCGCCGCGCAGAATCGCCATCCAGCCCGCATCGCCAAAAGGACTTGCGTCTACTGGCAGTCTTGCTGCATGCCAGCGGATGGCTGCGTTGTTTGCGGGTGATTGCCGCAGCGTGACACCTCTCCTTGATGCGGAATTAGCGAAAACCTAAAACCCCAGGTCCTCCAGCAGCAGGGCCAAGGTTTCGCTCAGTTGCAATCGGTTGCGGGGGGAATCGGCGAGGAGGAATCGGCACTGAGCAACAGCGAGTCGAGCCTGGATTCGAGCGCGGCTAGCCGTGCGTTCTCGATCTTGAGCTGTGCGGTTTCGTTCTTCAGCTGCTCGGTTTCGTTCTTCAGCAGAGCGGTTTCGTTCCTCAGTCGCTCGGATTCTTGCTTCGATTCGATCGCGCTGATCTGCGCATCGAGCGTTGGATGCCAATTTAACCTCGCCAATAAGCGCCGCCAGGGCGGCAAGGAGGAGAGGAATTCCGATTTGCTGATTGACCGCGACGCTGGCATTGGCGGGGATGTCGACATGGCTATAGGAGGTGAAGAAGGTGATCAGGACCACCAGGATGCCGGCCAGCAGCGCCGCTTGGCCGGATCGATCCAGCCACGGGAATGTTGGAGCATTGCTTACTGCCATGATCGTAGCGAGCGCTTTTCGAAGCGGTCCAGCGATAGTATGCTTGTACCCATGGGGATGGCTTCCGTGGGTTTGCTGAAGTTGCAGCCCAGATGGGATTCAGGGTCTGAGTTCGCGCAACCAGCTCTCGAGGGGCAGGCAGCGAATACCATCGATCAGAAGCGGTTCCTCACAGAGCGAGAGCAGCAGCAGCTCGGCTTCGGGATAGTCCTCGCTGAAGGCCCTCAGCGCCGCCAGGTCGCGCCCATCAATGCGGCGGCTGCGCTTCACCTCAATGGCCTGAAACAGACCGGGCCCGTAGAGCACGAAATCCACCTCCATCCCGGCGCGGGTGCGCCAGAAGCTGAGGCTGGCGCCACCGGGCCTGAGCTGGCAGAGGGCACGCAGGTGCTGGGCCACGAGCCCCTCAAGCGCCAGCTCTTCAATCTCGGCGGGAGCATCGAGCGGGCCCCGGGGGCGCAGCGAACGAAACACGCCTGCATCGAACACATAAAGCTTCTGATGCTGCACCAACTGGCGACGTGCCCGGCGCTGAAACACCGGCAAACGAAAGGCGAGCAGCAGATCCTCGAGGATCTCGAGATAGGCCTCGGCACGTTTGCGGGGAATCTCGGCCTCGCGGGCGAGGGAGGCGAGGTTGAGCAGGCTGGCGTGGGAGAAGCTGATCACCTCCAGGAAGCGGGCGAAATCACCGATCTGCCGGACGAGAGCCTCAGCCTGCACCTCCTCCCGCAGATAGAGAGAGGCATAGGCGGCCAGGGTCGCCTCAGGATCAGGCGCCTGCCAGACCAGGGGCACAAGACCCTGGTGGAGGGCGCGCTGCAGATCGAAGGCGTCACCCAACTCGGCAGCGAGGAAGGGCGGCATCTGCAGGGCCAGCAGGCGACCTCCCAGCAGGTTGGCGGCGCCGCGCCGCAACTTGCGGGCACTGGAGCCGGTGAGCACGAATCTCAGTTGGGGCCGCTCCTCCACCAAGGCATGCACCACATCGAGAAGCTGCGGCGCCTTCTGGATTTCATCAATCACCAAGGTGGCGGCTGCGGGTTCGGCGGCCAGGCGCTCACGCAGCCGCTCGGGCCTGGCCTGGTAGGTGCGCAGCACGTCGGGAGCGAGCAAATCCAGCCTGATGGCCGCGGGAAACACCTGGGCCAGCCAGGTGGATTTGCCGGTGCCACGGGGCCCGAACAGAAAGAAGCTACCCGCAGGAGGAAGCAGAAATCGCCTCAACACCGCCATTTCAGCAGCTGTTTCGGCGTTTAGGCCGCCATTCTGCCATCACAGCCCCGCCTGCCGCGGCTCGGGGCATGCCGGGGCTGCGCTGCAAGGAAGGCCGCCGCCAAGGCCTACCGCCATGGCCCACAACAACTGGCCGAGCGCCGCTGGCGATGACGTTTGAATGAGCGAAAGCGTTGTTAGCCCAGATCCTCCAGCAACAGGGCCAGGGTCTCGCTCAGCTGCAGTCGGTTGCGGGGGGAATCGGCGAGGAGGAATCGGCACTGAGCAACAGCAAGTCGAGCTTGGATTCGAGCGCGGCGAGCCGTGCATTCTCGTTCTTGAGCTGAGCGGTTTCGCTCCTCAGTCGCTCGGCTTCTTGCCTCGATTCGATCGCGTTGATCTGCGCATCGATTGTTGGATGCCAATTTAACCTCGCCAACCAGCGCCGCCAGGGCGGCAAGGAGGAGAGGAATTCCGATTTGCTGATTGACCGTGATGCTGGCTTGGGTAGGGATGTCGACATGGCTGTAGAAGGTGATCAGGACCACCAAGGTGCCGGCCACCAGAGCCGCCTGGCCAGATCGATCCAGCCACGGGATTGGCTCGCTTGTCGTGAGCCCCTTGCTTGCTGCCATCACCGTAGCGAGCGTGATCCGAAGCGATTCGACAATAGTACGTCTGTACCCGTAGGAAGGGCATCCTTGGAATTGCCCAAGTGGCACCCCAGATGGGATTGAGGGCCTGAGCTCGCACAACCAGCTCTCAAGCGGCAGACAGCGAATGCCATCCTCGTTGGGCAGCAGCGGTTGATGATCAGCGCTCCCTGCTCCGCCTCTGTGGCCCGCTGCTCTGGTTCAGGCGGCCCAGATCTCCTCCATCTGAAGCTGGAGACCCTGGAATGGGGCGCCGGCTTCCAGCAGTTGGAGATTGTTGAACCGTTGGGGCTCACCGTCGGCTGGCCACACCTCCACAGCCCGCTGCTCTGGCAGCAGAAGCCAGCCGAGGCGGGCACCATTGCGTTGATAGACGTCCATCTTGCGGCGCAAAGCCGCGATACCGCGTACACCTTCGTCGCTGGGACTCGCCAGCTCCACCACCAGATCCGGGCAGAGTGGCGCGAAACCACGCCGCTGCTCGGCGCTGAGCGCCTGCCAGCGATCGAGGGCTACCAATGAGGCATCGGGGCTTAGCACCGAACCGTCGGGCAGGTGGAACCCACTGGAGCTGCCGAACACCTTCCATCCGCCGTGCTGATCAGCCCAGAGAAGCAAGCGCATTTCGAGCCGGGTGTTGCGGGCTCCTGTTTCACTTCCTGTGGGCGTCATCACGACCAGGCTGCCGTCGGCAGCGAGCTCCAGTACCGCCTCACGATTCTCGGCACAGACCAGGGCAAACTGCACGGGTGTGAGCTTCAACTCAGGCGGAAACTGCAGAGGCGCGAGGCCATCGGCGCCAGAGGTGACTTCCGGTGCGGCAGGGACGGCGGAAAGGGTCATCACCCCAGCCTCGTGGATCGTTTCAATGTAGGCCGGTAAAGTGTGGGAAGGGTCTGCCCACCCCTTGCAACGCCAGCCGGAGCCAGTCGCCTGGGGTGCGCGCCCCACCCCGGCATCGGCGCTTCGGCACCTGGGCGCTTGAACGACTTGAGCGAGGATCTGGCGCATCTCCGCCTTCATCCTGAAGGCCATGGCAGCAGGCGCCGCACTGCAAGGCTTCCTTGACAGCCGGCTCGAGGTGGTGAAACAGCAGCTGGGCCATGGATCAGGCCTGACCACGCCGATCGAATCGAAGTGGGTGGATCACGGCTGGCGCCGGCAAGCGTTCGTGCTTGAGGGGCGTTATGGCCATGGCGTGATGGCCACCAAATCCATTCTGGATCTGGAGCATCCGAGCTGGGCCATCCCGGCGCCACTAGTGGCCTGTCTACTGGGGTACCACCTCAGCTGAGTCGCCCCGATCGATTGCACCAGCGCGGACAGAGTGGGCAAGTGATGCCGCCGTCTGGCCCCGTTGCAATCGGTTGCGGGGGGAATCGGCGAGGAGGAATCGGCACTGAGCAGCAGCAAGTCGAGCTTGGCTTCGAGCGCGGCTAGCCGTGCATTCTCGATCTTGAGCCGAGCGGTTTCGTTCTTCAGTTGCTCGGATTCTTGTCTCGATTCGATTGCGCTGATCTGCGCATCGATTGTTGGATGCCAGTTTAAC
>CAMCQR010000146.1 GCA_945877115.1 Synechococcus sp. UW140 | reverse complement strand
CCGGTAAAAGGTGCTCTTGCCGGCCCCATTGCCACCCACAAGCATCCAGAGCTGGGGTGCGTCACTCAACTGTCGCTGAACTCGCAGGCCAGAAACTCGCCATTGGCAAAGCGACCCACGCTGCGACTGCCATCCCTGTCGAGCCGTTCCAAATAGCCCGGTCTGCTGCTGCAGGCCTGGTACCGCACCGGCGCAGAACTGACGGAATTGGCCAGCACGCCACTGCTGCGGTCGGCCTCGAGGGCGGCGAACACCTGCTGTGGGATCACGGAAGGCGCCGTTACAGGCTCGACGTGGAGTCGCGCCAGACCTGCCTGCACCGCGAGCAGACGGTCCGGATCCAGCAGCGCTGCCACCTCACGCCCCAGGGAGGCCCAGTATTCGATCTGCTGGGCGGCGCTGCGGTGGTGTAGGGCCCCTGCCAGGGCGGCACTGCGCATCAGCGCATCCTGCAGGCGCACGGGAGAAGCGGATTTGGCCATGACGCACCGGGCTGCCAAATCGACTGTAGCTGTCTGCTACGTCAACAGGAAAATGGCGGGCAAATGGCCAGCTGCTGCGATCGAGGTGACACCGAAAACTGAGCCACCCGCCGACCGGACTCGGTGTACAGGGCCAGACGGCGTCATAGGCAGCGGGGCCAAAGCAGAATTGAGCTGGGCCTGGCAGCAGCGCTGCCAGCGGAAAGCGGAGCGAGGCCCTCTCTGAGCTGAACGCACAGGCGTCAACAAGCGCCGTACGCTGTCCGTACGTTCCATGTGGTTCGTAGTCTTGACCAGCACCAAGCCGCAAGGCCACCGCCCGGCCAAGACCAGCCGGATCGAGCTGCGGGCCACAGAAGACGAGCGCGACCTTCTGGATAGGGCCGCTGCGGCCCTCGGCACCGACCGCAGTTCCTTCCTGCTCGCCCAGGGGCGCCTGGCGGCCCAGCGGGTGCTGGCCGACCGGGAGCAGTTCGTGCTCGATGCCGACGGCCAGCAGGAATGGGAGCGGATCAACAACCGTTCGGCCCGCAGCCTGCCGGGGCTGGCGCGCCTTCTAGAGCGGCCCTCGCCGTTTATCACTCCAGCAGCGGATCAGCCCCAGGCATGAGCCGCTACCAGCCGCCGGTGCTGCTGGCAGCCCGTCACCAGCTCGCAGGCTTTCGCTGCCGCTCCGAGGAGCAGAGCGCCCGCCTGGGGGTTGATGAAGGCCATGAAAAGAACGGCCTCGGTGCCGCCCTGCTGCTGGATGTGATCTCCCGCGTCGCCAGCCTCGGTGAGGCCATCGGCTGCCGCGGCTTGCTGGTCCATGCCGAATCCGAGCAGGCCCGTAGCTTCTACGAGCACCTGATCCCTGAGTTCTGGCGCTCACCCACCGATCCTTTGCACCCGGTGCTGCTGCTCAAAGACATCCGCCGCACGCTGGGCTCACGCCTGGGTTGATCGATCCAGGGCATCGAATCCAACCCAGTCCCCCGCTGGAGAAGTTGAACCTCAGTGGGCCCAGGCGGGCGGAGCGGCGGAAGCCCATGGCGATCAGCGATCAGGCTTCAAGCCACCGCAGTCCTGCCAGCTGCCCAGAAGCCGCGCCAGCTCATCCTTCATGGCGGCCAGCTCATCGATGCGCAGATTGATTGATTCCATCTTGGCCGTAATGCTGTCTTTCAGAACTGAGCAGTTGCATACACCAGCTCGCCGCACCTCCAGGATCCTCGCCAACTCAGGAATCGATACATCCATCGCCCGCAGGGAGCGAATGATCGTCAGCTCAGCGAGATTCTCTTCGTCAAACAATCTGTACCCAGATCCGGAGCGAGCACTGGGCTGGAGCAAGCCCTCATCGCAGTAATAACGGATCGTCTTCACCGGCAGGCCAGTGCGCCTGGCCACCTCGCCAATGCGCAGGCTGGGAGCGGGTTTCGCTGACACAGATCCCTGGCGGGCCAAAACAAAAACCCTCTACCGGGTGGAAGCTTTCCCACACTAGGCAGACCAGGCCGCGAGACAACCCATCCTCACTCTCCAGTGATCCGGCATTACTGGAGGCATTGGCTAGGGTGGGCGTCCAGCAGCCCCCCTGCGCTCGACCCCGTCCCATGTCCATCTTCCCAAGTCCGTGGCCAGCCCGAGTGGCAGCCGCGATCGGGGCCAACCTCCTTCTTGCCACCGCCTGCCTGGCCGCTCCTGCCGCCGGTTCTGGCGGCGTTCCCGCCCTCTACCAACCCCAGGCAGAAGCAAAGAAGGCCGCCAAGCTCCATTTCAACGGCACCGGCGCCCACAAGATGGCAGAGCAGTGGATGTCCTGCTCGGAGCATCCAGCACAACACTCCTCAAACCATTACTGATTCATGAGATCAATGCGCAACCTCAGCCTGGCTCTGGTTCTTACTCTGCTGGCCTCCACACCGGAAGCCCTGGCCTGCGGCGGCGGCGGCTCCGGCAGCTATCGCAAACCCGCTCGTCCTAGCCAGCACCAGCATCAACACACCCCTGCGGTGCCATCCACCCAGCCGGAAACCACAACTCCCCCAGTCGCCCCCCGGTAGGAGGGCTTGGGGGAGCTGTGGATTGCGCTCTGCGCAGACGAGCCTGGGATCAGAAGCGGAAGGTTGTCTTCACCAGTCCGCCGAACTGACTGAAGCTCTCGCCAGCTGGCGTCACCTGTCCGAAGGGGCGGCTCAGATAGATCAGTGCTGGTGTGACCGTGATGTTATCGGTCACCTGAATCTTGTACCACCACTCCCACACGTAGTTGCCGTCGTTGGGAGTCACGCCATCGTTGAGAGCGGTGGCAAACACGGGTTGGGCCACAGCAAAGCCGAAGTCATTGCCTTTCTGGAACACATCGGTCCACTGCAGACCCACCATCCAGGACTGGCTGGTGCTGAGGCTGCCGAGGGGTTGGGGTGTGCTGTAGGTGGTGGTGTTGATGCCCCATCCCAGGCTCAGAGAAGGCAGCCAACCGCTGCCCAGCGGTTGCCAGAACGCGCTCAGGCCCCAGGCATTGGTGGCGGCATTGAGGTTGTGGTCGATGGCACTGTGGGTGAACGGGGTGGTTCCCGGAACGAACTGGGTCTCGGGTTGGACGTAGGTCCAGATCGCAGCCAGACCCCATTGCTCCTGCTGATAGCCCAGCTGCACACTGCCGGTGGCGCCGGAATTCCTGTTGCCAAGACCACCGCCACCGTCCTCCACCGACAAACTTGGATTGCCGCTGTCGCCATTGGCGGCCACGTAATTGGTACTGATGCTGAAGCCGTTGCTCTGCCACCAGAGACCGGCACCTGCGCCAAGATTCTTGCTGTAAGCCGCCGGCGCTCCATTCACCGTCATCACGTTGAGGATGGTGTCAGCCGGGTATACGTTGGGCCACAGCGCCAGCATGTCTTCCTGTCCCACGCGGGCACCCAGGGTGGCGGTGAACCCGCCGCCCAGAGGCCATTGGTAGAAGAGCTTGTCAATGGCGACGACGTCACCGCAGTCGACTCCAGTACCACAATCTTCTTCGAAGGCGACCTCAAGTTCGGCAAGTCCGAGGGAATGCGGTTCACCTCCGAAGACGCTGTTGCCAAAATTGCCGGCTCGCAGGTTGGTGCGCAGCAGACCCTTGCCGGTGAAGCTGGTGTCGAACGTCAGCTGCACGTCGTAGTTGAACGTGGTGGCGTTGGGCAGCCGTACGGGTGTCCGTGGACGCCCGGTGAATTCATTCGGTGCCCGATTGACCGTGTTGGCTCCCGTGTTGATCGCCGATCCCGAGAAGGTATTGGCACCCACCACGAAGCTGGCCTGGCCACTGAGCTTGGTGGTGGTGGAGAACTGGGTGGCTTGCAGTTCGCCCACCTTGGCTTCGAGGCCATCAACCCGGCCGCGCAGCACCGCGAGTTCCTTCTCGAACTCCTGCATCAACTTCTTGAGCTCATCGGTGGTCTCGGTGACGCGGTCGAGGCAAGCGTTGAGCAGGGCGGCAGCCTCATAGCGGGTCATCGCCTGGCCGCCTTTGAAGCTGCCATTGGGGTAGCCGGCGACGCAGCCGTAGCGCTCGATCAGGTTGGTCAAAGCCTGAAAAGCCCAGTCGCCCGGCCTGATATCCGAGAACTGGGAAATGCTGGTGACCTGCTCCTGGCTGGCGTAGCGGTTCACAGCCGCCATGTCGAGGTTGGCGGCGTGGGACGCCAGCGGAGCCGCCAGACCGAGAACGATGAGCGTGGAACGCAGCGGAAGCATGGAACAGAGTCTCCAGGGCACCGCCGGGTCGGCGGCTTGCTTGAAATAATCATCCATGTCTCCATCAAGCCGCGAGCACTGGAGACCATGATGCTGGTTTGGACACTGCAGCTATTCAGCTCCATAATGGTGATCACGGTTCCAGCGGGTCACGCCCTGGAGGCAACGAGGAAAGTCCGGTGGGGTGCAGGTTCGTCCTGAGCCGATTCCGGCGCTGTCCCGCAGCTGTGATGGGGGCCATGGCCCTCTCAGTCAGAACGCTCGCCGTGTTGAGACCTTTCATTTCC
>CAMCQR010000145.1 GCA_945877115.1 Synechococcus sp. UW140 | reverse complement strand
CGAAAAGTGCGCAGAGTCTGACAATGGAAATACAATCAATTGCTCTGAAAAGACAGTGCCAGGCGAGAGAAACGCAAATCCCGTAGCCCTTACTCGCGAAATAGTCAATACCCTGTTAAGACCTTCTAGTGAGCTGAACAATGCGGGGCTTGGTCGCCCAAATAGCCACCAATTTTTTTTATATTGCTTGCCGTCTATATTGCCACCAAGGGCGTCGCGCTCAGGCTTTACTTTCTTTTCGACAATTTTCACGAGCTCAGGCCAGTTGTTTCGACAATCCTCTTCGCTTCGGCTCCCAAAATTGATCACAAAGCGGCGATGGCGATGTGTTGGACTGCTATTGAGCTCCTCGCCTCCTATGTAGGGGTAAATTGCATCTGCGTTCTTCCGGCTTGAGTTAAGTAGCATCTGCATCGTAGCGATTGGCGAGGGGATTCCAGGGGTCTCGTCATCAGCTGGACCGGAGTCGTCAAAGGTGAAGCCCATGCCATGTACGAATGCGCCCTTATAGCTTTTTGCAGCATTAGATGTCAAAGGTTTTGGATCTTCATTGCCTCCGCATGAGAAAAGGAAGGCCGTGATTTGACTGGTCGGCATAGCATCAAGTCGCTTAACGCCTGTGAAGATTCCCTTGTGGATGTGTACGACGCTCACTACCACGGACGCAGCCCCAGGCCATTTGGTCCGTCTCCTTGCGGCATAGATCGTGCCGCCATTCAGACATATCCAGCGCAATCCACTACTGCGGGTGTCTCCCTGGGCGATGGTGTTGGTGGCAATCATTCCCAGTGATCCACCATGTTGCAGCAGGTCAAAACAGCGGCGGAAGAAGTGGGCTACAAGATCGCATTTACCGCCGCTTTCCGCGTGGATTCGCTTGAACCAGTCGAGGATATTGTCGGGGTAACTCTGGATCAGGGTATTGTTGCCGGCGAATGGCGGATTGCCCACGAACACGTCGAAGCCCGGCTGCAACCGCTTGAAAACATCGGGGAACGCTAGCTGCCAGTGCAACGGCTGAATGCCCTTGAGTCCCTCACGCAGGCGCTGCAGGGGTTCGGCCAGTTCGTCTTCCAGCTCCGCCGCTGTGTTGTGCTGCAGCGTGGCCGCCAGATACAGCTGCTTCAGCTCTTCGCGATCTTTCGGCTTCTTGCCGTTGGAGAACGCTGCCACCAGTAGATCGCCCACCGTGCGCAGGTAGGCCGTACTGGCGTTCAGATCGTCGAGGGCCTGGCGCTTCTGAGCGTCGTCGGCATCGCTGCGGCTGTCGGCGTGGAATAGGGCGAAGCTCTTCGCCTCCTGCTGCCTCACCTGATCGAGGTATTCGATCTGCAGTTCGCGCTGTAGGCTGGCGCCCTTCAGTGCTGCTTCGATCTCACTGCGCTCCATCCCCACCAGCGAATCACCGCACTTGAGGGCGTGGTCCACAAAGGTGAATGGCGCGTCCTTGCTGAGACTCACCAGCCAAAGGCTGAGGCGGGCCAGGTTCACCGCAAACGGGTTCTTGTCAACCCCATAAAGACAGCTCTGGGCGATCAGGCGGCGGGCATAGAGCAGCGGGTCTTCGCCGTGGGCCTGGCCGCCGGGTTTGAGGGCCTCCGGCAGCCCCTCCCGGTTCCAGGCCAGCTCCAGCAACTCGGCCAGGTAGCGGCAGCTCTCCACCAAGAACGCCCCCGAACCCATGGCCGGATCGCAAATTTTGAGGGCCAGGATCTGCTCTGCGGTGGGCTGGTGGTGGCAACGCTCCAGCCAGGGGCGCAACGCCTCCGCCACGATCGGCCGCGTCAGGGCGCGGGGGGTGTAATGGCTGCCGCTGCGGCGCCGTTCTTCGGTGGGTTGGAACACCAGGCTGCCGGCCGTCTGGGGCCCATCGAAGAGGGCTTGGTCGATGCGGGGGGCGAGGGCCTCCAGCAAATCGGCTTCGCTGGCGGCGTCCTTCAGGGCGGTGGCCGCCTTGGGCGGCAGGGTGGTGCCCGCTTCCTCCTCCAGCCAGGTCTTGCGCTTGCCACCCGACAGCCCCAGCAACGCATCGAGATCCACCGCCGTGGTGAGCTGTTTCTTCGCCCCCTGGGGCTTGCTCTTCAGGCCGACGCAGCGGCCTGGGATGCGGCGGACGGCATAACCCATGATCCCCTCGTACACCGAGCCGATCTGCTCCACATCGAGGGCCCGGTAGCTGATCCGCTCCCCCTTCACCACCAGCAGATTGCTGAGCACGGAGAGCACCACCCCATCGCTGATCCAGGGCGTTTCCAGCCAGCGATAGGCCCCGGGATCAAACAGCTGCCCCTTGCGCGCCGGCAGGTAGCCCGTGGTGGCCCCGCCGCCCGCGTACACCAGCCGGTAGAGGCTCATCAGCCCCGCCCAGGCGCCATAGCGCTGCTCCATGGTGTCGGGGTAGTCGGCGGCGTCCTGCCGCAGCCGCTCAAAACGTTCCTGGCTGGTGGCCCGCCAGAGGTGCTCACCGCTGGTGCCCTTCTGGTCCAGGGGTGCCAGTGATGGCAGGGCCTGCAGCAGCAACTGAATCCCTTCTCCATGGGCGGTCGGCACCAGGGCCGTGGGCCGCAGCGTTTCGCCCAGCTCTGGAAGGTGGCGGCTGTAGCTCTCGATCAGGGCGGGCTCGCCTTGGATCTGATCGGCACTCCAGCCCAGGTGTTCCACCAGCAAGTTTTGCAGCTGCGGGATGCCGCGGGTTCTGGTGTCGCCGTCAGCTTCAGGCTCTGGTTCGGCGCAATCACTTGCGCTGGAGAGGCTTTGAATGGCTTCGCGGTAGCGCTCCTGTCGCTCGATCAGCTCGCTGCCGCTGCGGGTGACCACCCAGCCGGCGTCCACCATCGCCGCCGGCGCCACCACCAGGCCCACGGGCTGGAGATAGCCGAGCCACTCCTGGTGGGCTTTCAGTTCGGGGTTGATGGTGGCTGTATGGCGGGTCATGGGTCAGGGAAATGGCGGCAAGCCTTGCGAGCTGAGTTGGCTTATCTGGGAGGGCTGAGTACTGCCGTGACAGTGTCTTGGGGATATTGGCCGGGCTGAAGACCGCATTTGACTTGCCCTATTCGCGCTGCAGCGGTTGGCCTAACACCCACTGCTGCCAAGGCTCGCGCAGCCGCCAGGTGCGAATGCGTTGGCCCGGCCTGGCGGGCTCCAGCAGCCCCTGCTCCTGCCACTGGTGCAACCAGTCCTGGGCGGTGGTGGATGACACCGCAAACCACTCCTCCAATTCGGTGGGTTTGAACTGATCCGCCGGCTCCTGGTCTGCCGCCACCCGCGCCCGCAGACGCGTGAGCAGCTGCTGGCTGCGCCGATCCAGCCCCTCCCAGGGGTGGAGCACGGGAGGCTCCTGGCGGGCCTGCAGGGCCTGCGCCCGCTTTGCCAGATCAGCTGCGGCCCGCTGCAGCACCGCGGCGAAGTACTCCAACCAGGGGCTGTGGTCGGGGTCGTGGCGACCTTCGTAGAAATCCACAGGGCAACCAAGCTGCAGCGACCCGTAATACGCCTCGCGATCAGCCGCAAACCACTCCTCGAAGCTGAGGAACCCCCGGAAGGCGTAGCCGCTCCGCCATAGGGACGCCGTAGCCAGCAGGCGCCCGCAGCGGCCATTGCCATCCGGGAAGGGGTGGATGGAAATGAACCGGTGGCTGAGCAGGCCGGCGCGGATCAGCGGCGGCAGCCTCTCGCTGGCTTGCCACCACTGGCAGAGTTGCTGCATCAGCGGACCCACGTCCGCAGGGGTGGGTGGCGCAAACTCGATCCTGCGGCTCACGGTGTCCACCACAGGGACTTCCTCCTCTCGGAATGGCGTTCGTTGGCGCCTCCGCCCCCGACCCCGCACGATCACCACGGCATGGAGTTCCTGAATCCAGGCCTCACTGAGGGGGTTGCTCCCCTGGGCCCATTCCTCCACATGGTCGAGCGCCCGCCAGTAGTTGCGCACCTCCTGTTCGGCCTTGCTGCCCTCGCGATCCGCGGCGGCAATCGCCACCCGCATCGCTTGGTCATCGAGAGGATTCCCCTCGATGCGCGTGCTGCTGCGGGTGCTGCGCTGGTAGGCCGCATGGCGCAGGCGCAGGCTTTCATCAGCCGGCAGAGGTAACAACTCCACCCGCGCCCGCGCCTCAGCCACCGCACAGAGGTCGTTCACCAGCGCGTCGCTGTAGCTGTAACGAGGAGCCCACGTTGGAGAGGGGGAACGCTTCATGGCTAGCCGCTGATCGGCCAGAGGTACACAAGACCGGCCGGCTCCAGCCGGTGGGTGATCACCCGATAGCTGTCCTGGATGCGCTTCGGTTCGCTGCTCAGCTCCGCTTCGATCGTTTCCAGGCGCCGCTGCCAATGCTTTTGGTCCGCCGCCAGTTGCTTGCGCTCCTGGGTGGTGAGTTTCTGCAGATCCAGGGCCGGTACATCCAGCTGCTCTTCCAGGCCTGGGATCAGGGCGGTGGGCTCGGCGGCGGCGGCCTGGCGATCGAGCTTCGCCAGATCCCGGTTGCGTTGCTTCACGGTGGCATTGATGCGGCTGCGCTGGGCTCGCAGCTCCTCCTGGAGGGCGGCGGCCTCCGCATCGCCCCTT
>CAMCQR010000144.1 GCA_945877115.1 Synechococcus sp. UW140 | reverse complement strand
GCCGCCGCCAGCCCACCGAACAGCCCGACGGCGAGGCCGCCCAGGCGCCCGGCCGGGGCCTGGGGACGGCGCAGCAGGGCGATCAATGTGAGGCCCGTGAACAGCAGATAGAAAGATTCGGTATAGGGAATGGCGAAAAAGATCGCCATGGGGTTCAGGCAGGTCAGCAGCACCACGTTCCGGGCGCTGGCCGTTCCCAGCCAGCGCACACTCAGCTGGTGCAAGACCAGCAGGGCCCCTAGAAAGGCCCCATTCACCAGCAGTAGGGCCGCCAGCAGGGCAGGGATATGAAATAGGGAGGCGACCGCTTTGGTGGTGTAAGGGAAGAGGGGGAAGAAGGCAAATTCGTCGCCCGAATAGCCCTGGGCCACGATCCTGAGGTAATGGGCCCCATCCCATTGGCCCAGGCGGTCCACCAGCTCCGCCCCCGTCCGGGGCCGCAGGGCCAGGGCCAGGGTGAGGAAAAACAGCAGTCGACTGCCGAGCCAGCTCCAGAACACAACCGCCGCACCCGGCGGCAGTCCGACCCGGGCTCCCCTGATCCGCCGGAGTGCTGAAGGGGCGTCTGATGCCATCCAAGGGCCCTGGCTCTTGGAGCCATTCACGCACGCCAGGGGCCCTGGGGCGGGGTTCCTGGCGGTTGGTCAGCCCCGCTGCCTACGCTGAACCCATCTTGTTTGCCCCGCCGCCGGTGACCAGCACCTTCCCCTCCGTGAGCACGGCTGCCGGCGCTGGCCCCCTGGTCCCCGAGGCCGCTGACCTCCAGGTCTCGGTCCGCCCCACCCCCTTGGGCCGTTATGGGGCCTTCGGCGGCCAGTACGTCCCCGAAACCCTGATGCCGGCCCTGGCCGAGCTGGAGGCGGCCGCCGCCCAGGCCTGGGCCGATCCGGCCTTCACAAGTCGCCTCAACCACCTGCTGCGCACCTATGTGGGCCGCCCCTCCCCCCTCTATGAGGCCGAGCGCCTCACCGAGCACTACCGCCGCCCCGAAGGGGGGCCGCGCCTGTGGCTCAAGCGGGAGGACCTCAACCACACCGGCGCCCACAAGATCAACAACGCCCTCGGCCAGGCCCTGCTGGCCCTGCGCATGGGCAAGCAGCGCATCATCGCCGAAACCGGCGCCGGCCAGCATGGCGTCGCCACCGCCACGGTGTGCGCCCGCTTCGGGTTGGATTGCGTCATTTATATGGGCGCCGAGGACATGCGCCGCCAGGCCCTCAATGTCTTCCGCATGCGCCTGCTGGGGGCCACGGTCCAGCCCGTGACGGCCGGCAGCGCCACCCTCAAGGACGCCACCAGCGAAGCCATCCGCGATTGGGTCACCAACGTGGAAACCACCCACTACATCCTGGGCTCGGTGGCCGGCCCCCATCCCTATCCCATGCTGGTGCGCGATTTCCACGCCGTCATCGGCGAGGAAACCAAGCGCCAGTGTGCCGAAGCCTTCGGCCGCCTGCCCGATGTGCTGGTGGCCTGTGTCGGCGGCGGCTCCAACGCCATGGGTCTCTTCCATCCCTTTGTCGAAGACACCAGCGTGCGCCTGATCGGCGTCGAAGCCGCTGGCGAAGGGGTGGCCAGCGGCCGCCATGCCGCCACCATCACCGAGGGCCGGGTGGGGGTCCTCCACGGCGCCATGAGCCTGCTGCTCCAAGACGAGGAGGGCCAGGTGCAGGAGGCCCATTCCATCAGTGCCGGCCTTGATTACCCCGGCGTCGGCCCCGAACACAGCTACCTAAAGTCCATTGGCCGGGCCGAGTACGCCGCCGTCACCGATACCCAGGCCCTGGAGGCCCTGCAGCGTCTCTGCCGCCTCGAAGGCATCATCCCTGCCCTGGAGACGGCCCATGCCTTCGCCTGGCTCGAAACCCTCTGCCCCACCCTCGCCCCCGGCACCGAAGTGGTCTTGAACCTCTCCGGTCGCGGCGATAAGGATGTCAATACGGTGGCCGAGCACTTGAAAGTGAACGGTTCTTTTTAAGACCGCAAAGGCACTGATTCGCTGAGGGCGCGATCAGTGTGATTTCTAAACCTTGGCAGGTTAAAACGTCACCAATAAACCTCGCTTTAAAGGGGCGCTTCTTCCCAGTTGAACCGCGGCAGGCGTTTCAATGTTTCCTGCATGCTGCGCGACCAGGTTTCCATGGCGCGGGTGAGTTCGGGGGCATCTTTATCGAGTTTGATGCGCCGGCTCACCTTCATGCTGTCCCGGGGCACCAGGGCGAGTTCAAACGGGGGGCCCACGGTGAGGTTCGACCGCCGCGTCACAATCTGGGAGACCAGACAGAGTCGCGCCGCATCCTCGAGGGAAAGGCCCGCATGGCCGATGTAATCCAGGGGTGGTTTGCCGTACTTGCTTTCTCCAATTTGCAGAAATGGTGTCTCCCGTGTTGCCATCACCGCATTGCCCTGGGGATAAATAAGAAACAGACCCTGGGGTTGGCCGGTGATCTGTCCCCCCAGGATGAAGCTGGCCTCGCCGGTAGCGCCCGCCTCCCGCAGGGAGGTGGCGTGGTTCGCCTGCACGGCAACACTGACCCTCCCGATGTAGTCGGCGGCCTCAAAGACATAGCGGGCTGAAAGTAGATCCGGGCGATCTTCGCCGGCGTGCTTGCTATCGGCCCGCGCATCAGCCCGATCCGGTTGGGGCTGCTTGGGATTGTCAAAGTCCCGGCGGATGCGGTTCACCACCGCATGGGTGGTACCCAGATTGCCAGCGGCCATCATGACAAACAACCGATCAGGGGCCGGTTGGAAAATATGCATCTTGCTATAGGACGATATGTAATCGACTCCGGCATTTGTGCGGCAATCGGAGGCGAATACCAGGCCTTCGTCCAGCTGAAAAGCAACGCAATAGGTCATGTCTTTGCCTTCAGCTCAACAAGCGCTGCAAGATATTGGCCACCGATTGCACCGCGGCCCTGGCGGTGGCGTAGGCCATGCGCATCGGGCCCACCAGGGCGACCTGGCCCCGGGCCCCATCGGCGGCGCAATACACCGCCTGCACCACGGCGCATTCCCCCAGGGCTCCGTGGGGATGCTCGCTGCCGATCCAGATGGATTCCTGGGGTTGCTGATGGCTGGGTTGCAGCACCGCTTCCGGGTGGCTTTCCACCAATTGCACCAGGGGCAACAGGCTGGCGGTACGGCTGAATTCCGGTTGCGATAGCAGTCCCCCCAGGCCCATCGCCACCAGTCCGTCGAGCTCGTGGGGTGCCTTGCCGTGGCTGTCGAGCGCCTGGCGCAGGGGGTCTCCGCAGCGCTGCAGCTCCCGCGGCAGTTGCTTCCAAGCGATTTGTCCCCCGGGCTGGCGGTGCAGCTGGTCATTGGTCCAGCGCTCCAGAATCGCCAGATCCTCTGGGCCAACGGCAGGCAACCGCAGGTTGAGGCTGGTGGTCAGGGTGGGCCCCTGGACCAGGAACACCATCAGCCGATCGGCGCTCGGCACCAGACGGATCTCCAGCAGGCTGGGCCTGGGGGCCTGGGGACGACTGATCAGGCTGAGCAACCCGGTGAGGTCGGCCAGGCGCCGGGCTAAATGCAGCATCAGGTCGTCGAAGGCGGCCCACTGCAGACTCACCCCCAGCAGCTCGCTTTCCAGCTGGCGTGCCGTCGCCCCGGGTTGGGGCAATAACTGGTCGACATAATGGCGGTAGCCCAGTTGGCTGGGGATACGGCCGGCCGAGGTGTGCGGTTGGGTTAGCAGACCCCGCTGCTCAAGGGCGCCCATGGCCGAGCGTACGGTGGCTGGACTGGCTGTAAAGCCAAAACGGCGCACCAAAGTATTGCTGCCAACCGGCTCGACGGTGTCGACGTAATGCCGCACCGTTGCCTGCAGCACCTCCTGTTGACGGCGCGGCAGGCTGTCCAATCGGGCGGTTCAATGAAGTGACCTCAATCGTAGATGCTGCGACCGCCTCCTGGGGCGGCCTGTCATCGCTGACTGGCGACTCACTGGCGACTGCACTGGCGACTCAATAGCGCGGTACGGCGGGATCCACCTCCACGCTCCAGGCGTCGATTCCCCCCACAACGTTCCAGACCTCCCGAAAGCCCCGCTCCTGCAACAGCCAGCAGCCGAAATGCCAGCTGCGCACTCCCGCATGGCATAAAACAGCCACGGGCTGTTGGGCGTCCAACAGGGTGTCGATGCCGTCCATCCACTCCTGGGAGCGGCTCAGGGGCAGGTGCCTCACGGGATGGGCCAGTTGGGCGAGCAGCAGTTCCTCGTCCTCGCGCACGTCCACCAGTTGGATGCCCTCCCCAGCCAGCAGGCGTTCCTGCAGGATCCGCGCCTGGAGGGCCCTGGGCGTTGGCAGGCTGCTGGCAGGGACGGAGGCGGAATCCATGGTGTCTGTGAGGTGTCTGGGAAGGGGGTGGCGGAAGATGGGCCCATATCTGCTGATGGGACCTTATGAAGGGCCGGGCGTTCCTGGCGGTGCTGCTGACGGGGATTTTTCTCCTGCTCAGTCTGGCCGCGGCGGGATGGTGGCTGGTGTGGCAGCGCAGTCCCCTGCAGCTCCAGCACCAGGTCCTGGCCTTGCCCCGCGCCGCCCGCTTTGTGCCCCGCCAGGCCCCGTTCAGCTTTTATCTCATGACCGATGCC
>CAMCQR010000143.1 GCA_945877115.1 Synechococcus sp. UW140 | reverse complement strand
CGTCATCGCCGCAATCGAAGTCAGCGGTGCTGTGCTGGGGCTCCAGGGGCTGGGGCGCCTGCAGGGCCATCAGCTCTGCCAGGGCCTCGGAGCGGCCATGGTGCGCCGCAGTTGTTCATTGGCGTGCGGCGGTGCATCGAGTGCGGCGGCAAAGCGCTCGAACGGTTCAGCTCCGACGCTGAGCCAGGTCTGCTCGATCAGCAGCTCTTGGGCTGCCAAACGAGCCGCCTGCAGCACGAAGTCGGTGCGGGTGAGGCCCGAGGCGCTTACGGCACGGTCGATCAGGGCTTGATCCTCGGGTGTGACCCGCAGGTTCCAGCTCAGACGGGCGGAGGCGGTCACGGCGCAGCTTGGAACTGGGGGCGATCCTAGCTGGGCTGGTAGACGGCGTCTATCACTGGGTGGGGCTTTATCTGTCTGGAGCAGCTGCAGATTCACGCCGTCGTCTATGAACGATCCCAGCTCCCGGCCACGTAACCCCCCATGCCCGGCCCCTTCCTCTCCTTCACGCCGGCCCTGGAGGCCCAGCTGCGCGCCTGGCTGGATGAAGACCTTGGCCGCGGTGATCTCACCGCCCCGGCCTTGGCGGGCCGGCCGGCCCGGGCCCACTGGGTTTGCAAGGCGGAGGGGGTGCTGTGCGGCGGGCCGTTGGCCTTGGCGTTGTTTCGCCTGCTGGATCCCCAGGTTGAGGGGCGCCTGCTGGTGGCCGATGGCGACCCGGTGACGAAGGGCCAGCGGCTGCTGGAACTCTCGGGCGATGCCTCCGCCCTGGTGGCCGCCGAGCGCACCGCCCTCAACCTGGTGATGCGCCTCTCGGGTATCGCCACCGCCACCGCCGCCTTGGTGGCCCAGCTGGCCGGCAGTGGCGTGCGCTTGGCCGATACCCGCAAGACCACGCCGGGGCTGCGGGTGCTGGAGAAGTACGCCGTGCGCTGCGGGGGTGGCGTCAACCATCGCCTGGGCCTGGATGACGCCGCCATGCTCAAGGAAAACCACCTGGCCTGGAGCGGTGGCGTCGCTGCGGCGATTGCGGCGGTGCGCTCCCAGGCCCCCTGGCCCAGCCGCATCATCGTGGAGGCCGAAACCGCCTCCGAAGCCGAAGCCGCCGTAAGGGCCGGCGCCGATGGCGTGCTGCTCGATGAATTGGCGCCGGCGGATCTCGCCGCCCTGGTGCCGCGGCTGCGGGCCCTGGCGGCCGGCCGCTCCCTGGTGCTGGAGGCCTCCGGCATCCAGCCCGACCAGCTGCGCCTTTATGCGTCCAGCGGCGTCGATCTGATCTCCACCAGCGCCCCGGTGACGCGATCGTCCTGGCTGGATCTATCGATGCGCTTTGAGGCTGTGATGGCCTGAGGGGCGGGCCCCGCCAGACCCCGCCTTGACATTGCTTCAAATCACTGTTGACCACCCGGCCCGGCGTCCATAGGGTTGTTCGCAGCTGATCCTGCCTGCCGTGGTTGTGCCGCGCTCCATTGCTGAGGCCATTCCCCCAGGAATTCGCCTCCACCGGCGGCGTCCGGCCCGTTGGGCGCCCCTGCTTGGCGGCGTGCTCCTGGCCCTGCTGCCTTGGGCCGCCTCGGCTGAGACGGTGCTGGAGAAGGCGCTGCGCACCGGCGAGCTGGTGATGGTGGGTACCACCGACTCCCCGCCCCTGATGAGTCTCAATGCCAAGGGGGAGCCGATTGGTTACGCCATCGAGGTGGGCCGCCGCATTGATGCCGAGATCTCGGCCCAGCTCGGTGGCAAGGTGCAGATCCGTTTCGTGCCGGTGGCCAATTCGGCCGCCATGGTGCAGGCGGTCTCCAGTGGCGGCGCCGCCCTGGCCTGTGGTGTGCCGTTCAGCTGGGAGCGGGAGAGGATGGTGGATTTCTCCCTGCCCATCGGTCTCTCGGGCCTGCGTCTGCTCACCACCCGACCGGACCTTGATGGCCGACCGGATGGACTCAAGGGCCGCCCCATCGCCACCGTGAGCGGCTCGTTGGGGGCGACCGCGTTGCGCACCCTGCAGCCCGCCGCCCGGGAGGTGTCGTTCCCCACCCTCGATGGCGCCATCACCGCCCTGCAGCAGGGCAAGGTGGATGGGGTGCTCGGCGATTCCAACCTGCTGGCCGGGCTGCGCAAGGCCCGCGGCCTCGCCTCCGCCCGCTTGGTGCCGGACGATCCCTTCACCACCTATGGCATCGGTTGCATCACGCCCGAAAACAGCTCCGATCTGATCAACATCGTCAACCTGGCCATCGCCAAGCAGCAGGCCGGATACCTCGAGGGTCGGCCCGATGCCGTCGCCAGCGTCGATCCCTGGATCGGACCGACGGGGGTGCTGGGCATTCCCGCCGAGCGGATCCGCACCTTCTTCCAGAGCAACCTGCTGAGCCGCGAATCCCTGCTGCTGCTGGAGGCCGCCAAGGCCAAAGCCGCCCCCTGAATTCCGCCATCCCGCGCTTTCTCCTCTCCCGTCGTTCCCCGTTTCCGATGGCCCCTCTCCCCCGCTCCGGTCTGTTCGGTTTCCTGTTGCTGCTGGCCGCCCTGACTCCGTCCGCTGGCCTGGGGGCATCCTCCTCGTCAGCGGCCTCGGTTGATGGGGCCCCCTCTGTGGATGCCCGCCTCAGCCGCATCACCGCCGCCCTGCGCCAGCGCCAGTTGGCCCCTGATGCCGACAATGCCGAAGGCGCTGAATCGGGCGCCGCCGGTTCCGACACCAAGCTGGCCTGGGTGTTCGGCAATGGACCCTTCGGCGGCTTCCGCAATGGTGGTTGGGGCAACGGTGGCTTCCGCAATGGTGGTTGGGGCAACGGCGGCTGGCCCAACGTCGGCTGGCGCAATGGCTGGGGCAATGGCGGCGGCTGGCGCAATGGCGGCTGGTTCAACCGTTGGTGAGCCGGTGACCTCTGCCGCAGAGCCCAGCCCCTGGAGCGTTGGTGCCCCCTTTTCAGCGCGGCCGGCCGTCCAGGGCAGCCCCCACCCCGCCAACCCCGAGGGATACGGGCCCCTGGAGTTGCTGGTGATCCAGCCCACCCCCTACTGCAACCTCGACTGCGATTACTGCTACCTCTCCAGCCGCGCCGATCGCCATCGCCTCGCGATGGACACCCTCGACGCGGCCCTGGAGCGGGTGCTGGAGAGCCCGTACGTCCAGGGCGATTTCACCCTGCTGTGGCATGCGGGCGAACCCCTCACCCTGCCGATCGCCTTCTACGACGAGGCCAGCGCCCGCATCGCCCGGGCCCTGGAGCGCTGGTCGGGGCCGCCGCTGCGCATCCACCAGTCGGTGCAGACCAACGCCATGGTGATCAATGACGCCTGGTGCGACTGTTTTGAGCGCCATCAGATCCATGTCGGCGTCAGTCTCGATGGGCCGGCCTTCCTGCACGATCGGCACCGCCGCACCCGCACCGGCCTGGGCAGCCATGCCGCCGCGATGCGGGGCCTGGCCGCCCTGCAGCGTCGCGGCATCCATTTCCAGGTGATCTGCGTCCTCACCGAGGAATCGCTGCACCACGCCGACGACCTGTTCGCCTTCTTCATCGATCACGGCATCCGCGATGTGGCCTTCAACATGGAGGAAACCGAGGGGGAAAACACCGCCTCCACCCTCGGCCGGCCCCAATCCGAGGCCCTGTACACCGCCTTTCTGACGCGCTTCTGGCAGCTCTGGCAGGAACGGCCCCAGGACCTGCGCGTGCGGGAATTTGAGGGCCTCTGCCAGCTGGCCCAGAGCGATAGCCGCGTCGAGCGCACCGACATGAACAATCCCTTCGCCATTGTTAATGTCGACTCCCGCGGCCATTTCTCCACCTTCGACCCCGAATTGCTTTCAGTGCACACTGAGGAATACGGCGATTTTGTGCTCGGCCATGTGATGCACGACAGCCTGGTCTCGATCGTGGCCACTGAGAAGTTCCAGCGCATCCAGACGGATCTGCGCGCCGGCATCGAGCGCTGCCGGGCGGAATGTGACTACTTCGGCGTGTGCGGGGGTGGGGCCGGCAGCAATAAGTACTGGGAGCACCGCAGCTTCGACTGCACCGAAACCCAGGCCTGCCGCTTCCGCGTCAAGCTCACCAGCGAGGTGGTGCTCGCGGGCCTGGAGACCATGCTGGAGTTGCCCGCCGCTCCCGTCAGCTGATTTGCCGCGCTCCGTCGGCTGACGGTGGATGATCGCTGGGTGTGCCCGTCGTCCCCAGCGCCCCATCACCATGCTGTCGGTTTCCCATCGCCTCTCCGAACGGCTGCAGCTGGCCCTGGATCTCTCCTTCCCTGAAGCAGCGGCGGCGGCCCGGGCGGCGGGTCGCCCTCTGGATCCCCAGTTGGTGGCCGCCAGCAAGCCCGAATTCGGCGACTTCCAGGCCAATGGGGCCCTGGCCCTGGCCAAGCTGCTGGGGCTGAAGCCCCGGGTCATCGCTGAGCAGATCGCGGGGTGTCTGCAGGCCGATCCCGCCTTCACCGCCCTCTGCCTGGAGCCGGAGATCGCCGGCCCGGGCTTCCTCAACCTGCGCCTGCGGCCCGAGGCCCTGGCGGCGGAGGTGGCTGCCCGTCTCGCCGATCCCCAGCGGCTGGGGGTGCCCCCGGTGGGTCCAGAGGCCCTGGCGGCGCCGGTCATCGTCGATTTCTCCAGCCCCAACATCGCTAAGGAGATGCACGTGGGCCATCTGCGCTCGACGATCATCGGCGATGCCCTGGCGCGGGTGCTGGAGTTCCGCGGCCACCCGGTGCTGCGGCTCAACCATGTGGGCGACTGGGGCACCCAGTTCGGCATGCTGATTACCCATCTCAAGCAGGTGGCGCCCCAGGCCCTCACCACCGCCGATGCGATCGATCTGGGCGATCTGGTGGCCTTCTATCGCCA
>CAMCQR010000142.1 GCA_945877115.1 Synechococcus sp. UW140 | reverse complement strand
TGCAGGCCAAGATTGTTGACTTCGGCCTGCCCCTCCTGCAGGGGGCGCTCCAGTTTGGCGTTTTGCCTAACCAGCAGGGCCATCACCATGGCACTCACGGCACTGAAACTGCCGGCCACCAGAGCGAGCTGCGCCTGGTAGGTGTACATCAGCACAAGGTTAGTTACCGAAAAGAGCAAGCCCAGCGCAGCGCTTAGTAATCCATTGCTCAGCAGTTGCCGCATCTGCCCTACTGCAGCGACGCGGTTGATCAGGTCGGCAGTACCGAGGCCGCTGAAGAACTGCATTGGCAGGCGCAGCAGGTGAGTCCATAGGGCAGATTCCACCCGAAGGTTTACAAGGCTTTCCAGCCGAACCAGCGCGAGGCTGCTGAAGATCTGGGCCACCAGGGTGGAGACGGCCACGAGCAGCACCACCATGCTGGTTTCGACAATTAGCCGCCAATCGCCTAGGGGCAGCACCGTGCCTGTAACAAAAGCAGTGAGAGTAGGAATGCTGAGGTTAAACAGAGCAACCACCAGGGCGCTTACGATAACTGCCAGCAATGGGGTGATATGGCCCTTAAAGCTGAAGACCAGAAATTGGGGCCACGCGCTCACTCCGGTGGGCCAGCCGGCGTAAAGCTCGTAGGCATAAGGTTTGCAGACGGGTTCATCCTGCAGGGTCTGGGGCCCACCCGGCTCTTGGGGGTCGTAAATCTGCGTCTTGCTCCCCCGCCGGTGCACAACAACAGGACTGGAATCGGCCTGGCGCAAAAGCACAAGGACGGCCCGACTGCTTCGCAATAGATCGGGGGGAGTGCGCACTTCTCTAAAGCTGATCGCGTTGGCTTCGAGCAGGTCGGTGAGTGTGCCTTGGGTGTCAACCAATTGGCGCGGATCATTGAGGACTTGCAGTGCATAGGCCAAGGCCATGAGGCGCGGATCGCCGCTGTCGCCGAATGGCAGCTCAGGAATGAGTTGGCGTCTGTCCTGCAGCTCCATTGCCCGCATGAGGGCTCCCTGTCGGTCGCCGTCCAAAGCGGTGGTTTTAAGGGTGGACTTGGGCTCGCGCATTGGTTAGGCCACGGGTGCGTGTCGGCGTTCGGCTTCCAGAAGCTGCTTGAAGGCTCCATCGGGCTTGCCCGCCAGCTGATCGGGCGTCCCGAACTCCACCGGTACACCCCGATCGAGGACTAACACCAGGTCGCTGATCTCGGCGGAATATAGACGGTGAGCCACGGTGATCAAGGTTGGAGATCTCCTTTTCACAGCATCGAGCACCTGCCTTTCCCGCCGATCGTCAAGCGCGCTAGTGGCCTCATCCATCAGGAGGATCGATGGCTTGCGCAAAAGGGCCCGTGCAATCTCCACACGTTGGCGCTGACCGCCGCTGAGATTGCCGCCCCCCTCTTGAAGCAAACGGTGCAGGGCTCCTGCACCGCCGATCTCCTCGAGGAGGCCGGCATCCCCAAGGGCTTCGAGCGCTTGAGATTCACTAAAGCGCCCGTCCCAAAGTGTCAGGTTGTCATGCAGTGAAGCGGCGAAAAGGAACACATCCTGCGACACTAGGGCCATTGAATGGCGAAGCGTAGGGTCATCCCAGTCCATCCAAGGACGACCGTCGTAAAAGATGTTGCCTTGACTCGCATGAAACAGGCCACAGATCACGCGCAGCAGAGTACTTTTGCCTGAACCGCTCGCACCGACGATCGCCAGGTGCTGGCCTGGGGCTAGATCAAGATTCAGGCCTTCAAACAACAAAGGGGTGTTGTGACTAAATTGAAAGCCAAGGTTTTGGATGCTGATCCGACCATCCAGCTGTCGCTCCGGCGGCATGGTTGCTGTTTCCTTCGAGATTTGGAAGCTCCGTACTGAGTAATCCACCTCCGTATCGGCAACATCATTGAGCCGACCCATCTGGCCATCAAGTTGTTGCAGCTGGCTGGTGAGCTGAGTGAGCTGCTGCAGCGGTGCCTGAATCAGGCCCATCAGGAACTGAAAAGCCATCAGTTCGCCGAGGCTGAGTTGGCCCACGATGATCAAAAGCCCTCCCAGCAAAACTACGCTCGTGCGCAGGAGGAAACCTGAGGTGATACCAACCACCCCGATAAGGGAGTTCGCCAGTGATTGCTTCTGCATTTCCTCAAGGCCTTCGTTGAAGCTGGCGGACCACATCACAAAGGCCTCGTTTTCCAGCCCGCTGGCTTTAATGCTTTCCACCCCCCGCAGGATCGAGATGCCGATGCCCATGGCCTTACCGTTGACCATCGCAAGCCGGTAGTTATCCCCTTTGCGCCACTCGCGCATCCAAAGACTGAGGGCGGCGTTGCCGCCGGAGATCAGGAGGGTGAGCAGTGACAGCCAAGGGGAGATGAACAGTCCCACCAGTAGAGCCAAGAGGCCCGAGCCAAGCGAGAGCAGGAAGTCGATCACGCCGGTGATACCGAGTTGCACCAGGGAAAAGGGCAGACTCAACCGTTGTGAGAGCTCACCTCCCATGCGCTGCAGAAAGTAGCGGTAGGGCAGGCTGAATAGGGAGATGTACAGAAGGCTGGCAACCCGACGCAGCAACAAGTTGCCTACAAGACGAAGTAACAGCTTTTGCACATTCAGTAGGCCGATCACGGTGATGGCGGCAATCGCGGTGATCCAGATCACCGGTACAGCGATGTTCTGACGCCCTTCCTGCAGGAAAGCATCGATGAACTGGGCAGTGGCGCCGGCGATGAACAACTCCGGCACCGCCCCGATTAGTGCCACTACCAGGATCCAGGGGATCAAGGAGGCATAGGGCCGGAGTAGTTGTGGGACCCTGTGATAAAGCCCGGGTTCGTTGCCACCGGGCAGGAAGTTGAGCCCGGGTTTGAGCTCCAGCACCACACCGGTGAAACTGTTGAGGAACTCTTCCCAGGTCACGATGCGGCGCCCGCCGGCCGGATCGCTGAGGTAAACCTTGTTGCCCTTAAAACCCTCCAGAACTAAGAAGTGGTTGAAGTTCCAGAACAGGATTGAGGGTACTTTTGAGGTGGAACGCAACTGATCTGCAGAGCAGCGGTAGGCACGAACCTCCAGGCCATAGCTAAGGGCGGTGCGCTTCAGTTGGATGGCAGTCACCCCATCACGACTGATGCCGCAGCGTTCGCGCAGTTCCGCTAGCGGAACCACCTTGCCCAGGTAGCCGAGCACAATTTTGAGGCATGCGGCACCACATTCCACTGCCTCATATTGGAGAACGGTGGGCGTTTGGATTGGTTTGCCCATCACTCAGCGGGTCTCAACCACTAACCCAAGGGCCTGACGCAAAGCCGGCATAACGAATTCAATCGGCCTGCGATAGATGGTTGTGATTTGAACATCCGCCTGGGTCCCCATGCGCACGGGGAAGGGTGGGATGCGGTTGGTGCTCCACGCATAGCAGCGACGGGAGAGTAGCTGGAGGCAGGAGTCTGGCTCGACCACTTGCAACTTCACCATCACCCGATAGGGGTTGGGTACCGCTTGGCCGATAGCGCCTGCGAGGCTGCGGCCTCCGGCAACAGCTGATAGGGCCTCGTCGGACAGAGGTAGGCGCCCGACCTCGTCGACCTCACCAAGGATGCCGCCGTACTGCGCCCGGGAGATCCCCTTGGGCGTCACGATTACGCGCATACCTTCCGTGAGTTGTTGAAGGGTGGCGGCATCGACGAAGACGGGAATGCGCCCGGGGAGCGAGGGTGGTTTGAGGGTGTAGGTAAAGAGTTCATCTCCGGTGCGCACTTCCATGCCGGTTTGCATGTATTTGGCCACGAGGTAGAGCCCCGTGGGTGGAGCAATGGTGAACGCTTTGGCCAGATACGTCACCAGCGCACTCTGCAGCTGATCGGTGGTTTGCAGGACGTTGAGGTCGGCCTGGGCCGCCTGTTGGCGTTGGTCAGTTCCGCTGAAGTTGTTGCCCAATCGATCCCGACGAAGTTGAACCACCTGCTGCTCCAAACTGTTAATGGTTGCCTGCTCTTGAAGTAACTGCGTTTCAGACACGTAACCCTTCGTCCACAGCTTCTGAAGCCGAAGGAACATCGCCTGCCGCTTGCGGAGTTCCTGTTCCTTTTCACGCATTTGATCGACAATTAGGCTGTCTACTGAGCCGTAGGCCACGGCGCGCTCGCGTCGATCCTGGCTGGTTTCGTTTTCGAGCGCCAGCTTCGGTGGGCTCAGACGGCGCATCGCATCGAGCTCATCGACTGCCGGGGGGTTGTTGATCTGAGCGATCACTGTGTTGCCTGTAAAGAACAGCTGGCTCTGCTGCTTGTGCATTTGCCTGTCTCCTGTGCGGCCGAGCCGATCGAAGGCTTCGCGGTCGTCGAGCGCCTCAGGCATCACGATTCGCTGTCCCTCGGGGGCCAATTTGGCCCCGTTCACCAGCTCGAGCAGCCGGGCGAATGAAAGGGTGGGGCGGCTGTTCACCACGGCGGCATCCCAGAATTGCGAAAGGGCCTGATTGCGCTGGCGGTAGATCGGGCTGAGCAGATCCGGCCCAACGCCACTCACTTGGTAATAGAGGACGCCATCAACCCGAGCCTGGACACTGTTCACTGTCCCCTCCGGCACGATCGTGGCCAAGCCATTCACTTGCACCGGTACCCGAGCTAATACAGACCACAACACACCCAGGCAGGTGATTGTGATGGCGCTGATTGCTGCCAGTCGGACTGGCAACGGCAAAAATCTAACCGGTTTGCTCTGGTCGCTGCTGCTACGCAGGCGCTCGAGTGCAGCTTCCTCGAAGATCTGGTAACGATCGCCGGCTTGGATCGGTTGGGGCGCCTCTGATGCCGCCTTCGGAGAGGCCGCGGACTCAGATTCAGGGTGTGTATTAGGCGGCTGGTTACTC
>CAMCQR010000141.1 GCA_945877115.1 Synechococcus sp. UW140 | reverse complement strand
TCGATCTTCGTTTGCCAACGCGGTTCACGAATGTGCTTTTTGGAATCGCTTTGGATCTAACTGGAGAGCTAACTGGAGGCAGAGGTGTAAAAGCGCAGGGCAAATTGCCAGAAGGCTCGGCTGAGGGCTAGGCAGAGGAAGGCCACCGCCAGGGATAGGAGTAGCCATGGCAGGCTCAAGCGTCCCAATATGGCTTCAGCGGGCACGGTGGTCAGAAAGGCCACTGGAAGCACCATGGTGAACAGCCTTCTTACGGGTGCTGGAAAGGCGCTGATGGGATAGCGGCCAGAGCTCAAGGCGGCGCGAAGGACCTCGGTGGCATTCCAGGTTTTCACAAACCAGATGCTGGTTGTCGCCACCAGAAACCAAAGGCTGTACAAGATCAGCCCGCTGGTCAACAGCATCAGCAGTGTTTGGAATAACAGCCATGGGGTTGTTCTGATTCCCGCCCGTCCTGCTGCCCAGACCATCAGGCCTAGGCCCGTGGTGATTTCGGGCAGGCCCATCAGTGAAATCCGGTTGGTGGAGAGCCAGAACTGGCTGTCAATGGGTTTCAGTAACACAAAGTCCAGGGTCCCCTGCTGCACATGGCCCACAATCGTGCTCAGGTTGGGGCGCAGCCAGGTGCTGGTGATCCCTTCCAGCAGGGTGTAGACCCCCAGAACCACAAGGGCCTGGGCCCAGCTCCAGTCGCCCAGCATCCGACCGCCCCCAAAGAACAGCGACAGCAATAGCAGGCTGCCAAGCAGGTTGGTGACTGCCGCTGCCACTTCCAGCCATAGGTTGATCTGGTATTCCAATTGCATCGCCAGGGCCGTACCCCACAGGCGGCGCAATGTCAGCAGGTAGCGCCCAAGGGGGTTTCCCATCAGGCCCCCATCGCTCCGTAACGCTTGACCCCGATTCGCCACAACAGCGTCATCAGCAGGAACAGACCCGTGATCCAGACAGCCAGGGCGGTAAATCCGGCGGCGATCGGCACTTCCCCACCGGAGAGCAACTGGGCCGGGAAATTCACCAGCAGGGGAAAGGGTGTCCATTCGACTATTCTTCGTAGGGCCGGTGGGAAGGCCTCAAGGGGGGCCGCCGTGCCGGAAAGGAACAGCATGGGGATATAGATCAAGCGCTCCAAAGCATTGACACGTTCGCTCCAGAAGCACAGGCAGGCCATGGTGCACTGGATCAGAAAGTTGAGCAGGAAGGCCAGGAACGTCGCCGCCAAGGCCAGCAGGGCCCGTTGGGGGGTGGGCACCCAGAACGCCCAGGGAAGCACCAGGAAAAACAGGGAGGCGATCATGGCGACAAAGGGCAACCGAATCGCCTGTTCGGCAAAGTGGGAGGCCAGGTAGCGCCAGAAGGGATGCAGGGGCTGCAGCAGCATGGGAGAGAGTCGACCCTGCAGGGCGTCCTCCTCAAAGACCGTCATCACCCAGGCGACGGTGAACTGGCGCACCACGAAGGCGGCCAAGAAATAGCGTGCCAGTTGGGTAGGTCCCATGCCCAGGGCGTTGCCGGCGGGGGACTCGATCCAGACCGCCAGCATGATGAACGGCACCAGGCCGGAGAGGGCCCACAGCAGGATCTCGGCGCGATACTCGAGCATTAGGGCGTACTGGCTGGCGAACAGGGCCCGGGCCACGCGCCAGCCATGGTGAAGGGAGTGAAGGGGTAGTTCCCGTGGACTGCTCATGGCAGCGCTCCTTGCACAAACAAACGGCCGATCAGCTCTTCGATGGGGGGATCACGCACCTCTAGGTCCCGCACCGGCAAATCAGCGAGGAGCCTGGATACGGCAGCGGTGAGGCCGTCGCGGCGGATCAGGAGGCGTACGACCACGCCCTCGCAGCTCTCCACTTCGCCATAGGCGCGCAGGGCCGCCAGGGGCCAGGGTTCGGCGAGTTCCAGACGCACTTCCCGGCAAGGGGCCAGCCGCTGGGTGAGGGCTTCCAGGCTGCCGTCATGAAACAGGCGCCCCTCGTGGATCAACAGCACCCTGGGGCAGAGGGCCGTGATGTCGGCCATGTAATGGCTGGTGAGCAGCACGGTGGCCCCAAAGCGTTGGTTGTAATCCGCCAGGAAGGAGCGGACCCGGGCCTGGGCATTGACATCAAGGCCGAGGGTGGGCTCATCGAGAAACAGCACCTCGGGGCGGTGCAACAGGGCCGCCAACAGTTCGGCCTTCATCCGCTGGCCCAGGGACAACTTGCGCAGGGGGCGCCTGAGTTCGTTCCCCAGGTCCAGCATCTCGGCCAGGGCGTGGATGCGTGTACGGCTTTCGGCTTCGTCGATCCCGTACACGGCGGCGTTGACCCGCAGGGAATCGAGGGCCGGCAGGTCCCAGAGCAGCTGCTGTTTCTGTCCCATCACTAAGGTGATGCGCCGCAGGAAATTCGCCTGGCGGCGGTGCGGGCTGAAGCCGGCCACCAACGCCTGTCCGGCGGAGGGATGGATCAGCCCGGTGAGCATCTTGAGGGTGGTGGTCTTGCCGGCGCCATTAGGGCCCAGGAAGCCGACCATTTCACCGGGTTGGATCTGGAAACTGACATCGCGCACCGCCGCGACATCTTTGTAGCGCCGCTGCACGAAATGGCGCAGGGTGCCGCCAAGGCCCGGGTCCTTGGCGGCGACGCGGTAGGTCTTGCTGAGCCCGTCGGCACGGATGATCGGGCTGGTGCTGGAACTTAGGGCCATTGGGGCAAGGGTAGGCCGGGGGGATGGCCTGCTGGGTCGTCCTTGCTGGTTGGCTTGGTGGGGCCCCAGGCCAGGATCAGGGTCGCTGTGCGCTGGATCGATGGCCATGACATCCCCTGCTATGACCCTCCAGCCCTTGTTCCCGGTTGCCCTCGGCCAGGTGGCCCTGCCCGCCGATCCGCTGGAAGGCGCCCTGCTGATGCGCGCCATGTTGGCCCTGCGGGGGGAAGCGGAGTCCAACCCCGATCCGCTCTGCGCCTGGACAGGCGACCTCAACGGTGTCGATCAACTGCAGCGCGACGCTGCCTTTGCGCCCCTGATCAGCCGGTTGGAGGGCCATGTTTGGACCTACCTGCAGGCGCTGGGATTTGATCCGGCGGCGCTGGCATTGCATCTGCAGCGCTGCTGGCCGGTGGTGGGTGAGGCGGGCCAGGTGGTGGGACGGCACCACCATCCCAACGCCCACCTGAGCGCTGTTTATTACCTCAATGGGGACGGCAGCGGCCGCAGCGGTTGCCTGCGCCTCTGGCCCCAGCGCCAGTACAACGAGCTGGTGCCGGGCCTGGCGGTGGGCCATGGGGGGCCGATTCGTGCCGACCATGCCGGTCCTAACCATGCCGGCGCCCAGCAGTGGAACGCCCCCTGGTTCGATGTGGCGCCCCGGGCGGGCTTGCTGGTGCTGTTTCCCGCTTGTATCGATCACGCCGTGCTGGAGAACAACGACGACGACGATCGCCGCTTTTCGATCAGCATGGATTTTGTGTTGACAGCGCCTGCGGAACCCTCGGCTGGGGGGCGGCCGGAGTATCTGGCGCCCCATCCGGGTGGCTGGCAGCAAGTTGCGGGTCCGGTGAGTTAGGTATCCATGGGACCTCTTTGGAATGGGACAAGCAAACCAAAGGAAAGATGAATTACGAAAACATATGCATTGTTGGGGGGGGGTGAGTCGTAGTGATGCACCATTGGATCATCCAATTAACTTGGACCACATCAATGATTTTTCAATCCTTTTCTGGTTCCAGATCTCTGGGCTTGCATGAAGATTGTCCAACAGTCGCAGATTCCATGGCCACTCTTCTCCAGAGGGCTCGTCGCTTGGCCAAGGCCACTCTTCCTGGCGCAGCGCTGGTCGCGCTGGCAATGCTCCAAAGCGGCTCGGTTCTGCTTGGAACTTCCATTGCTCGTGCTGCAACATTAACAGAGGATTTTGAGGACCCGTTTCCGGCATGGAAGAGCCGCTGGCTGGCTTCGAACTCGAACTTGACGAATTACTATGAACAGGTTAACTTTTGTCCTGGTTTCGAGTGTCGTGGCAATAATCCTGACGGTCTATGGATTTCGGATGGCATTGCCGGGGAACAAAGTACGTTCATCACGTTCAATCCCACTTTTGGCGCGACTTTGACGTCACTTCAACTCGACATTGCCAGCTATGTTATTGGTTCTGTCCTTGAGGTATTCGACAGCAATAGCAACATTCTCCTTAGCACCGCTATCACGCTGACATACGGGGCGACTACAGATCCAGGAACCTACGCGACCTATCAGGTGAACTCCTCCAACGGAATCGGCGGCTGGAACATCCTTTCCGGAGTCACTCAAATTGAAGGGAACACCAGCATCGACAACGTCATTGTCAATACGAGCGATACGACTGCTGTTCCTGGGTCATTGCCCCTCTTCGGCGCCGCCGCTGCGTTCGGCTACAGCCGCAAGCTGCGGAAGCGCATCCTCACAAGCAAGGGGTAGCCGGTTGCCAGAAAAATCGTTTGATAAGCATCCTGAGCAACCCCGTAGCCCTGCCATTTGGCGGGGCTTTTTCATGCCCGGTGGTCGTGTCAGGCGCGTCTGGAGTTGATGCCTGCCACGGCAGGTTGCCTTGGGTTGCCAGACCAGGGCGCAAACGCCCCCTGGTTTGATGTGGCGCCCCGGGCGGGCTTGCTGGTGCTGTTTCCCGCCTGCATCGATCACGCCGTGCTGGAGAACAACGACGACGACGATCGCCGCTTTTCGATCAGCATGGATTTTGTGTTGACAGCGCCTGTGGGGACTGCTGAGGGTGCAAGGCCGGAATACTTGGCGCCCCACCCGAGCCGTTGGCAGCTGGTGCCTGGTAATGCGGGGAATCTGGCTGATTAATCTCTTACTTTTTTAAACCCCAAGGCAAGCGTCGCGTCGCCC
>CAMCQR010000140.1 GCA_945877115.1 Synechococcus sp. UW140 | reverse complement strand
GGACTGAGTTCTGCGTTGATGAAGTCGCGCAGCTGGTGGGTCAATAGGCGGCGTTTGCTGCTCCAGCCGAGCACGGCTTCCACCTCTTCCAACGTGCAGGAATGGACGCCATCGGGTAGCAGCCCATACTGATCGAAGCTCGGGATTGGCATGACTCACCTGCCTCCCAAATGTGTATTCCAGCTGCAGCGACGGGCACTGCTGTCGCCCCCTAGGGCGAACCGGTCATGGCGGCCGGTGATGCAATCATTCAAAGGCTTTCAGCGGGCTGTGCGTTATAGAACGAAGACTAGGCAGGCAATGGCAATTGCCAAGGTTTCCAGACAGTATTAAGGCAGCCTTATGTCAAGATTGTTTGGTGTTAATTGGCACAATAGGTGCGGTTTAATAGTGCCTCTATTGCTACCGCGCTTCGCTGGAATAGCCCTACTGGCAGCATTTTGCATATTTTGCTACGAGTTGTCATGTCTACTGGACTTGGCCGGCTTGGCTTGCTGGCCCAATTGCAACGCCGCTAAGAACTGCCCAACTTCCACCACCACCACCGGCACTGGCGAACGGTAGGAGTAGCGGCGGGCCTGCTGCTGCAGCGAGGCCGCGCAGGAGCCCCCGGGAAAGACGATCACCAGCACCGAAGCCCTGAGTGCCTCGTAGGCGATGACCTGCACGATGAGGAGGCGATTGCGGATGGGGCCAGCAGACCGGCCATAACGGCGCTACTCGGCAGCGAGGGACTGGATCCCCCGGCCAATCTGATGGTCGGCACTCACATCAGAAGGCCTGATCGGCGCCACGGGCACCGCCAGGGAGCAGCTGATGAACAGCCTGGCCACCGCTGCGCTTGAGCAGGGCGGAGGAGATGCGCTCCTTGGCCCAGACGAGATCACGGTCACCAGCCGCTCCCATGACGTCAGAGCCATGGGCCAGCACCGGCGGCGGCAGGAGGGTGGGGAGCGGCAGCCACTGCAACACGGAACAAGCTCCTGGGCTACTGAGCAGCGGCACTGCCATCTGGCCCCACACCGGATCTGGTGGAGTCCTGCGAAGGCTGGCCGATGCAGGCCACGGCGCAGCCGTGGAACGCTGAAGGATGGCCGTCGCCTCCTGAAGCCATGCGAAGCCTGCAAGCCAGCAGCAGCCCCGCACAGGCCAAGGCCTGCAAGAGATGCAAGAGAAACTTGGGCCTTGGGTCCTGGTCAAAACGGATGGACCCGACTCCAACCAGCACCAACCCACGCTCAGACGTGAGGATCGAGAGGCCCGAAACCCCTCTATTCTCTTGCACTTTCTCTTGCAAGCAAGAAAAAAGGGTTCTCGACATCGCCGAGAACCCTTGCTATCACTGATCGGGGCGACAGGATTCGAACCTGCGACCTAGTGCTCCCAAAGCAGACTTATTAGGGGCTCTATGACTGGGATTTCAGGCCACAACTGGCTTGGTGACTGGGGCTGATGTGGCCTGATCGGGCAGCCTCGGCTATTTTTGCGCTCAATTTGCGCTCAGGTTCATGCCAAGCGTACGGCTCTCGTCCAGTTGGGAGGCAGCCCTGCGAGCCGGGGTCAGGACGTCAACTGCCGTCGGTTGGTCCTTGCGAGAACAGCGCGGTGGAGTGCGGCTGGAGGTACGCCATCGCGGTCAAACAGCCACCACTGTTGTTCTGCCCTTCGAGTGGTCAAAACTCCAGGTAGGAGCGATCCTTGCCCGTGTCCGCAACATCTATGTCCTGACCCTGGAAGGCCATGAACTGCAGGAGGCAGCAGCGATCGCCGCCGGCAAGGCCCCCAGTAGTCGCTGCAGCTGGGCCGATGCCTTGGCCAGCTTCCAGGAGCAGAAGATCCAGCACGGTTCGGCGATCAAGCCAGCAACCTGGGTCAAGACCTATGAGCCGGTGCTGTCGATGGCGGTGCAGCTGCTGGAGCAGTCAAAGGGCCCGACCACTGCGGTCGACTTGCTGGATGCCTGCCTGCGGGACTGGAAACCGGGCAGCCGCACACGTCAGATCCGGGCCCAGTCGCTGTCGCAGTTCCTGCGCCACTGCGTCAGCCGCGAGCAGTTTTCCGACCACTGGCTACCGCCGGCAGAACTCAAGAACCAGATCGGCGTATCGACAGCATCCGAGGCCCCTGGCAGCCGCAAAGGGGATCCCTTCTCGGATCTGGAGATCCTTTCCTTGATCGATGCCCTGCCCCAAACGGAGGTGGGTGGCCGCTGGGCCGATGCGATCAGGCTGCTGGCGGAACTGGGCCTGCGTCCGATCGAGCTGCAGCACTTGGCCGTGCGCCATGAACCGAGCAGTGGCAAGCCGCTTTGGTGGTGCAGCCATCGCAAACGCAGCGGCGGTGGCATGACTGAACCGCGCTGGATCCACCCCCTGCCTTTGACCGACTGGGATGGCAGACGCCAGGACTGGAACCTGGCAGGCCGCTGGCAGGCCGGCGAGTTGGAGCTGCCGCCCTTGGGGAACGGCCCCGGAGCTTCCGATGCGATCACCACCTACCTGGGCCGCCAGAAAGGTTGGAAAACCCTGCGCGATCGCCTATCGGCCAGGGGGGAGCGAGCCGTGCCCTACAGCTTTCGCCATAGCTACAGCCTGCGGGGCCATCAGCTCGGCATCGATGCCGGCAGCGTCGCCTTGAGCATGGGCCACAGCTATGAGGTGCATTGCCGCAGCTATCCCTGGGCATCGGAATCAGGGGCTGCGGCGGCATTTGCGCGGGCCTTGGCGGGGTAGGACGACAGGCCCTTTATGACGATCGATGGTTAGGACAAGGATGATCCGCCCAACGGCGAAAGCCTTGTAAGCTCTGGCCACAGTCTTGATACGTACAACAATGTTTTTCAAAAGGTTCCTCAAGCCATCTCAGACTTCCAAGCAGCCAATCTCTGTGCTTGAGAATGCCCGTAATCTGATTCCTGCCCCAGGACCCCAAGAGAAACCCATTGGGCTTCCGTGGAGCTTGCAGATTATTGATAGGGAAGCGGAGATGGTTGCTGAGATGTACAGGCTTAGAAACGCAGAGGATGCTGTTGTTGAATCTGAGAACTCACGAGGCGCTCAAGATCACCACAAAAGGGCAGAAATCGGCAAAATCAAAAAGCGGATTGCAGCTATCCAGATGGACGTTCTCAAGCTGCGTATTAAGGGCAATGCCTTGGTTTAGGTTCTTGAGAAGTTTTGAACTGGATTCACTACTTGCAGGTACTGCTAGACATTTGCGCTGCCAATCTTTGCCGTAGCTATCTTGACCACCGCCCAGATCGGCTCGACGGTGTCCAGGCCCGTAGTCTTTGCAGTGGCCATGGCCTGGTTGCAGCGTTTCCTTCACGATAAAATATTTTGATAGTGAGCATTGCTAGCGATCATGAACTCTATGGTACTTAATGCTTATGTTGACCAGGAATCCAACTGATTACCCCGACGCGATTGCTAATGTTAAGCATGTTTTGCAGTTTTTTGCAACTCAAAGTAAGTGATGATTGGGATCGTGCATGAGGGACAAATCTAAGCAAAAAAGGCGGAAGTGATTGGCTAGGCTTGCTTCTCATATGTTAAATTTTTTTGCTTCTACATTGGTAAACCATCCTGCAAGGCACTATTCGAAGCAACATACTTAAAATGAGCTACAGTGGAATAGAAGTACATCGCTTTCCCAGGGCTGATGGTTTATTTTGGATTTGACTCCGAAGCACGCGAATGGATTGGTCCAGAAGGGGATGACTATCAAGACCTTGCTGACCATGCATATGATGATAGTGTAGAATACTATGACTTAAGTGATTCATTTGACGGAAGTGTAGAACACGATTGCGATGATGGATTTATACCAGAACTTAAGGGAACCACTCCTCTACTGCAGCTTCTTCGCGATGGATGTAATATCGACAAGTTCGTACACGTGGGAGACCCTAGTTATTTCATTAGGATAACTATGCCACTTGCTTTGGGAGCAGAAGTAGATGATGCATTTTTATATGCATCACGTCTTCTTTTGGTTCATACTGAAGTCAGCGGCTTTGCCATTCCAGCCGATTGCTATATTGATTTTGCTAATGACCTTGCGAAGCATGGAGTACTGTCCCTTCGGTTTGGCCAGAGGTTTGGACATACGAGGAGTGACTTAAACTACTTTATTCAAATTATCGAAATTCTCATTTCGTCTGATCTTATTGCTGGGCCGATTGCTCCATCCTGGGTAGTTGAAGGCTGGAATGACTCTGTCACCAATGATCCAATTGTCTCAAACCCCGCATTTTTTGATACTTATTGGAGTGGGTTGCGCAATTACAGTAGCTATTCAAGCTCAAAGGCTAGCCTTGCTAAAGCAAATTATTCTGTTGAAAACGCCAAACAAGCTTTGTCGGAAATGCACAAAAAAGAACAGCAGTTACAGGCCATTATATTGAGCTTGGATGGTCAAATAAATCAATTGACTAGCGAACTGAAGACCGGGCGTATTGATGGGGAATCAGCAATTGATAAAGCATCCATAGTTGATACCTTGTTGTCATTGAAAAGAGAAAGCTTGAGAGACCTTAAAATTTGCAACAAAGATTTATTTCGCCTTGGACATAGGATTAGTGCCTTAGAGATTGAAGTTGAAAGACTTCTTGGCACGATCAAGTCATTGATAAATGGTGAATATTTTTAGCATTGCAAGGTGCGGCTATTTGTTGGCATAAAGAACCATGTGGGCTGGCAGCTCCAGGTCTTGCCTCAGCAAGCCATTTGCGCCAAGCTAACCACATAGTATTTGTCTCACTGTGTTAAGAGCCTCATTCGAAGCTCTAGACCAATCATCTCAGCGAGATCTCCAATCTCATTGTAAGCTTCGTTTGATGAGAGTTGACTGTGGTTTTGGCAATTGGGCCAGACAATCTTGATTATTTAGATCGTTCGAGGGTTGTTTTGGCTTTCGAGGAGAATGATGACTTTTTTC
>CAMCQR010000139.1 GCA_945877115.1 Synechococcus sp. UW140 | reverse complement strand
GGCAAGCCCATCGCATATTGGTTGAGCGATAAGGTATTCTCTATCTTTGCTGAGGCGGAATCGGTTGGGCGCTATTCAGTGTGTAGAAATGGGATTACCACAGGTGACAATAATTCATTTTTAAGGCGATGGTCTGAAGTGTCGATTGGTTCAACGAACTTCCACTGCGCGAATGCAGAGCAAGCTGCGCTGTCAGGCAAGAAGTGGTTTCCGTATAACAAGGGCGGGGATTACCGAAAGTATTACGGAAACAATGAGCACCTAATAAACTATTCGGAAAACGGAAAAGAGCTGCGCGCTTATGAAAAGTCGATTCTTCGAAATCCGTCTTATTACTTCAGATCTGGAGTCACATGGACTCTGCTGAGTTCGTCATACTTTGGATGCCGGATTGTTGGGCAAGGGGCATTATTTGATGTCAACGGAATGATGATGTTCTGCGAAAGCAGAGATTACCCTGAAGCTTTGATGCTGGGACTTATTTCTTCCTGCGTCAGCACGGAGATGCTTAAGATTTTGAATCCTACTTTGGCGTTTCAAGTTGGAGATATTATACGACTTCCATTTTTTACTACTGCGATAAAGACGATTTCGCCTCGAATCATAGAAATCACGTCATCTGCAATAGCTATCGCCCGCGCCGACTGGGACAACTTCGAGACCTCGTGGGACTTCCGCGACCCGCCGTTGCTGCGGCCGGGGCTGAAGGGCGCGACGTTGGAGGCGAGCTGGCGGAATTGGGAGGCGCAAAGCACCGCCGCCATCCGCCGGATGCAGGAGCTGGAGACCGAGAACAACCGACTCTTCATCGCCGCCTACGGCCTCGACGGCGAGTTGCAGCCTGAAGTACCCGAAGAGCAGATCACCCTCGCCCGCGCCGATGTGAAGAAGGACATGACCGCCTTCCTCTCCTATGCCGTCGGCTGCATGATGGGCCGCTACAGCCTCGATCTTCCCGGCCTGATCCTCGCCAATGCCGGCGACACGTTAGAGAACTACAACGCCAAAGTCGGCAAAAGCACTGGCGATCTCAGCTTCCAACCCGACCGCGACGGCATCATCCCCGTGCTCGATGGCGAGTGGTTCGAGGACGACATCGTCGCCCGTAGCCGTGAGTTCCTAGCCGTTTCTTTTTCTGAAAGCAGTGTTGTAGACAATCTTCGTTTTATAGAAGACTCTTTAGGCAAAGACATCCGTAAATACTTTTGCACAGACTTCTACAAAGACCACTTGCAAACCTATAAAAAGCGCCCGATCTATTGGCTAGTGCAGAGCCCTAAGAAAGGCTTTGGTTGTTTGATCTACCTGCACCGCTACACCAAAGACACCCTCAACCTGGTGCTCAACAACTACTTCCGCCCCTACCTGCAAAAGCTGGAAGCTCGCCTGGCCCAGCTCGGGCTTGATCAACTCAACGACGATTTGCCCACCCGCGATCGCACCGCCGCCCGCAAGGAAGCCGAGAAGATCACCAAGGTACTCAAGGAATGCCAGGCTTGGGAACAGGATTCCCTACTACCCCTGGCTCAGCAACGGATCGAGCTGGATCTAGATGACGGCGTCAAGGTGAACTACCTCAAGCTGCAGGATGTGCTGGCGCCGATCCCTGGGCTGGCGGCCAAGGAGGATTGAGGACAACCCCATGACTCAAACCAGCCGCATCCACGAGAGCCTCGACGCAGCTCTTGCTCGCAAGCGTGTCGTGTTCTGGTACGACCCCAATGACGAGTGGGCTTCCGAATTTGACGACTACCAGCCCGTTCAGGCTGAAAAGCTGCTTGTGCAAGGCAACGAGTTTTCCGTAAAGGTGGTGATCAGCCGAGCACCCCAAGACAAGTGTTTTCTGCTGTACATACCCACAGCCAAACCACCAGAGCCAGATAACTGGCTGCTGGATTTCCTCTTGGCCGGTCATGAGTTCACTGCCGATCGAGCCTCATTGGATATTCAAGATGCTGGTCTGACGCTGGAGTTCAAGGAGCTCGCCGAACAGCACAAGGCCTTTTTTCGCTCATCTGTGCGCATCAGCAAACTAAAAGAGCTGCGGGGGCGCAACGACAACGAAGCGGCAGTGCGGCTCAAGATGCTTGCCGTGCTGGCCAAGCAGCAGCCCGATATTGACCAGCTGTTGGTACACGCCTTTAGCCAGCAAGATCCAGTTAATCCCGATGGTGAAGATCCCGTGGATGCCCTCTACGGCAACCACCAGCTGAGTGGCTATTTCTGGATTGCGGTTGGAGAAAAGTTTGGCTACACCAGCCCCGAGCCCAACCTGCGCGACTTCGCTGTTGCTCTGTTCAACAGCGTGACCAGCATTGGCCCTGCCGGCAACCTCCTACCTCACGCAAAAGTGTTTCTGAGCATCTGGAAAAACAGCCACATCACCCGGCCGACGTTTGAGCAGTGGAGTGCACATCTCGCTGGATTGCTGCGCATAGATGAGCAGCTAAACAACGCACCAGAGAACTACGAGCCAGGGGATGATGACAGTTATGAGTTGATCGAACGCTTTGTGCTCAGACGCCTACTCCAGCGTTTCCAGAGCGATACCACAGATGCTGACCTGCTTGACACGATCAGCAACCGCAGCAGCTCTTGCTGGTTTGGGAAGCACCAACACGGCTACCGCGCTCTGGAGCAGGCGATCACCTTCCGCAGCCTGCTGGCTAAGGCTGATCTGCAAGTACCAAGCTTCGATGAGGGTTTGCAGCGTTATTGCAACAGCTGGTGGCGTCTGGATCAGGCCTACCGCCGATGCATTTTCCACGCTCGCATGTACCAGCAACCCGGTTTGCTAAAACCGCTGCGCAATTGGCTAGAAGCCCAATATGTGAACAACGTTTTGTTGCCGCTCACCAACCGCTGGAGCGATCAGGTGGCTGGCCTGACCAGCTGGGGATCAATCACTCTGCCCCGCCAGAAGGAATTCCACATGCGCTATGTGCATGCGCCGCTCACCTCCAAAGGGCTTAAGCGCCTGTTCGTGGTGATTTCCGATGCCCTGCGCTACGAAGCTGCTCGCGATTTTGCCGAACGCCTAAATAGCCAGGCCGGTAAGGGCTGGCAGGCCGAGGTAGATGCCCTGTTGGGGGTGCTGCCTAGCTACACACAACTGGGTATGGCCGCCCTATTACCTGGCGTGCAGTTAGGTCTTAACCCCAGCGATGCCAATGCTTTGGTGGATGGCCACAGCGCTACTGGCACCGAAAACCGAGACAAGATTGTTAAGGCCTACGCCAATGGTCGCGCCAAGGCGATTCTGGCTGAGGATTTCCTGGGCCTTGCCACCAGCAAGGAGGGTGCTGAGCTCACCCATGATCATGATCTGATAGTGATCTACCACAACCGCATCGACCGCATCGGCGACAAGCGCGAAAGCGAGGCCGATACCTTTCAGGCAGTGGAGCAGACCTTTGATGAGCTGGAATTGATTCTGCGCAAGATCGCCAGCCTGAAGGGAAGCCAGGCTGTGATCACAGCCGATCACGGCTTCCTGTTTCAGCAGGAGCCGGTGGATGCCAACGACCGCGCCGAGTTTCCACTTGCAACAGAACTCAGCTTTAGGAATCGTCGTTTTGCCTTAGGCACAGGGATTAAGCCTAATTCCGGCCAGAAGGTATTCACCGCTGGCGAGCTGGGCCTCGTTGGCAATTGGGAGGCTGTTTTCCCTCTGGGGCTTGATCGCTTTCCACGCTCCGGCTCAGGTTCACGTTTTGTACATGGCGGCACCTCCTTGCAGGAGGTGGTAGTGCCAGTGATCAAGCTCAAGCGCGAACTTAAAGATGAGAGCCGCGTGGTGGAGGTGGAACTGCTGCGCCTTCCAGCCAAAATTACAGGCAGCCGGTTGACCTTCTTTTTGTTTCAAACAGAAGCCGTAGCAGCCAAAAAGAGGCTGCCTCTTCAGCTACGCATTGCTCTTTACGCCAAGGCTGATGGGGCATTGCTTTGCGCCCATCGCACAGTGGTACTGAATTCAGCGTCAAGCGAAGCCCGCGAACGGGAACAACAAATCGTCCTGGAGCTCTCCAACGCCGCGAGCGAATATAACAACCAACTCTTGGAGCTACGATTAGAAGAAATCCTCGTAAATGTTTCCACGCCGATTACTTACAAAACTGTGGATCTGAAGCTGCAGCAGCCCTTCGGCAACGACTTCGACGACTTCTAACTATCTCCATGAACACCAGCGCTGCTTCCACGGTCCACAGCCCATTGGATCAAAAGATCCTTGAGCATTTCCCTGGCCTGGTAGTGCGAAAAGACCTCACCACCGAGCTTAAGCAGAACGCCGTAGTACCCACTTATGTGCTGGAGTACCTCCTCGGACAGCACTGTGCCACCGACGACCCGGCATTGATTCAGGAGGGGTTGGAATCAGTAAGACGAATCCTCGCGAAGCACTACGTGCATCGAAACCAGGCCGAGCTGGTTCGCTCGACAATTAGCGACCGAGGTAGTCATAAAGTTATTGATAAGGTCACTGTCACTTTCAACGATAGGGGTGGCTTTCACGAAGCTGAATTCACAAATCTCGGTATCAAAAAGGTGCCGATTGATGATTCATACGTCAAACGCTTTCCAAAAATGTTGGTTGGCGGAGTTTGGGCTATTACGGATGTTGAATATGAACTGCCAGTCGATCCAAGCGCCAGCCCCTGGCAAATCTCAGGCCTAAAGCCAATCCAAGTTGCTGGTATCGACCACGAAGAGTTTCTCAAAGCCCGTGCTCAGTTCACTACCGAAGAGTGGATCGATGTGCTCATGCAGAGCGTGGGCTTTAACCCAGAACCATTCACGCGCCGAGGCAAGCTCCTCACCTTGATCCGGCTGATCCCTTTCTGCGAGCGCAACTACAACCTGCTGGAGCTGGGGCCCAAGGGCACGGGTAAGTCCCACGTCTACGCCGAGTTCTCGCCCCACGGCATGTTGATTTCAGGCTCAGAGGTCACCGCCCCCAAGCT
>CAMCQR010000138.1 GCA_945877115.1 Synechococcus sp. UW140 | reverse complement strand
CGAAGTCGGGCCCCCGGCCCCGGTAGGGATGGCCGGCGACCGTGAGAGGCTGGGCCCGTTTGGCTGCCAACCCCATGCCCCGCCGCACGGATCTCAGGCGCATCCTGCTGTTGGGGTCCGGTCCGATCGTGATCGGCCAGGCCTGTGAATTCGATTATTCGGGCACCCAGGCCTGCAAGGCCCTGCGGGCCGAGGGCTACGAGGTGGTGCTGGTCAACAGCAATCCGGCCTCGATCATGACCGACCCGGACCTGGCCGATCGCACCTACATCGAGCCGCTGACGCCGGAGGTGGTGGCCCGGGTGATCGAGCGGGAGCGGCCCGATGCCCTGCTGCCGACGATGGGGGGGCAGACGGCCCTCAACCTGGCCGTGGCCCTGGCGGAAGACGGCACATTGGAGCGCTTTGGCGTCGAATTGATCGGCGCCAACCTGCAGGCGATCCGCATGGCGGAAGACCGGCTGCTGTTCAAGGAGGCGATGGCCCGCATCGGTGTGGCCGTGTGCCCCTCCGGCATCGCCAACACGTTGGAGGAGGCCGAGGAGGTCGGCGAGATCATCGGGTCCTATCCCCGCATCATCCGGCCGGCCTTCACCCTGGGCGGTTCGGGGGGCGGGATTGCCTACAACCCGGAAGAGTTCCGGGCCATCTGCAAGAGCGGCCTGGAGGCCAGCCCCGTCTCCCAGATTTTGGTGGAGCAATCGCTGCTGGGTTGGAAGGAATTCGAACTGGAGGTGATGCGCGACAGCGCCGACAACGTGGTGATTGTCTGCAGCATCGAAAATCTCGACCCGATGGGGGTCCACACCGGCGACTCGATCACGGTGGCCCCGGCCCAGACCCTCACCGACCGCGAATACCAACGGCTGCGGGACCAATCGATCGCCATCATTCGCGAGATCGGCGTGGATACGGGCGGCAGCAACATCCAGTTCGCCATCAATCCCGAGGACGGGGCGGTGGTAGTGATTGAGATGAATCCCCGCGTCTCCCGTTCGTCGGCCCTGGCCAGCAAGGCCACCGGCTTCCCGATCGCCAAGATCGCGGCGCGCTTGGCGGTGGGTTACACGCTCGATGAAATCGTCAACGACATCACCGGTGCGACCCCGGCCTGTTTTGAACCCACGATTGATTACGTGGTCACCAAGGTGCCGCGCTTTGCCTTCGAGAAATTCCGGGGCAGTTCGGCGGTGTTGACCACCTCGATGAAGTCGGTGGGCGAGGCCATGGCCATCGGCCGCTGCTTCGAGGAATCGTTCCAAAAGGCCCTGCGGTCTTTGGAAACGGGTCTGGCCGGTTGGGGTTGCGACCGCGAAGATCCCAATCCCAACGCCACCGACCTGGAGCGCCAGGTGCGCACCCCGTCGCCAGACCGCATCCTGGCGGTGCGCACGGCCATGGTGCGGGGCTACAGCGATGCCGAGCTGCATCGGCTCAGTGCCATTGATCCCTGGTTTTTGGCCAAGTTGCGGGGCCTGTTGGAGGCCGAGCAAAGGCTGTTAATAGGGCGCCAGCTGGCCGACCTGGCCGCCCCGGCCCTGCTGGAGCTGAAGCAACTGGGCTTCTCCGACCGCCAGATCGCCTGGGCCACCGGAACGGCCGAGTTGGTTGTGCGCCGCCACCGCCAGGCCCTCGGCGTGAACGCCGTGTTTAAGACCGTGGACACCTGCGCCGCCGAATTCGCCTCCAGCACGCCGTATCACTACTCCAGCTACGAACGCCCCCTGGAGCAAATCGGCGAAGATGGCCAGCTGCGGGTGCTGCCGCCGGCCAGCGAGGTGCAACCCGAAAGCCGCCGCAAGGTGATGATTTTGGGCGGTGGGCCCAACCGCATCGGCCAGGGCATCGAATTCGATTATTGCTGCTGCCATGCCTCCTTCGCCTTGCGGGAGGAGGGCTTCGTCACCGTGATGGTGAATAGCAATCCGGAGACGGTTTCCACCGATTACGACACCTCGGACCGCCTCTATTTCGAGCCGCTGACTTTCGAAGATGTGCTGAATGTGATTGAGGCCGAACATCCCGAAGCGGTGATTGTGCAGTTCGGCGGCCAGACCCCCCTGAAGCTGGCGATTCCCCTATTGCGTTGGCTGGAATCTCCCGAGGGCCAGGCCTGCGGCACGGGCATCTGGGGCACCTCCCCCGAATCGATCGACCGGGCCGAAGACCGCGAGCAATTCGAGGCGATTCTGCGGCACTTGGAGATCCGCCAACCCCGCAATGGCCTGGCCCGCAGCGACGTCGAGGCCCGGGCCGTGGCCGAGCGGGTGGGCTATCCCGTGGTGGTGCGGCCCAGCTATGTCTTGGGCGGTCGGGCGATGGAGGTGGTGTATGGCGAAGAGGAACTGAATCGCTACATGGTGGAGGCGGTGCAGGTGGAGCCGGACCATCCGGTGCTGATCGACCAATTTCTGGAAAACGCCATTGAGGTGGATGTCGATGCGCTATGTGATGGCGACGGGCAAGTGTTGATCTGCGGGCTGATGGAGCACATCGAACCGGCCGGGATTCACTCGGGCGATTCGGCCTGCGCCCTGCCGGCGGTGTCGTTGGGCCCGGAGGTGCTGGCAACGATCAAGGGCTGGAGCCGGGACCTGGCCCTGGCCCTGGAGGTGCGGGGATTAATCAATCTGCAGTTCGCAATCCAGCGCCAGGCCGATGGCCAGGAGTTGGTGTTCATCATTGAGGCCAACCCCCGCGCCTCGCGCACGGTGCCCTTCGTGGCCAAGGCCACGGGCGTGCCCCTGGCCAAGATCGCCAGCCGGTTGATGGCCGGGCGCACCTTGAAGGAACTGGGCCTCACCAGCGAGCCGGTGCCGCCGCTGCAGACCGTCAAGGAGGCGGTGCTGCCCTTCAAGCGCTTTCCGGGAGCCGACACTTTGTTAGGTCCAGAAATGCGATCCACCGGTGAGGTGATGGGCATCGCCGCCGATTTCGGCCTGGCCTACGCCAAAGCCGAACTGGCGGCCGGTGAGGCCTTACCCACCAGCGGCACGGTGTTTCTTTCCACCCACGACCGCGACAAGCCGGCGTTGCTGCCGGTGGCGCGGCGCCTGGCCCAGGCCGGCTTTGCCCTGGTGGCCAGCGCCGGCACCGCCGCATCCCTGCAGGCCGCTGGCCTGCGCGTCGAGACGGTGCTCAAGGTGCATGAAGGCCGCCCCAACATCGAGGACGCCATCCGCTCCGGCGAGATCCAACTGGTGATCAACACCCCCATCGGCCGCCAGGCCGCCCACGACGACCGCTACCTACGCCGCGCCGCCCTCGATTACGCCGTCCCCACCGTCACCACCCTGGCCGGCGCCCGCGCCGCCGTCGAGGGCATCGCCGCCCTGCAGCAGCAGCGGCAGGTGGAGGTGATTGCGTTGCAGGATATTTATGGGCCTTGGGGGGGTTAGGGGGTTGTGGGTTGGGGAGGGGCCTTTCCTCCGCAGATTGCCAAACCTTACGCTATCCAAAGTGGGCACGACACGCTGGGCTGTGGGCAGGTTTAGGCACTATCCCGCAGGTGCAGGGGGCGACTACCTGACCATTCAGGCACTAAACAACGTAGCGATTCGGAAACTGCGTTATCGCTACCAATGCAATCAACCGTATAGTGGTCGGCCAAAAAGTCCTTCAGATAATCCCTTTTCCTTGACAAGTACTTATCGCCAGATCAGTCCGGGAAACTCTGGCAAACCTTGGGATGTTTTGCGGATCCGTATATCATGCCTGGTCGGGCCCTCCCCATCCTTGAGAAGCCATGCGGCGCAAGCCATCTGAAGAATTAATGGGGGCTTAGACATGGATGATATGAGGAATGGAGCCTGACGGCTTAGGGTGTTATGCGGTCCGCCCATACTGCGTTCGAAGGATCAAACAATCCCAAAAAGGACTCCTGCCATGACGTCATGACGTCATGGCGTTAAAGTGTGTGAATGGAAGAAACCAAACGTGCCACCATTTACTTTGATGTCCATGTGCATCAAGCTCTGCGGTTGAGAGCAGCTGCATCCAACCAATCGATCTCGGAAATGGTTAACGAAGCTGTGCAGTTCGCCTTGGCCGAGGACGCCGATGATTTGCGTGATGTTGAAATCAGACAGGCTGAGCCCAGCGCAGACTTTGAGGAATTCGTGGCAATTCTAAGAGAAAGTGGACGTCTATAGGCTCACCCTAAAAAAATCAGCTTCAAAAGAGCTCTAGGCTGTTTCGGGCAAGGAGACACTGGATAGGCTGATTAAAAAGATTAAAGAACTAGCGATTAATCCACGGCCTCAGGGTTCTGAAAAACTTGCAGGCAGACTAAATTTATATCGATTCCGCCAAGGTGATTATCGAGTGATTTACACGGTAGATGATCAGAGCAGATTGGTTGATATTATCAAAATCGGACATAGAAGAGATGTCTACCGCTGATGCGACTTTCTGACATCCTCCGGCCAGCGATAGCTCACCTTCAGACCATTGAGATGAGTCCGGGGTAACCACCCCTCATGCTGCATGCGCCCCACCACGATGCCCGGTGCAATGCCCAGGGCCGTGGCGGCAGCTTTCACTTCCTGTTCGGTGCGCAGCCCTTGGAGCTTCTGGGCAGCTGCAGGCGGTATCAACTGATCCGCGGCGAAGCGATCGGCTTCGGCCTCATGCTCTATATCCACAGCAGCGAGGCCATCCACGAAGGTGGCCTTCTTGCCGTGTTTGAGGATGTGGCCAGCTTCATGGAACAACGTGAACCAAAGGTGATCGTTGGTTTTGTGGCGCAGGCTCAGGGCGATCAGGGCCCGATACGGGCTGAGCCACTGGGTGGCCCCACTCACCCGGCAGTCCGGTGGGGCCGGCACGAACACCACCGCCACACCGGCAGCACCAGCCAGGGCCTGCAGCTGCGGCACAAACACCGTGGGATCCGCTTCGCAGCTGAGCGGACGAATCGCTTGCAGCGCCGCTCGGAAGGCCTTGGCTTCATAGGGTCTGCAGGCGATTGAGGCCGCTTGCGTTTCGGCGCGGCGCAGCCAGCAGGCCAGGGCGCCCTGCTGGGTGGCATAGCTCTTGGAGGTGCGATAGACGGCTAGGGGTTGGCCGTAGCGCTGCCGCCAGGCGTCGATCGAGGCCACCGCGAAGAACTTCAGGCACGCCGACA
>CAMCQR010000137.1 GCA_945877115.1 Synechococcus sp. UW140 | reverse complement strand
TGGCACCGTGATCGTCGGCACCACGGCTTCGGCACCTGTCGCCGCGCCTGGCCCTCTGCCCCTGTTCGGTGCCGCTGCCGCCTTCGGCTGGAGCCGGCGCCTGCGTCGCCGTCTGGTTGGCGGCCGCCCCGGTTGCTGAACGCGATCGGTCGGCCCTGTTGTCGGCTGATCTGGTGTTTGGCCGTGGGGGAGCGAACCCAGTGACTTGGCTCAACTAAGGCGACTCCGCCATCGCTCTCGTGGGCCAGGTCAACCTGCACGAGGCCAAGACCCATCTCTCCCGGCTCGTGGCGGTGGCGATCCCTTCGATCGCCTGCTGCTAGTCCAGGAATCAATCCGCAGACCAGAGCGGCACCACCTGACTCCGGCGAATGTTGCCGTCGAAGGTCGCCAGCGGCAGACCCTGGGCCAGGGCGGTGGCCACGATTAGTCGATCAGCTTGGTCGCCGAGGAAATCGGCGGGCAGGGAATTCACCCTGATCACCACCTCACTGTCGAGAGGCAGCACCGTGATCACGTCCGCAGCCGCTGCTCGGCGTAACCAGTGTTCGAAGGGCTGATCCAGCTGCAGGCGCCCCTTTGCCTGCAGCATCTGCGCTTCCCAGAGGCTGATCGCCGCCAGCCGCAGCTGGCGGGCCTGGGCTGACTGATCGATGGCCTGCCGTTCCCGCATTGGTAGCTGGGGTGAACCGAGCACCCACCACAGCCAGAGGTGGGTGTCAAGCAGAACCCTCACCGCAGGGCTTCAAATTCGTTTGCTTGCAGCACCGATTCCTCTGCGGAGGCCAGCAGAGCACCACTGCCGCGTAGCTCTTCCCATGGTTTGGCGTCTTGTTCGGCTGGACCAGTGGGTGGCAACAATCGGGCCACGGCCTTGCCGTGCCGGCGGATGGTGATCGGTTCGCCATCAGTCTCGATCTGCCGGATCAGCTCCAGACAGTGGGCGCGGAAGGTCGTGACGGAAATGTCCATTTATTGATGATACTGCCCATTTTTAAGGAGTCGGTTTTTGGGCGCTCGCTTTCCCTGGTCTTTAGGGAGTCTCCCCCTCCCAGGCCTCAGTTGAAGTGGCTGTAGCCGCTGGCCGCCGCGCTTCCCCCATCGCCTGCGCCCCAAGGGGCGCCATCGCTCCAGCCCAGGGCCCCCGCCTCCCCCGCCACCAGCTCGCCGATCCGCGTCGTGCCTGGTAGCGCCGCGATCAGGGCCTCGGCCCAGAGAGGCTCCAGGGCAAGCACCAGCTCGAAATCCTCGCCGCCCCCCAGGCACCAGGCTGCGGCCTTGGGCAGGCCGGCCATGGCCGGATCCAGGGGCAAAGCGTCACGATCCAGCCGGGCCGCGCAGCCGCTGCTGGCCACGATCGCCGCCGCCGCCGCCGCCAGCCCATCGCTGCTGTCGCAACCCCCCACCCGCCAGCCCAACCGGGCCGGTCGGCTGGCGATCAGGGCCCGCACCGCGTCAAAGCGGGGGCGGGGGCGGCGGTGGGCCGTGATCGCCCGAGCCCGCAGGTTTGGGTCCAGCAAGGCCGCCAGCGGCGCTGCAGGGGATCCGGCCTCCGTTGGGTTCGCCCCCTGAGAAGGGGCCCCATAGGCTGCCGATCCCCCCGGAAACTCGCCCTGTAGCAGGGCCAGCCCCAGCCGGCTCAGCCCGTGGGGGCCGGTCGATACCAGCCAGTCGCCCGGGAGTCCGTCGCAGCGGCGGATCGGACCGGAGCTGGCGATGGCGCCCGGCTGGTTGGCATCGGTTGCCGCCCCGGGGGCCTCCGCTGCCCAGGTTCCGAGCGCCGTAATCCCCAGCAGCCGCTGGCAGCCGCCACTGCAGTCGCCACCCAAAAGCACGCCGCCGTAGGCCTCCAGTGCCTCCTTGATGCCGCCGTAGACCCCTTCCACCCAGGGCCAGGGGGTGGCGGCCGGAGCCACCAGGGCCACCGTGATTCCCACCACTGCCGTGCAGCCCATGGCCGCCAGGTCCGAAAGGTTGGCTGCTGTCGCCCGCCAACCCACATCCGCCGCCGCCGTGGTGGCATCGCTGAAGTGGAGGCCTTCCACAAGCACGTCGGTGTTCACCACCAACGGCCTGCCCCCTGTCTCGGGCAACAGGGCAGCGTCATCGGCGAACTGATCCGGGGGGGCGAAGGCCCCCAGCCGTCGGATCAGTTCCGATTCGCCCAGGTCGGCCAGGGTTTCCTGGGTGGTGCCTGGAGGGGGGGGGGCGGCCAAGGGCCTCAGGCGTGCGCCTGCAGATTCTGGGCCCCTTCCAGCACCTTGGCGCTAACAATGCCGTCCTCGGCGGTGAGCTTGTCGAGCACATCAAAGCCATCGACCACATAGCCGAAGGCGGCATAACGGCCGTCGATCAGGTTGAGGCCCGCCGGGGTCAGTTCAGGCTCGGAAAGGAATAAGAAAAACTGCGAGGAGCCATCGGCCAGATCCTGATCCGAGTGGGCCCAGCCCAGGGTGCCTTTGGCGTTGAAGGGCAGCACGGGCTCGGCTTTGAACATCCCCAGATCTTCGAAGGTCTGGTTGTAAAAGGGCTCCGCCTTGCCCGGCACCCGGATTTCCAGGGGCACCCGCCGCTCCGCCTTGGTGGCAGGGTCGATGAAGCCATCGCCTGGCCCCTCGGGATCGCCCGTCTGGAGCACATAAAAATCTTCGGCCCGGTTGAAAGGCAGGCCGTCATAGAAACCGCGTTGCACCAGATCCACAAAGGCACCGGCGGTGAGGGGCGCGTTAAAGCCGTCCACCACGGTGGTCAGATCCCCTTTGGTCGTGGTCAGTTGCACAGTGGCCCGGCCCAGCAGACGGGGCAGGGCGTCATATTCCGGGGGGATGGCGAAAGGAAAATCCTTTACCAACAGGTCTTCAGCGCTACCGATGGCCCCAAGGGCGCGGCGGCGGGCCTCGACAAAGCCATCCCGGTCTTGGCTGGATGCCGCTTCGGCCAGGGTCTGGAGCTGGTTTCTGACCCCATCAAGCAACTCTTCGACGTGGGCGCGCTGATCGGGCTCGAAGCGATCGAGAATCGCCGCTCGCTTGGTGATTAGCAGGGACTGGCTGCGCTTGGCGACCTGACCCAGGGCATTCCAGCGCTTGGCCCGCAGATCAACGCTGGTGGCTTCCAGCCGATGCTGAAGGTCCTGGAGATCCCCGGGGCTTACCGGCAGGGCATTGCGCAGCAGCGCCGAGGGGTCGGTGATGGCGTTGCCCGGGGGCAAGGCGGCCCAGCTGGGTGGTGCCCAGGCCAGCATCAACAGCATCGCCAGGCCCAGGACTCTGGTGTAGACCCTTGGCCAGCGGAGGGCGGGGGATGGGGCGGTGGGCGATGCCGCCGCAGGCCTCTGGCTCATGGATGGCCACTCTTTGAGTGGACTCTGGCACGTCCGCGATGCCCCTGGAGCTGGTTCCATGGGGGTTGTCAGTCGCCAGACGTACAATCCCCAGCGACTTGAAACGCCGGGATGATCTCCAGCAACGACTTCCGCACCGGCACCACGATTCTTCTGGATGGCCAGGTCTGGCGAGTCGTCGAGTTTTTGCACGTGAAGCCTGGCAAAGGTTCGGCTTTCGTGCGTACCAAGCTCAAAGCTGTCCAAGGTGGCAGCGTGGTTGAGAAAACATTCCGGGCTGGCGAAATGATGCCCCAGGCCCAGTTGGAGAAGTCAACCTTGCAGCACACCTATATGGAGGTCGATGACTACGTGTTCATGAACATGGAATCCTTCGAGGAAAGCCGCCTCACGGCTGCCCAGATCGGCGATGGACGAAAATATCTTAAGGAGGGAATGGCCGTGAGCGTCATTACTTTTGATGGCAAGCCCCTTGAGGTTGAACTTCCCAACTCCGTAGTTCTGGAAGTCACCCAGACCGATCCCGGCGTCAAAGGTGACACGGCCACCGGCGGCACCAAGCCCGCCATCGTTGAAACCGGAGCCCAGGTGATGGTGCCTCTGTTCATCACCATCGGCGAGAAAATCAAGATCGACACCCGCAACGACAGCTATCTCGGAAGGGAGTCCTGAGTTCATGCAGCTCGACCATAATCAGCTCCGGGAACTCCTGACCTTCCTGGGCGAGAGCGATATTCAGGAGTTGCGTCTCGAGGGCCAAGACTTTCGCCTGGTTGTGCGTCGCAACCTGCCCGCTCCGGCGCCCATGGCCCAGGCGGCCCCCCCCCTGCCTGTCGTCGCCACCCCAACCGCTCCAGCTCCGCCCGCCGCCGCACCGTCGCCGCCGCCCCCCTCCAGTCGCAGCGACCTCCAGCCCCTGACAGCGCCCATGGTGGGTACCTTTTATCGCTCCCCAGCCCCCGGTGAGCCCGCCTTTGTTGAGGTGGGCAGCCGCATTCAGGCCGGACAACCCGTCTGCGTCCTGGAGGCGATGAAGTTGATGAACGAACTCGAAGCCGACATCAGTGGCGAGGTGGTGGAAATTCTGGTGGAGAGTGGCACCCCCGTTGAATTTGGCCAGGTGCTGATGCGCATCCGCCCCGCCTGAGGCGTTCCCCAGGCCTTGGGGTCAGCCCAACTGCCAGGCCGCCTGCAGGGCGGCCACCATGCTTTCAGGCCTGGCTACGCCCCGACCGGCGATCCCAAAGGCGGTGCCGTGGTCTGGGGAGGTGCGCAAAAACGGCAACCCCAGGGTGGTGTTTACCGCCGCATCGAAGGCCAAGAGTTTGACGGGGATCAGGCCTTGGTCGTGGTATAGCGCCAGGTAACCGTCGGCTGCCGGGCTGCCGCCTTGCCAGGCGGCAGCTGCTGCCAACCAGCAGGTGTCGGGGGGTAGGGGCCCCTCCAGGCGCACCTCAGGGTGCTGGCGTCTCCAGGCGGCCAGGCAATCCCCTAGCCAGTCTTGCTCTTCTCGCCCCAGCCGGCCGGCCTCACCGGCATGGGGGTTGAGGCCCGCCACCACCAGATAGGGACTGTCGCTGAAGCGCCGGCAGAACTCCAGCAGCCTTTCCAGTTGGGCCGCCACCAGCTCTGGGGTGAGTTGCTGGGGCACCTGGGCCAGGGGGATGTGGGTGGTGGCCAGCAGGGTGTTGAGCCGCCAGCCGCCCGTGGGGGAGAGGGCGGTGAATAGCATGGAGGCCCGGGGGACTCCGCAGAGCTCGGCCAACCGTTCGGTCTGGCCGGGATAGTCATGGCCGGCCATGTGCCAGCTCGCCTTGGCGATCGGCGCCGTGACCAGGGCATCCGCGGCACCTTCCAG
>CAMCQR010000136.1 GCA_945877115.1 Synechococcus sp. UW140 | reverse complement strand
CGCCTCCGCCTCCAATCCAGGTGACGGTTGGAGTGCCATCGCCGCTGCTGCAAATGGCAGCGGTTATGACCTCTATTGGCGCAACAGCAACAGCTCCCAATTTGGACGCTGGACACTCAACAGCAGCGGTGCCTTAAGCGGTGCTGGCTTGATCAGCACCCAAGAGCTGCTCACAGCAGAAACAGCGCTCAATTATGATATTAATCAAGACTCTATCACCGGCTTTGCCTATACCCCCGGCTCCGCCACAATCAACGGCTTGAACCTCGGTAACAACGAAACCGGCTATGCCCTTCGCAGTGGCACCGCAGCTCCCATTCAAATTACCTTCGCCGGACAGTTCGCCTCCGCCTCCAATCCAGGTGACGGTTGGAGTGCCATCGCCGCTGCTGCAAATGGCAGCGGTTATGACCTCTATTGGCGCAACAGCAACAGCTCCCAATTTGGACGCTGGACACTCAACAGCAGCGGTGCCTTAAGCAGTGCTGGCTTGATCAGCACCCAAGAGCTGCTCACAGCAGAAACAACTCTTTCCTTTGACCTCAGCGGCAATGGGATCGGGCTTCTCTAGGAGTTAGCTAAAGCCGACATACCTTATCGGATTGGGGCCCCAGGATAAGGGGGCCAGCGAGCCAGCCCATCCTTTAATCCTCTGCTGGGATCCCTCGCCACTTCACCGTGCCCCCATCGACACCAGCCCCTGGCCCCATGCCGCCTCCACCCCTGCAGCCTGGCCCACGCCCCTCACCCGCCATCGAGCCCCGCTGGCCGGCCCTGCTGGCGGTACTGGTCATGGGGGGCCTGCTGATGGCCTTACCCCACCGCTTTCGTCTGGTGCCGGTGGGGGTGGATGCGGCCTTCATGTTGGTTGGGATGCTGCCGATATTGGCAGTGGCTTTGACAGGCGGGGCGCGGCGCTGGTTGACCTGGGAGAGGAAGCTGGTTTCGGCCTTTCTGATCGCCTCGATGGCGATGGAGAGCGCCAACCTCTTCAAGTTGATCAAGACCTTGTTGTTCGGTGGCGATCAACTGGACGCCCGGGAACTATTGGCCTCCGGTTTAGCCCTTTGGGTTAGCAATGTCATCCTCTTTGCCCTCGCCTACTGGCATGGCGACCGGGGAGGCCCTGAGGCACGACGGCAGAACCATGGCCCGCGAGCGGACTGGCATTTTCCCCAGCAGGACCTCCCTGAAGCGGGAGGCGACTCCTGGCGGCCAGCTTTTCTTGACTATCTCTTTTTGGCCTATTGCAATGCGACGGCTTTCAGCCCAACCGGCGCCGTGCCGCTCAAGGGCCGCGCCATGGTTCTGATGATGGCCGAGAGCGCCGTTTCGTTGATCACCCTGGCGGTGATCGCCGCCCGCGCTATTAATATCCTCGATAGCTAAAGGCTATGCCACTTTCCATTACCGCCTTAGGCTCCTGAGGCCTACCATTTCTTATAGGGAAGAAATTTACCATTCATTGTTACGACGACACGATCACCGGCATTAGAGGCTTCTTTATCCACCTTGAGTGTGAAATCAATGGCTGACATGATGCCATCTCCAAATTTTTCCTGGATAACGTCTTTGAGGGGCATTCCATACACCTGCAAAATCTCGTAAAAGCGATACAGCAGCGGGTCAGTCGGGATCAAAGGATCCAGGGCCCCCTTCAAGGGGTAATCCGTCAGGGTCTGCGCCAGTTCGGGATCCAGCCCCAGGGCCTCGATCAGCACCGCGGCCTCCTGGGCTGAGGCGGTTGCTTGGCCGTGCAACAGGCTGGCCACCCAGACTTCATCCCGGCCGAGCCGTTCGCCCAGCTCCGCGAAGCTCAACCCCTGGCGGCGTTTGGCCGCAATCAAGGCGGCACTGGTGGAAGATAGGGTCATGGGCTGGGGGATATGGGCGCGCGGACCCTACGGGCGCGGGTTCGGAGTCAATGGTGATATTAGATACATATTGATGGCTCCCTGCCCCTTTTCCCCCAAGCCCTAGCGGCCATGAAGATCCTGCTGGCCCCTGATTCCTTCAAGGGGTCCCTCAGCGCTGTTCAGGTCTGCGAGGCCCTGCGGGTCGGCGTGGAGCGGGTATGCCCAGACGCTGAGTGTGTGGCCTTGCCCCTGGCAGACGGCGGCGAGGGGACCACGGAAGCCCTTGTGGCAGCCAGCGGCGGCCGCCTGCTGCACCGCCGGGTGACCGGTCCCCTACCCGGCGGCCCAGCGGTCGATGCCTCCTTTGGGCTACTGGACGGCGGCCACACCGCTGTCATCGAGATGGCGGCCGCGTCCGGATTGCCCCTTTTGCGTCCCGAGCAGCGCGATCCCCGCCACACCACCACCTACGGCACTGGTGAACTGGTGGCCGCTGCCCTGGCCACAGGGGCTCGCCAGCTGATTGTTGCGGTGGGTGGATCGGCCAGCCACGACCTGGGTACCGGCCTGGCCCAGGCCCTGGGTGTTCGCTTTCGCCGCAACGATGGCTCCTGGATAGATGACGTGATGACAGGCGCAGCCTTGGCCGAGGTGGCGGGCGTTGATCTGGGGGGCTTGCTGCCGGCCTTATACGGGTGCTCGATTGTCCTGGCCGCCGATGTGGACAACCCCCTGCTGGGCCCCACTGGGGCGGCCGCTGTGTATGGACCCCAGAAAGGAGCCACCCCAGCCATCGTCGCCGAGCTGGAGGCGGGCACGGCGGCCGCGATCGGGCCCATCGAAGCGGCCTGCGGCCGCAGGCTCCGGGATCTCCCCGGTGCCGGGGCGGCCGGTGGCCTGGGCGCCACCCTGATCGGCTTCCTGGGGGCCACGCCGGGAAGCGGCATTGAGCTGGTGCTGGAGGCCTGCGGTTTTGAGGCCCACCTGGCGGGCGCTTCCCTGGTTCTCAGTGGGGAGGGGTGCCTGGATGGCCAGACCCTGCGGGGCAAGACCATCGGCGGCCTGGCGCGCCGTTGCAGCCAGGCGGGCGTGCCCCTGGTGGTGATTGCCGGCGCCCTGGGGGAGGGCAGCGAGACCCTCTATTCCGTTGGTGTCACCAGCATGGTGTCCCTGGTGCCGGGCCCCATGACCCTGGAGGCGGCGATGGCGGCCAGTCCGGCCCTACTGGCCGATGCGGCGGAGCGGGTGCTGCGTCTGTTTCTGGCAGCGGACCCCCAGAAGTCTTAAGAGTTCAAGGGCAACGGCGATCGCCCATCGGTTCTGATTTAGATCCAACGGCGATGGCGAAAATACAAGGCCATACTGATAGCGATAAGGGCCATGACCGCCAAGGTAATGAAATAGGCCGGCTTCCAGGCCAGCTCGGGCATGTATTGGAAATTCATGCCATAGACTCCGGCTATAAATGTAATGGGCATGAAGATCGTTGAAAAGATCGTCAATACCTTCATGACTTCGTTCATGCGGTTGCTGATACTTGAAAGATAGGTGTCATGCATGCTGGCCAGGGTATCCCTGGCGGTTTCGACAATATCGATGACCTGGATGCAATGATCATAGAGATCTCGCCAGAATACTTTCGTCTCCTTGCGTAACAATGGCGATTCTTCTTTGGACACCGCACTCAGCACCTCCCGCATGGGCCAGACGGCTCGCCGCAGGCTGAGAAGATCCCGCTTGAAGCGATGCAAGACCCGAATGTCATCTTGACGGGGGTCCACCAAGAGTCGTTCGTCAAGGATGTCCACCTTATCACCGATGTTTTCGACGACGAGAAAGTAATGGTCGACGACGGCATCAACTAAACAAAATATCAGGTAATCAGCACCCATCCGTCGAATACGACCAGCATTGGTACGGATGGCCTGGCGCACGGATTCGAAAACATCGCCTTCGTCTTCCAGAAAGGAGATCACCCAACTTGGCCCCAAAATCAGGCTGACATGTTCGATGCGCACCCTTTCCTTATTGGCATCCATATCCAGCATCTTCAGGGCCAGCATCCCGTAATTCGTAAACACCTCCCACTTGGGTCTTTGGGCTGTATTGACGATGTCTTCGATCGTCATCGCATGCAATCCAAAATGGTCCCCAAGCGCTTCAATCAAGCCCACATCGTGGATGCCGTTGACATTCACCCAGGTCACGCTCGTCCCATCGTGGGCCAGATCTAGTGAGGGCAGGCACTCCTGCAAAGGTAACCCCCGTGTTTCCTCACCGCTGTCGCTGTTATAAACAATGATGTCGAGAATGGCGTTTTCCAGCCGGCGATCCCCGATGAAGACCGGCGTGCCTGGTTGTTGAAAGCTGCTGCTGGCCCGGCTGCGCCGCCGCCGGGGTGGGTTGGCTTTGTCGCGGGGGGAACGCGCTTGCTGCCGCAATCGGACCATGCACCAGCATTGATTACTCGTTTCAGGCTAGGACAAGTTGCCTACAAGGACCCTCTGATGTCGGAGCTGCTTGCCCCTTGGTTGCCCCTGCTGCAAAACCCCGCCGGCGCCGCCCTGTTCATCCCCTTCTATGCCCTTTGGGTCACCCTGTTGCTGCCAGGGGTTTGGGCTTCGATGCTGGCCGGGGCCCTTTATGGAACGCTGCTGGGCAGCTTGGTGGTGTTCGTTGGGGCGAGCCTGGGGGCCATCGCCGTCTTCCTGCTCGGACGTAGCTGGTTACGGGAATGGGCCCGCCGTCGCCTAGCCGCCGCCCCCAAATGGCTTGCTATTGAGCAGGCGGTCAGCCGTGAGGGCCTCAAATTGGTGTTGCTGACCAGGCTTTCTCCCGCCTTTCCCTTCAGCCTGCTGAATCTGGCGTATGGCCTCAGTGAGGTGAGTTTGCGGGATTATTGCATTGGCTTGATCGGCATCCTGCCTGGCACCGTGTTGTTCTGCGCCCTCGGGGCCCTTGCCGGTGATGTGGCCCGTTTCGGAACAGTGCTATCCGGCCATGCCGATCCTGCGACCTGGGCCTTGCGGCTGGCGGGGGTTGGGGCCACCATTGCCTCGGTCTGGCTGGTAAACCGGGCAGCCCGTAGGGCCTTGGCGGAATGACAGGCGCCTGGGGATTGCCTTCAGGGCCGATCCACCAGGCGCCAGTCGCGTAACCCGGCGATCAGCACAAACCAGGCCAGCCGCAATCTGGCCAAGGGGCCCTGCCGTGAGGCCAGTTCCAGGTATTGGGAACGGCCACAATCGGTCTTGATCCAGCGGGCGATCTTGGTGGGTAGGGTTGGGGCAGGCGGGTTCATTCAGATTCGCTGCAGGGATTTGGCTTTGTCGCGGAAATTTTGTAGCAGCAATTGCAGGTAGGTCACCTTGCGTAATTTGATGTTGGCCGTCAAGGACATCCCCACCTGCAGGGGCAGGGCATTGCCCTTACTGGGTTTGAAACAGACTTTCTGTTCGGA
>CAMCQR010000135.1 GCA_945877115.1 Synechococcus sp. UW140 | reverse complement strand
CGGCGATCAGGTCGGCCGCCGGGACCGGGGAGGTCAGATGGCGCCAACGGCACCACCAACGCAACAGGGGCCGCCGGGGGAGCGCCCCGCTCACCAGCGCCAGAGCCACCGCTTCGGGAGACCATCCCGGCTGCTCCAGGAACGTGGTCCAGGCCAGGGGGGTTGCAGGAGCCGACGCTGACCCGCCGGCGGCGGTGAGCGCCTGCCAGGCCTGGCACAGGCCGGCGAACTGGGTGAGCAACCGCTGGTGCCCATGGGGAAGCTGCAGCCGGCGCGCCACGGCTTCGGCGGCCCCACTGCCCGCCAGCAGGGCCGGCAGGAGCGGCAGACCAGACCGCCGGGCCCAGCGCAGGCGCTGCCGCCAGGTGCGATCGGACTGCAGGGCGGGATCCACCAGGACCAGGGCGCCCCACCCCTGCAGGAAGCCGAGCGCCCGCTCCCAGGGCTCCCGCTCGAGCAGCAGGTCCAGTTCCATCCGCAGGCGGGTGCCCAGGGCCGGTGGCACCCGAGACCCGGACGAAGCTCCGCCGCTGCCGTCAGCCCAGGGCCACCGCTTCAATGTGACGTGGAGCTGGCGCTGACTAGCCGGGGCCAGAGTGAAGTCCAGGCGGGCGGCGTAACGGGCTGCCCGGAGGATGCGGGTGGGATCGTCCTCCAGGCTCCGCCCATGGAGCAGGCGCAGCTGCCGTTGCTCCAGATCCCTGGCGCCGCCGAAGGGATCCAACAAGGTCCATGCGGCGCCCTGGGGATTGAGCACGAGGGCCATGGCATTGATGCTGAAATCACGGCGAGCCAGATCCTTCTCCAAGGACCCGTAGGACACGAGCGGATTCTCTCCGGGAGCGGGATAGCTTTCGCTGCGGGCGGTGGCCAGATCAAGCCAGACCCCTTCCAGTTCCAGTTCCACCGTGCCGAAGGCCTGATGGAACTGGCAATAACCCACAGCACCGCCGAATGCCTCAGAGCCTGCCAGTAATGTTTCCGCCAGACGATGCGCTGCTGGCCGCAGATCCCCTGGCTCAGCCTGCTCAACCACCAGGTCAAGATCCGACAGTCCCCTCAGCGGATCCAGGTGCACACGATGGAGCAGCAGATCGCGAACGGCGCCGCCCACCACGGCAAGAACGGCGCACTCGTCCGTGCGGCGAAAGGCCGCCAGCAAACTTGGGGGCAAAGGCAGGTCGGGGGGCTCAATCGCAAAATCCATGATCAGCGAGGAGAATCCATGTGGCGGAGCCCTTACGACTAACGGTACACTCCTTTGGCCCACATTGACCTTGCTGTGGCGACGTAGTAATGACCCTATTGTTTACACAGATCATCAACTCTGATTCCAATAGCTGATCTGCAGCAGCAGAGCCCCCTCAACGATAACCAAGAAACAGAAACAATCTCTCCGCATGACTGACAGCATCAAGAAGGTTTCCAAAGCAAACTTTGGAATCACGAAAGGATTCAAGGTCCGGATCTTCGTCCTAATCGATTTACTCGAGTCCTTACTCGTTTATTGGTTCGGCCCCCATGGCGCCCGCAGCACTCCCGCCAAACGACTCCAATCCATCGGCCCCGATTCAGGGGAAAAAACTGACAACGCAACGCCGGAGCGCATTGCTCTATTCATTACCTACTCAAGGTCTCTGACCCACTCCAACAGAGCCTATCTTGAAGCCCTCAACAACGCGGGCTTCGCCGTTGTCTACATCAACAACGCCCGCATGGAGCCCCAGTCCTACGAAGCCTTAAAATCGCTCACATGGAGAGCGTTTAATCGTCATAATATCGGACGGGATTTTGGTGCCTTCAAAGACGGTGTCCTGCTGCTCCTGGCGGAGGGGCACCTCCAGAGCTGCAAGCTTCTGTGCATCGCCAATGACTCGATGAAATTCATCCCCGGTAGAAATTCAGACTATCTCGTAAGCGCCATAAATCAATTTGCAAAATCCACCAGACCCGCCCTGTTCAGCCACATCAGTCATCAAATCAAGACCCATTATCAATCCTATTTTCAAGTCCTTAAACCCGAAGTCTTTCTCTCTAAAGATTTCATCAACTTCTGGGCAAGCTATCTTCCCATCTCCCACAGGCGACATTGCATCTACAACGGCGAAATCGCTCTCTCCCAACGTGTTTATCGTCACCTCACGGCCGTTCAAACCCTATTCACAAGCGACAGACTTCAAAAGGCTCTAGAACAAGCCTACAACGAAGCCGGAGGAGTGCCAGCCCAAGAAATTTTGCGCCTGATGCCTTCCTCCTCGCGCACCTTAGAGGCAGGTAAAGTTGGCTATTCACTGGGTCAACTGCTTCAAAAAAGCAACCAGAATGAAAAGCTATCCAGAGTTGAACTTTACAGCCTTTCTGATTTGATCGAGAATGGAAACCCCAGCCATATAGCCGCCTTTCTCTATCCCTTCTACCTGAACTGCCCATTTATCAAGCACGATCTTTGCTTGAGTGGAACCTATACCATTGCCCAGGCAATGGTACTCTTTCAGGAAGCCCTGGAACGGTCAGCCACCGACGAGGACCCCGAGCTGATTACAGCCCATGTTGAGGAGTACTGCGCGTTGATCTACAGCCGCGGAATTCCCCTGAGCTACGCCAAACTACTGCGTAAAGCCACGGCACAAGGAATCACCAGCGGATTCATCTACCCCTCCACATTACAATAAAAGTTTCTACAAAAAGGGAAGATTCCATGGGGTCAGATCAGTCAAAACCATCAATGCCAGTCCACTTCATTACCGTCAACTATCATTGCAGCGACTATATCCGCGATCTCATTGAGACGACAGCCTCCAACGGCGATCATGACATCGCCTTTGTGATCGTCAACAATTCACCCAGCGACACTGCACTTCGCCACTGGCTGGATTCCGCTGCGTTACCCATTCCGGTGACGCTGCTGGAGGCTGGCGGAAATCTGGGATTCGGCAGCGGCAGCAACCTAGGACTGACCCATGTCTGGCGTCACAACGCCAAGGCCCTTGCCTGGCTCATCAATCCCGATGCTCGACTGAACGCCAACGCCGTTGCCTACGTCAGAGAATGCATCGCCCTGGATCCAGAGATCGCCATTCTAGGCACCCGCATCCGTGATCTGGTTGGCAACATCTGGTTCAGCCACGGCGGCTTCGACCCCTGGCTGGGCCGTCTTCGCCACCAGTATCCAGACGACAACTGCAGCCCTGATCCCGTCCGCACCTGGCCGACGCGCTGGATTTCCGGGTGCAGCATGGTCTTCCGTCTGGCCAGCTTCGATCACTGCCCGCAATTCGACCCTCAGTTCTTTCTGGACTACGAAGATGCCGATATTTCAGAGCGTTATCACCGCAAGGGCTATCGACTGAGGGTCACCCAGGCTGTCCTGGTGGAACACCAGGTTTCCGCCATCACCAAACGGGCGCCGCGGGCCAAGTATCAGCATGCCACCTTCAGCAAGCTGTACTTTCTGCACCGCCATGCCACGCCTGTGGCCCTGGTTCTGAATCTCATCTATTTCGCCTTGAATCCGATCCGGTTCTGCCTCTCGGATCCGGCCATGGCTCAGGGCCGCTGGTGGGGGTTGGGGGATTATCTGAAGTGGAGTGTTCGGCGCCTACGACATCAGCCAACCCTGAGGCATCCCCGCACATCCTTCACCGTTTCATCCTGAGAAAACGACGGCCGAGGGCCCGCAGGGTGAGCAACCGTTGCCCCGCCGGACAGTAACGCCAGAGGATGGCCACCACAGCGGGAAGATAAAGATGGGATTTCGGATGCAGGAAGGTGTACAAAAGACCGCGCAGACTTCCGAGCGGCAGTTGCTTCTGGGCCTGATGGAAGTCATTGAGCAGCACGATCCCTGGAGCCACATGGGCGGAGAAACCCCGCTGCGTCGCTCGCATAACCCATTCGGAATCGGCGTGATAGTGGGGCAGCCAGAGGGCGTCATAGAAACCGACGCGGCGGAAGACCTCCTCTCGGATGAGAACACCATTGCCTGGCATCGCCTCCGTGGCCAGGATTTCGGCCCCAGCCACCGCGAGGGCCAGCTGCTCCTGCAGCAGATCATGGTGGGACAGGCGCAGGAAGCGATCGGTGCCCCAGTTGGTGACAGTGCCGAGGGCCCAGATGCGCCGGGGGTCGTCAAGCACATTGATGCAACTGCCCAGAATGGCGCAGCCGTGCCGCTGGGCCATGGCCACCATTCGCTCAACATAATCCCCTGCAACGACGGCATCGTCGTTGATGGTGAGCACGAAGTCGGTGCCGGCCGCCAGGGCCTGGCGGACGCCGCGGTTGGTGGCGCCAGCCCAGAAATCCCGATCACCGGCCTGGATCACCGCCACCTGCGGATGGCGCCGTTGAATGGCCGCCACGGTGCCGTCGCTGGAATGGGAATCCACCACCACGATCCGCAGGGCCAGATGGGTCTGGGCCTCCATGCGCTCAAGGAAGCGCAGGGTGAGGGCCCGACGGTTGCGGGTGGGTACCACCGCGGTCACCACCGGCGCCGCCGGCGCCACGCCTGAGGGGGGCACGGTGGAGTTCAGACCGGTTCGATCGGCGCTAAGCGCGGATCCAAGATCTTCGGGCCCATGCCCTCAAACTTCACCGCCAGGGAAATCTTCTCGCCGCTGCCAAACAGGTGGCTCACCTGGCCTTCGCCAAAGGCGCTATGGCGCAGGCGATCGCCCACGGCCCAGGTGCGGGCTGGCGCCCGGCGGCGCACGGCATTGGCGGGAGCGCCGCCAGCACCACCGGCGGCCGTGCGCTGCACGTCGTCGCGATCGACGCGGGTGAGGCGATCGAGGCGGTTGTCGCGGCGGATGGCGGCCCCGCCACTGCGGGGGATGTCGCCCTGCACCAGCTCTTCGGGGAGTTCCGCCAGGAACACAGACGGCACAGCCGGTTCGCGCATGCCGCCCCAGAGGCGTCGCTCACTGGCGTGGGAGAGGAACAGGCGTTCCTTGGCCCGGGTGATGCCCACATAACAAAGACGGCGCTCCTCCTCCAGGGCGGCGGGATCTTCGAGGGAGCGGTAGCTGGGGAACAGGCCCTGCTCCAGCCCCACCAAATACACCACCGGAAATTCCAGACCCTTGCTGGCGTGCAGGGTCATCAGGGTGACCCGGTTCTGCTCGGTGTCCTTGCTATCGGCATCGCTGGCCAGGGCGGCACCGGAGAGGAAATCTTCGAGGGAACCCTCTTCGTTTTCTTCCTGGTATTGCAGGGCCGCATTCACCAGTTCGTTGAGGTTGCGGCGGCGATCTTCGGCCTCATCGCTGCCATCGGCGATCAGTTCGGCCACGTAGCCGCTCTGCTCCATCACCCGTTGCACCAGCTCCGACGGTGGCACCTCCTGGCT
>CAMCQR010000134.1 GCA_945877115.1 Synechococcus sp. UW140 | reverse complement strand
TTACTGGCGGGCGACGGGGTTCTGCCGGATGAGGTGGTGGCGGTGGAATGCCTGAAGGGGGATCTGAGGGCGCTGCTGGAGCAGCTGCCGGAACTGCAGGGCCAGGTGCTGCGGATGCGCTACGGCATCGAGGATGGTGAGCCCATGAGTCTGACTGGAATCGGGCGCCTGTTGGGGATCAGCCGCGATCGGGTCCGCAATCTCGAGCGCGACGGTCTCGCCAATCTGCGTCGCCGGCGCGAGGCCGTTCAGGCCTATGTGGCGAGTTGATCTGGGCGTAATTTGACGCGATTCGGTTCCTGGCTATGAACGTTGCCGATCCAGATCCGTCGGGGACTTCAGGATCGCTTGGCTCCGAGGCCTTTGAGGTCCTCACGCTGTTTCCCCGCACGGTGGTCAAGGGTCGTCTGGCTGCCTCCTTGTTGGCTGATTTACAGGCCCTGGCTCTTGTTGTTGCGAAAGCCCCCGAGCGCAGTCCTGATGCCTCCGCCAAGCTGGCCGGCCAGTTGTTTCAGCAGCGCGAACTGCCACCCCAGCATCCCAAGGTGGCGGAATTGAGCCGTTGTGTGATCCTGCCCAGTTGTGAGCGCTGGATTCGCCATGTGATCGACCAGCAACCCCCAGGCGGCCGGGGACCATGGACCGAAGGTCATTACGAACTTCGCTTGATTGACCTTTGGCTGAATGTGCAGAGGGCTGGGGATTACAACCCAACCCACACCCATGGTGGCAGTTTCTCTGGCGTCTTTTTTCTTCAGGTGCCACCCCAGATTGGTCCGGACCGTTTTGATGGGCAGCTTTGTTTTCACGGTCCTGAGGAATGGCATATCCAGAGCTTTCGTACCGGCATGGCCGAATATGTTTTGCCCGTGCCCGGCGATTTTTACGTGTTCCCCGCTTGGCAGCCCCATTCTGTGGCCCCCTTTCGGGGCGAGGGTGAACGCTGGTCCCTGGCCTTCAACGTGGTGGCTGTGCCAAGGCCGCGGCCGGCCGCCATGGTGCCGCCGGCCGGATCGCTGATGCCAACCCCTGGGCCCAGCCCATCCCCAGCCAGTGGCAATGTCTCCCTGTCCACGACCCGGCCGAGGCCGGGGGGATTCCGCTGAGCCCTTGGCTTGGCAAGGCTTCCTTGAGAACCAACCACCCAGGTGGGATCGGCGCCAGGTCCTTCAGAGGGCGCGGATGGCTCCGACGGCCGCCATCACCAGCAGCACCAGGCTGCTGAGAAAACTGATGCCAAAGCCGGGGCCGCGCTTTTCCGCCGCCTGTAGATAGCCCACCGCATAGGCGATGCGCCCCCCCACCCACACCAACCCCAGCACTGCGGCCACCCTGGAATTGTCCAGGAGTGTGGCCAACCAGAAGGCCGGCAGGAAGAAAACGAGTTGTTCAAGGGTGTTTTGCTGGACCCGCAGGGCGCGCTCAAAGGGTTCTGGCCCGTTGGTGGCCGGGGCTTTCACCCCGTGTTGAAAGCGAGCTCGGCCCACCAGCAAGACGGTGGTCTGGTACGTCAGCAGGGCCAGCACGGTGATCAGGGCTGGCAGGGCGGCTAAGGCCATCGCAAATGCATCGACAGACCCACCCATGCTGATGCTTAAGGGGGCCTGTGGCCCGGCGGACTTCCCAGGGGCCATGCCTATTGTCGAGGGGGATTGACGAAAGCCCAGCCTTTCCTTTCCCATGGCCACCATTTTTTCCATTAACCGCTTTGTTGGCAGAGAGCCCGGCATGGTTGGGGCGTTTGCCCTTGTTAATGGGCTGGCCCTTGCGTCTTCCATGACCTTGGCCGTCGCCATGGGACCTGCGCCGGCAGCGGCGGCCGTGACCGTCACCGTGAACAGCAGGATGTGGAGCGTCGACGCGATCACGGCCGCTCTAGGGGATCCTGGTTTTGAGTCCCAGATCAGTCTCGACACCATGCCCTGGTTGGGCCAGAGGGGTCTGGCTGGGCAATTCGCTGAGGCGGTGAGTACAAGTTTGGGTCTGGGCAATTCCTACGCCGGCCTGGCCTTTGGGCCCGTTTACCTCTGGAAGACGGACTACGTTGCTGGCGTGGCCCAGAGTCCCGGTGACTGGGGTTCCAGTGTGTTCAACCCGTACAACACCAGCTCACCCCCTAATCTTTTCACCGGGGCCGGACCGGTGATTTCTTTTGATGGCCCTCTTGATCCCGCTGACCTGACCCTGCAGGCCCGGATCGCGGTGGCCAGGCCCTATTCCCCCTCCCCGCCAGCGTCCAGCCCCCTGCCCCTGGTGGGTTCTGTGGCGGCATGGCAATGGAGCCGGCGGCTGCGCCGGCGGCTGGCGAAGCGCCGCGAGGAAGGGGTGCGTTAGCCCAGATAATGGGGGTCGCTATCGGGTCAGTGACTTCTGCTGTTACGACAACAGTTGGAAGGAGCTGCTTGAGGCGCTGCTGTTTCGATCGCATACGGTTGCCCATGGATCGAGATGGGGACTAGTCCCATGGAGGAATCACTCCGTTCTGGCGCGTTATCCCGCCTTGGTGTCCAAGCTCCATCCCTGCGCCTGGCGCTGTTGGCCTGGTGGGAAACCCATGGCCGCCACGGCCTGCCTTGGAAGCTGAAGCCCGATGGTGGCCGTCCCACGGATGGCGAGCCCCTGGATCCCTTGGGGATCTGGGTGGCCGAGGTGATGTTGCAACAGACCCAGCTGCCGGTGGTGCTGCCTTATTGGCATCGCTGGATGGCGGCATGGCCCCAGCTGGAAGTTCTGGCGGCGGCGGATCAGGCCGAGGTACTCCTGATGTGGCAAGGCCTGGGGTACTACTCGCGCGCCCGGCGTCTGCACCAGGCTGCGCGCCACTTGCTGACCATCGCGACCCCCGGTCAGGATCCTTGGCCCCGCACGGCGGAGGGTTGGTTGGCCCTGCCCGGCCTGGGACGCACCACCGCCGGCAGCATCCTTTCGTCGGCCTTTGATCAACCCTTCGCGATTCTGGATGGCAATGTCAAACGGGTGCTTTCCAGGCTTACGGCCCATCCTGTGCCCCCCGATCGTGCGGCCCCAGCTTTCTGGCGATTCAGTGAAATCCTGCTGGATTCGGCCCGACCCCGGGCCTTTAATCAGGCCTTGATGGACCTGGGATCCGGTGTTTGCACCCCCCGATCCCCCGCCTGTGGCGTCTGCCCCTGGAACGGCGCCTGCGTTGCTTACGCTAATGGTGATCCTGCCCGATATCCCGTGAAGGTTGCCTCAACGGCCCCCCCGTTTCAGGTGATCGGCGTTGGCCTGGTTTTTGATGGGGCTGGCCGTGTATTGATTGATCAGCGGCTTGAGGAGGGTCTGCTGGGCGGGATGTGGGAGTTTCCTGGGGGCAAGCAGGAGCCGGGCGAAGCGATTGCGGACACCATTGCCCGTGAGTTACGGGAGGAGCTGGCGATTGAAGTCGCAGTGGAAGAGGAACTGATTCGCTTGGATCACGCCTATAGCCACAAGCGTTTGCGCTTCATCGTTCACCTCTGCCGCCACCTGGCGGGAGAGCCCCAGGCGTTGGCCTCCCAGCAAGTCCGTTGGGTGGAGCCTAAGGATTTGGGGGCTTTCCCGTTTCCCGCCGCCAATGCCCGCATCATTGCCGCGCTGGACGGGCACCTTGTCAAGGCTTCCAGCGGCTAGCGGGCAATCCTGTGCGTTCTGGCTACGCTCGCATTGATTGCCCTTTCTTTTATGCCTACTTCCGCCTCGGCTGCCGCCACAACTGCAGCGGCCATGGTTGCGCCTGGAACCCAGCTGATGGTTCTGTTTCTTGTGAACCTGATTTGCGCTGGGTTGGCGTTTGCAGTGGCTGAGTCGAAAGGGCATCGCACCTGGATCTGGTTATTGACGGCCTTCCTTCTGGGTCCCCTCGGTCTGCTTGCTGCCGTTGGCCTCTCCGACCGCAAAACCCATCGTTTGCTGGCCAGCATTGCCCGTGCCAGTGACCAGATCGAGGGAGAACTTGAGCGTTTTTAAGGGAATCTCACTGGCCTCTCTCTCTGCGCACTGCAGGGCAAGTTCACATAGGAGAGGTTGATTCCAGGGCCACGCGACCCGCCAGGGGATCATTGGGATCCGCGTAGGACAGGGCAATCGTCCAAGCCGGGCTCGGTTGCTCGCCGAGCCTCTCGGGCCATTCCACCACCATGATGGCGTCGAGGAACAGCGCTTCCTCCATTTCCTGGGCCAACAGCTCATCGGCGGCGGCTGGATTGTCGATCCGGTACAGATCGATGTGCACCAGGGCCGTGGCGGTGCCGTTGGCCCGCTTCCCCGTGTAGTGATGGGCCAGGGCAAAGCTGGGGCTAGTCACGGTTTCGTGGATGCCCAGTCCCTTGGCCAACCCCTGGACCAGGGAGGTCTTGCCCGCGCCCAGTTCGCCAAACAGCAACACCACTGCCCCTGCTGGTAGTCGCTGGGCCAGTTCTTCCCCCAGGGCCCAGGTGGCCGCCAAATCCGGGAGCTGCCGGTTGGAGACCCTTGCGCTGCGGTCGATGTCCGTTGGGACAGGGAAGCCAGGTGCTGGGTTCGGGTGGATCATCGTCAGGGTCCCTGTTGTCCTTGGCCTACCAGTAAGGAGAGGCTTCGGTTCGATCCGTAACTAGACGTTGCGTTTCCTGTAGATTACGAAGAAGCGAGCCCGAAGCCTCGGCGTCTCTGCAGATATTTCCAGTTCTCGTCCTCCCTCAGGGAGTGAAACTCAATGGTGGCTACCCCTTCCACTCTTGCTGCTGAATTCGCCAGCGCAAACACGACCAGCTCCTACGTGATCGCCGACATCGGCTTGGCCGACTTCGGCCGCAAGGAGCTGAACATCGCCGAAACCGAGATGCCAGGCCTGATGGCCCTGCGCAGCAAATTCGGCGCGGAGAAGCCCCTTAAGGGCGCCCGCATCGCCGGTTCCCTGCACATGACGATCCAGACCGCCGTCCTGATCGAAACCCTGGTGGCCCTTGGCGCCGAGGTGCGCTGGGCATCATGCAACATTTTTTCCACCCAAGATCACGCTGCGGCTGCCATCGCCGCCGCCGGCATTCCAGTTTTCGCCTATAAGGGCGAATCCCTGGATGAGTACTGGGCCTTCACCCATCGCATCCTGGAGTGGGGCGATGGCGGCACTCCCAACATGATCCTCGACGATGGCGGTGATGCCACCGGCCTGGTGATTCTTGGCACCAAGGCCGAGAAAGATCTTTCGGTGCTCGACAACCCCGGCAGTGAGGAAGAGATTGCCCTGTTCAAGTCGATCCGAGCCAAGCTGGCCGTGGAGCCTGGTTTCTACTCCCGCATCCACGCCAAAATCCAGGGCGTGTCCGAGGAGACCACCACCGGTGTGGCCCGCCTTTATCAGTTGCAAGAAAATGGCGAACTGCCCTTCCCGGCGATCAACGTCAACGATTCCGTCACCAAGACCAAGTTCGACAACCTCTACGGTTGCCGTGAGTCGCTGGTGGACAGCATCAAGCGCGCCACCGATGTGATGGTGGCCGGCA
>CAMCQR010000133.1 GCA_945877115.1 Synechococcus sp. UW140 | reverse complement strand
AAGCCCTCGATGGCGAGGGAGCGATTTTTGGCGAACTGCTCCAACTGGGCGCCGAGTTCGTCTTCCAGGATGCTGCGGGTCACGCCCAGCTCCTTGAGGTTGGAGAAGTAGCCCAGCAGGGTCATGTAGGGATCCGCCGGGTTGTGGGCGCCCATGGCCTTGTTGTCGTTCCAGCCCTTCTGGGCCGCAGCCATCAACCCCAGGTAGCTGCGCAACAGCACACCCTTGAGGTTGCGCCCTGGTGCTGAGAGGCCCACGTAGAGACGGGCCTGGTCGGGATCGGTGATGGTGCGCGAAAAGAAGTTGTCGTCGCGCTCAGGACCGGGCGGCGGGAAGACCCGCACCTGGCTGCGGGCGAACAGGGCCTTGATCTGGGCCTCGGCCCGGCGCACGGTGGCCGTTGAGGCAATGATTTTGGGGGGCGGTGAGGAGGCGTCTGGCCGCATCAGTCCCTCGATCACCGCTTCATAGAGGCCGGCCAGGGTGCCGAGGGGACCGCTGATCAGGTGCAGTTCGTCCTGAATGACAAGGGATGGTGGCAGCAGGCGGCCGTGGGGAATTTTGAGGCCGCCGGCGTCCTTCTCGGCCGGTCCCCAGAACCCGGCAGCGGCGGTTGGCGTGGCCAATTGATAGGTGCTGACGTTGCCGAACAGCGAGGCGGTTTTGCCGACCCAGGGCAGGGCGGCGAACTTGTCGATCGTGGCGATCAGGAAGCAGGGCAGGCGGCGGTAGATCTGCTCGTCGACGGCGAGCACCGGCAATGGTGTGCCCTTGTGGAAGGGGCAGGGCCCCATGTGAGCGAATTCCTGCTTGGCCTCGGGGGATCGGGGTTCGCGGCAATAGATCTCCAGCCGGTCGGGATGGCGAGGGGGCAATAGGTGAAACCCTTCCGGCTGTAGGGGGCGATTGCACCAGGGGCAGGTTTCGATCGGAATCGGCCGGTCGCGCTTACCTGCTTTCCATTGGGTGAGCACCGCATGGGTGGACTGCTGGTCGCTGTCGCCCGGTCCGCCGAGCTTGGTGGGGGTGGCGGCCTTGCCCACCCACATGCCGATTTCGAAGGGCCATTCACCCAGTTGGTAGGGGTGAGCTGTCTCCGCCCGCTCAAGCCGTTCGAGTTCCAGGGCGCAGATCATGGTGGCGGCGCGGCCCAGTTGGTCCAGGGTGAGCAGCCGCAGGGTGTAACGCATCAGCACCGTGACCCCGGCCGATTCAATCCCTGGGTTCTGCAGGCGGCGGTGCACCAGGGTGAAGGCCGCCAGGCCGAGATAGGCCTCCGTTTTGCCACCGCCGGTGGGGAAGAACAGCAGCTCCACGGCCTCGCGATCCAGCCGGCCTTCGGGGGACTCGGGAGCCGCCAAGCCCGGCAGGTTCATCAACACAAAGGCCAGCTGGAAGAAGCGCCAGTTGGGGTTGCGGGTGCCCGGGGCGGTGCCGATCTGGGCTGGCGGCACCTTGTCGGTAAAGGCACTGCGCTGGCGCTGGGCCCGGGCCATCACCAGGTTCATGGTGCGGAAGGCTTCTCGCACCAGGGGATCGGCGAGCAGCTTGATGCCGTGTTCGATGCGCTTGGCGCAGTCTTCTGCCTGGGCCCGTAGTTGTTTGGCTGTCTCGTTTTGTTCTTTGTCGCTGATGGGCTCCTTGTGTTGCTTGGTGATCCAGCCCCGGTAGGCCGCCACCATCGGTAGCAATTGCTGACAGACCCGCTCGCTCTGGGCGTGATCCGCCAGGGCCTCCATGCCCATGGGCACATGGATGCCCGCCGGAGTTCGGGCAGGGTGCGGTAGACCCGGGCGGTGGGCAGCCAGGTGGTGGTGAGGCTGTGGCAGCGGGCCCGATTGTCGTCGGGAATGGCTGAGGCGATCACGGCGACGTTGTGGCCGCTCGCGAAGCAGTAGTCACGGCGGTATTGGAGGGCCGCCAGGCGTTCGTCGGGATCCTTGGCGGCCTGCTGCAGGGCATCGCGGCGTGGCGGAAAACCCCTTTCGCAGCGCAGCGACAGCTCAGCCTGGAAGGCCGTGACCGGATCGCGGTGGCGGATCTGTTTGGTCTGGGGGGGCTCGCGTTTGTTGAGCAAAAACAGCGAGACGGAGAGCTGGTCGCTGGGGTAGCCGAGCTTGCTGGGAGCTGGCCGGGCGATCCAACGCAGACACAGGCCTTGGGGATTGGCTTCCAGGGGGATGTCTGGGCTGGTATCAGGGCCATCGATCGAGATCTTGACGGTTTGCCGCTGGGGCGTGCGGCTCCAGAGCTTTTCCTCGGCTCCATCGGCAGGAGCGCTGTAATCCCCCCAGGTGACGGTGGCCTCCAGGGTGGCGCCCTTCTCCAGGATGAAGCTCAAACCCAGGGAGGAGGGAAACCAACTGCGGCGGGTGTTGGCCTGGTCGAGGGCATCGTTGGCATCGTCGTCCTTCTCCTGTTCCTCCAGCCGGTTGGAGGCGCCGTTGCTGGGTTCTTCGCCCGCAAGATCGGCGAAGGAGAGCTGTTCCTCCTCGGTGGTGCGGCCGGCCTCCTGCTCGAACACATGGGGCACCAGGAAACCCGTGGTGTACCAGACGGAGGGGGGCTGGGGCAGGTGCTCATGACGACGGGCCACGTCGTCCCAGCTGGGACCGATCAGATCGCTGTGCAGCGCATCGACTAGGTGTTGGCGGATTGCGGCGGAGGTGGCCATGGGGCCAAGGCGATCTGCTTGGCAGCCATTCTTCCATTCTGTTCCGTCCGAAGGTGGGACTGGCTGCGGCCTAACCCGCGTTTTAGGGGGTTTTATGGTTCAGCCATAATTAGGATCCTGACGTAATACGGCTTAAGTCGTGGCTGATCTCTTCCGCCGTCCCCGCCTGGCCGCTGAGCTGGCCAGCCGCCTGCTGCGGCCGGGGGTGCTGGATGAGGGGTTGCGCTCGGGGCTGTTCCTCTCGGGGCTGCGGCGCACGGGCAAGACCACCTTCCTGCGCACGGATCTGGTGCCGGAGCTGGAAGACCAAGGGGCGCTGGTGATCTACGTGGACCTTTGGAGCGACACCAAGGCCAGCCCGGCGGCGCTAGTCCAGGCGGCGGTGCGCCAGACGCTGGGCCAGCTGGCGACCCCCTCCTCTCCGCTGCTGGCCCGGCTCCGCCGGATCAGGGGCCTGGATCTGGGCGGAATGGGCTTCCGCTTTGGATTTCAGCTGGACCAGCTCGGTGAAGCCGGCGGGGTCACCCTGGCCCAGGCGTTCACGGAGGTGGTGGATCAGAGCGGTGGCGATGTGGTGTTGATCGTGGATGAGGTGCAGCAGGCGATCACCACCGAGGAGGGCAACCAGATGCTGCTGGCCCTGAAGGCGGCAAGGGATGCGATCAACCCCAGGCCGGGTACAGCCGGCCACTTTCTGTTTCTCGGCACCGGCTCCCATCGCGCCCTGGTGGGTGAACTGACCGCCCGACGCAACCAGGCCTTTGCCGGCGCCACCTCCCAGCCCTATCCGCTGCTGGATCGGGAGTATGTGCGCCATGTGTTGGAGCGTCTGCGCGCCGAGGGGGTGGAGCCGTTGCCCTCCGAAGCAGCCGCCTGGAGCTCGTTCCAAGCCCTGGGAAACCGCCCCGAGGAATTCCTGCGGGCGCTGGGCCAGTTGCGCTCCAGTCTGTCGTCAGGATTGACGCCGGATCAACTGTTGCCGGTGATCGCCGCCACGCTGCGCGGTTCTGCGGCGGATCTGGAGCTGGTCAAGGTGGAGCAGATCGGCGGACTGGCCACGGCGATCTTCGATCGGGTGGCCCGCAGCGAAGGGCCGGCACGGGGAATCTTTTCGGCGGAAGCTGCAACGGCCTACGGCGAGGCGATCGGGCGGGAGGTGCGGGTGGAGGAAATCCAGCCGGTGGTCAATGAACTGCTCGCCGCCAATGTGCTGATGCGCGTGGGGCATGGCCTCTATGGCGTCAGCGATCCGTTTGTGCAGGAGATCTGGCGGGAACGGCTGTCGTCGTCGAGGCCCGTGGATCACGCTTCATAAATCAACTGCTTCGAGGCCTCGATGTCACGGCGCACGTAGGGGTTGCGCACGGCATCGGCCATCACCAGATCCACCGGCTTGCCTGTGATCGAGGCCAGTTGCCGCTCCAGGCCGAAGTAGGCCTGTACGAGGGCGCCTGACTCGATCGGCTGGAACTCCACGAGCAAATCCAGGTCGGTAAGGGTGGGGTCGAAGTCGTCGCGCAGGGCCGAACCGAACAGATGCATGCGCAGCACCTGGTGTTGCCGGCAGGCGTCGGCAATGGCATCGAGCTGGGGTTGGTCGAGGACGAGGCTCATAGCGCCAGACCGATCTGCCCAGTATCGGCCGAATCGGCGGCCTTCGCTGGCCTGCCGCGTCGAGCGCTGCTGACTGTGCCATTCACGGCGGCGACGAGCTGCTGGCGGATTTCAGCGGAGTTGGCCATAGTTAGGTGCTCTTGCTGGCTTGTTCTTCGAGCGAGCGAATCGCGCTGAGCACGCCCCGCTCCAGTGCCTGCCGGAGGGGCGTGAGCAGCACAAGCCGATCACCGCTCATGCGCTGATCCCTTCCCGGAGGATGGCCTGTCGCAGGCCGGGATTCATCCGCTCCCGCAGCCGCACCAGATCAACCGGGCGCTGCAGCAGCTCCTCCAGCTCCTGCTTCAGGTGGACGGTGGCGTAGGGGGTGAGCGGATCGAGTTCGACCCACACATCCACATCGCTCTGGGCTGTGGCTTCGTTGCGGGCTGTGGAGCCGAACAGGCCAATGCGTTGCAGCTGGTAGCGCTGTCGCCATTCGCTCAGGTGGGCGCGCAGCACCAGAAGCAGCTGCTCGCAGCTGGGCGGTGTCTGGATGGCTGAGCTGGGCATGGCACCAGGCCGAACAACTCGGCATTGACGTTGCCAGTCTCGCCCGCCGCGGCGGTCGTGGCTATGGCGATGATCCGCAGCCGCCGGCCGTCCCGGGACCGCTCCGAGCGAGTGATCCTAAACAACTATCTGACGATGCAGCGCATCCGGGAGCTGCGGGTGCAACCGCTGACCCCTGAGCTGGTGCTGGATCCGCACCGGCTGGTGAGCGCGGACACGCTTGTCCCGCGTCAACCCCCTTGGCAGGCTGCTAGCGTGATATCAGCACTTATTGGATCCATGGCCCAGCTGTTGGTGCGCCACCTCGAGCCGGCAGTCAAGGAAGCCTTGCAGCGCCGAGCCCGCCGCCACGGTCTGAGCATGGAGGAGGAGGTGCGCCAGATCCTCGGCAAGGTTGTCCAGGAAGAATCCGGGATGACGGTCTCTGCAGGGCTTGGCTCCGCCATCGCGGCACTCTTTGCCGATGCGGCCTTGGAGCTGCCGATCCCCGAATGGCGAGGTGAGCAGCCCCAGGCCGCCTTCCTGGAGCCGTGATCCTGCTGGATACCAACGTGGTTTCGGCCTTGATGCAGAAGCAGCCGGACCCCGCCGTGGTGCAGTGGCTTGATCAGCAGAGCGCCGCTGAGATCTGGTTGCCCAGTGTGGTGGTGTTTGAGCTGCGCTACGGGG
>CAMCQR010000132.1 GCA_945877115.1 Synechococcus sp. UW140 | reverse complement strand
AGCACCGCCGGCCAGCCGGCCCTGATCCGCGAGGGCTGCGGCGCTGGCCACGGCATCGACACCGACCTGGGACAGGCCCATGAATCAGCCCTCAAGGAGGCCGAGACCGACGCCATGAAGCGGGCGTTGATGACCTTTGGCAATCCCTTCGGGCTGGCTTTGTATGACAAGCAGCAGCGGGAGGTGACGGGGGCTGCTGCTGGCGGCGGTGCTCGTCCCGCTAACCAGCCAGCGACCCGGCCCACAGCGTTGCGGGTGGTGCCAACTGCGTCGGCTCCAGCTCAGCGCCGAGCCCCATCCGCCCAGGAGGGCCAGAGGGAGGTGACATCGAAACCTGTGCCACCCGCAGCTGCAACGGCTCAAGTTGCTACAGCCGTTGCAACAGCACGACCGCAACTCGATCCCAGCTTGACCCCTCTCGATCCGGCCACCATTCGTCAGCTGCACTGCACCATCCGGGCCCTGCCCGCTCCTCTGCTTGAGGGCTTCAGCAAGGCCTTTCGCAAGCGTTTTCAGGTGCCGGCTGAGGCGCCGTCGATCGCCGATCGGATCTGCCAGCGCAGGCACCACGACTGGATCGAGACGTTTCTGGTGCAGCACCAGAGCACCATGAAAGCTGAAATGGTGGCTCAAGCGGGTTAAGAAGATATTGGTTTGGGGTCGTAATGGAGTTTGAGTACGACCCCTATCCCGCCAAAAGCGCGGCCAACCTGCGCAAGCACTGACAACCTGCGCAGGCACGGCATCGACTTCAAGGCGGCGCAGATCCTGTGGCTGGATCCAGCCCTGCTGGAGATTCCGGCCAGGACCACCGATGAAGAACGGTGGCTGGTTATCGCCCGGCTCCGGGGCAAGCATTGATCCGCTGTGATCACCTATCGCCAGCAGACCATCCCTCTGATCTCCGTCCGTCGCTCACGTCCAGAAAAAGTGCAGCTCTATGAACAGCACTGAGTTCGATCAACGCTTTGAAGATGGGGCGTCGGTGCTGGATGCCCTGGATATCGGTGCTGCCCGTCGCCCAAGGCTGGACCAGAGGCGCGTCAATTTCGATTTCCCCCTCTAGATGGTGGAGCAGCTCAATCAGGCTGGCGGCTCTGGTGGGCCAGGACATAGCGCAACGAGCTGTGATCCCGTTGCCAGCTGGCCAGCAACGCTTCTCGCTGCCGCATCGCCCAGCACTGGCCGGGGAGCACCAGCTGCCGCAACCAACCTCAAAGCAGCGAGAAACAGCACGGAACAATGCCGCCACAGACGACATTGGCGTTTTTTGCCAAGTGATCCCGAAATTAATCGGCATCATCGGAGCATCGATCTTTTCAATCTCAGCCAGCTGGGTATAAGTCCGCTGATGACAACGTTTCTTCATGCTCACGAAGATCCCAGCACATCCCCTTACCTCAGAAACCAAAGTCAACAGCCGACTGGCGTGGAGTTGGGGTCCAGGACCAGCGGTGACCCCATGACCCTGGCCATCCCACAATTTGACGACTACGGCTATCTGCAGGCCGGCGTACACAACTGCACATTTCTAGAACTGGAGAGCCTGCTGGGCTGGAACGAAAGCCGCCGGCATCTGTTGCGCCAGCTGCAGCAGTTCATCGCCGAACAACTGGTCCCGGAGTTCAAGCTGCCACCACCGCTGGTGCTCGACGGCTGCTTTGTGACCAGACACGAACACCCCAGGGAGATCGTGGCCGTGATCCTGATGGATGAACTGGGGGAAGACAGCTTCTGGAGTGCCGCGGAGCTCTACCAGCAGTACGAAGCCCTGCGCAGCCGTTACCAGGTGCGGTTGTTTGTTCACACTGATACCCCAGGGATCAACGCTCTGGCGCGCATCCAGGGCATTGATCCCTGCGAACTGCTGGAGAAGAACCTCTACCACCAGCACACCAAAGGCGTTGTGAGGTTGCACTGATGGGCATCTGGATGGACGCGGTGGAGGCCCGAGCACGGCTGATCCACCAGGAGATCACTGGAGCCCAGCTGCTGGCCCATAGCAAAGGCCTTAATCCCGGCGCCTTTACGGCACCGCTATATGACGAACTAGCGCGCCTCTACCGCGACAACTACGCCTATGCCCAGCTGGCCGATCACGCCGACCTGATCGCCCGTTTTCGCGGCCCTGGGGTGGTCAACCGGGAGCCGCCGATCTCATTGGTGACCTGCCTGTTCGGCAAGCTCAAGGAGGAGATCCGCGCCATCGCCCGGGCGATCGCCGGCATGGAGGCCAGCAGCCGGGTGCGTTGGCCCACCGATCTCGATCCCCAGCTGGCGGGCGTAGCCCACGGCAGCCTGGTGGTCGGCATGCGGGTGCCCAGACCAGGGGATCTGGGTGCCGATGGCCAGGCCCTGCTCCCCGGTGTCAGTGATGCGCTCTATGGCGCTGTGCAGGCGGCGGTGCAGAGCCTGCCAGCCATTCCCCGCCTGATCCAGAACGGCCAGGTCAGTGAGGCAATCCACGAGCAGTTCCCCGATCCAGCCGTGCGCGACACAGTGATGGTCGCGGCGCGGCGGCTGGCCCCCTCAGCCCAGTACAAGGCGATCAACGCCCTGTTCCTCAACGCGCCCCAGCAGGAGCAGGACACAGAAAGAGGGGCCGCGCAGCCCCTCACCCGCCAGAGCCGCGCCATTTTGACGAGCTGCCTGGATTCACCCAGCCGCCAGCGGTTCAAGGGCACGGGGTCATTTGAGGGTCTGGTGCGCGCGGTGGATCTAGATGCCCGCCGCTTTGAAATCCGCGGGATCGGCAGTAGCCGGGGGATCCGCTGCATCTATGAGCCCAATTACGACCAACTGGTGGGCGGGATGCTCGATGCCGCCGTCATGGTCACGGGCCACTACGAAGCAGCGCCGGATCAGCAGCCGCGGCTGGTGCGGGTGGATGAGATCAAGGTCACCCGCGAGGCCAGCCGGCAGCTGGGCCTCGGTCTTGAGATGCCACCTCAGCAATGAGGTCGGGGGTCCCAGCAGCCGCAGTGGAGGATCGAAGGCGGCAGCCAACCGTGCTAGTACATATGTACACACACGAGTTGTTTATGGGCATCCCTCTCCCCCGGCCCGCGGCCCTTGCGGCGCGGCTTGAAATCCCGATCGAGGAGTGGCCCTACCTCGATGAGGCAGTGCTGCTCAAGACCCGCAGCCTCAAGGTCTGCATGACCTGCCACTGTTTAGGCACCACGCCGGGGTGAACTGCATCCCGGTGCTCACCTGTCAGTTGCATCAGGGGCTAATCGCCCATGGCGAGCACCTCACCAGCCGCTGTCAGGGCTGGACAGATGACATGACCCGGCAGCAGGGCTGGGCTATGTAGGTGGCGTAAACCATGGGCCACGCCACCGACCAACCCTTAACCGCTGCAGGCCTTGGATCAGGACTGGCCGACATGGTCTGCACTGACGGGCATCAGGCGCCGGTACAGCCGGTACCCCTTGCGCAGACCATCGAGGAGCGGAGATGGAGCCCGCAGACCCAGCGGTGCAATCAAGGGGCGGTACAGCCAGTGGTAGGCCCACCTCAGGTCCTGCCAGGCCCGGCAGGGCGCGGGGTTGAGGAAATCGGAGATGTCCACGATCAGGCCCCTGCCCCTGTGGAGCATCAGATTGCGGCCATGCATGTCGTGGCCATGCATTCCACGGCTGACGGCATGGGCAAGCCCGGCGTCGATGTCCTGGATCGCCTGCACCGGGATGGTGATCCCACGGCGCAGGCAGTCCCAGAGGGTGACGCCATGCAGACGGCGCAGCACCAGGTAGCCATCGCCCCGATGAAAGCACTTTGAAAAGGCCGGGTGGTAACCGATGCGCCTATAGACCTCAGCCTCCTGCTCCAATCCTGGCCGCCCGGGGGCGTATACCTTCACAGCCAGCGCGGGGTGATCGGGATGGTGCAGAACCGCCGCGTAGTTGCCGCAGCCCAGCTGCCGCCACGGCTGGGGCAGGCTCAGCACCCGGATCGGGTCGTGGGGATCGATGCTGCGGAGCCTCAGCTGGGGCAGCAACTGGCAATCGATTCGCCGCAACAGCTCGGCGAGTGGCGGATCGTGGTGGGCCTGTACAGGGGTGCTCAAACGGGTGCTGTGGATCACCGCATGCCGGCGAGACGCGCCTCGATCGCACCGGCGGTGGAGGTCACCCCGTCCTCCCGGGCCAGCAGCTGCTGCAGCTCCCGGGCTCGCTGGCGGAAGCGCGGTTCGTCTGCCAGGGCTCGGATGCTGGCAGCCAGGGACTCGGCGCTGAGACTGCTCAACCGGTGCGTGGCCGGGCTGACCCCGAGCTGCTCAAGCGTGCGTCCCCAGGCGGGCTGATCCGCAAAGAACGCCACCACCGTCGAGGGGATGCCGCAGCGCAGCGTGGTGGCGGTGGTGCCGGCACCGCCGTGGTGAATCGCGGCCTGCACTCTGGGGAACAGCCAGCTGTGCGGGCACTCCTCCAGCAAAAACACATCAGCGGGCAGGGCCGTTCGGGGCACCACCCGCCCCCAACCGGGCGAGAGGATCAGGCGAACACCAGCCTGCTGCGCTGCTTCCACTACCGCAGCCGCCAGCGCTTCTGGATCGCGAGTAATCATGCTGCCGAATCCGGCATAGAAGGGAGCGGGGCCGCTCTCAAGGAAGGCGCTCAGCTCCCGATCCGGGCTGTAGGGGGTGGGCTGGATCGCCCCATCCGCCGAGCGGGGCTCGTGGAAGCAGAAGCCGGTGAGGGAGGCGCTCGCCTTCCAGTCAGCCGGGCGCGGCAACACCTGTGGACTGATCAGATGCAACACTGACGGATCCACCAGGTGGGCCGGTGGGGTGCGGCGGCTCTGGACGCCGCCCCAGGGGAGGGGCTGCAGGCCCAGGCGATCGCGGCGGAAGGCCTGGATCACCCGGGCGTCCTGACGCCACTTGAGCAGACTGACCAGCCGGTAGCTGCTGCGGTTGAGGCGGCGGCGGATTCGATGCCTTGTGCTGCCGCCATTGCGGCTGGTTGGCGAGGCGGGGAAGCCCAGAAAGGGGAATTCACTAGTGGCCATGATCGGCACGGGGCTCAGCACCACCAGGGGACAGCCTGCGGCCTCGGCCAGGTGGTACCCCCACAGGCACAGCGGCGACACCAAAAGTAAATCCGTGCCCTCCATGGAGGCGCGAGCCGTCTCCAGCAGCTCGCCCAGCAGTGCATCGGAGATCAGGCGCACGGGCTTGCCCTGCATCAATGCCAGGCCCGCCTCCGAGCTCAGCAAGGAGGTGAAGTCGCCCGGCAGGGGCACGAACGACAGCCCATGGGCTTCCGCCACGGCCTGGAAGTTGATGCTGCCGATCAGGCTCACCTGATGGCCCCGTCGCTGCAGTTCCAGCAGGATTGCCAGGTAGGGCTGCAGGTCTCCCCTGGAACCAACAGAGATCAACCGGATCCTGGCCATGCGGGAAACCGCAGCTGCAGCGTGATGCTGCACGATTTCATCGGCAGTTGAGGCCAGCCAGCAAATGGGCTTGCTCTGTGGCGAATCCGCAAGGCCCTTCCGCTCCTGCGAGGCCTGAGCCAGACGAGGAGTCGTCAGGGCTTTCCACCTGGGATCGGTACGACACCCCTTGGCTCGACAGGGCTGATCAGAGAAGACGATCAGCGTCGAGTGGCTGCCGTTTC
>CAMCQR010000131.1 GCA_945877115.1 Synechococcus sp. UW140 | reverse complement strand
CATGCGCCCAGGCAAGCGCCGCGCCCTTCCCGACACACCCGAGGGGCGCGTGGATGACATGGTCGAGACAGCAAAGGCTCACTTCCGCGCAAAGGTTGAGCACCCGTTCCGCGTCATGAAGCGCCAGTTCGGCTTTCAGAAGACCAGGCTTCGGGGCATGCTCAAGAATCGCTGTAAGGTAAATGTATTGGCAGCCATCTCAAACCTATTCATGGTTCGTCATAAGCTTCTATGCAGGACATGATTTGGGGAGTGGTGTGCCCATTTGGACAAAGTAACACTTCAATTGAGCAAGTTTAAGGCCGCAAATCGGCTCACTCAGGCTGATCATCCCAAGATTCGCCCTAAAACTGTTCACTTTGTACAAGTTTGGGGCGAGGACTCTCTGAGGTTGCTCGTTGTCCAGAGTCTCCCTAAGGCGAGAAGGCCTAAACCTACAAGGAACCGAACTACAACTAGCAGAGAAAAGCCTGAAAAAAGGCCTACGAGAAGCAGGCAGATTCGGCGAACAAATCAATGCAGTAGGGTATCTTGTCGAGGAAAGCGAATTTGGGAATGAGCTGAGGAATGCCGCGACAAAACCCAGCCCAGTGACACTTAGGGAAGCTGGCGAACACAAGATCAAATGGAACAGCCTATCCGAATCGGCCATCCAAGCCCATGAGTACCTATTAAGAGCGTGGGCAAAAATCATCAAGAAGAACAACCTTGAAGACATTAACACCAAAAATCTCAATGAATTCCTGGAACAGCTCAGCACTCAAGGCTGGAACGGAAAACCATGAAGCCCTGAGAGTGCAAACGGCATGGCAACAACCATTGCGTCATTACTCAGGCACCAATCACTACGAGATGGGCTCGAACGAACAAAACCGATTTACAGAAAGATCAAGACACGATGACTTTCAGGGAAGTTTTCACTCCTGGGCTGCCATTTAAGAGGCCTGAATCAATGGTAGCGCCAGGACCGGATCGGGCTCTTCCGGTGGCTTGTTGATCCACACTTCATCGGGTTGGAGCCAGCAGCGGGTGCTCCGGCTCCAGCGAGCTGGATTGGCCTGACGAGGGGTCTCGTAGACCTCTTCTCGCTGCTGGCAAATGGCCTTGGCGGCTCCACTGTGGCGCTGTTGGGCGTCACGAATTTGATCGCGCTGTGGTGGTGCCGGTGGTTGTACCAGTCCACAAACGACGCCACCCACTCACAGGACTCGTCCTTGCTGGCAAAGGGCCGGCTTGGGTAATCAGGCCGGTATTTGACCGTACGGAACAGGGATTCCGAGCACGGGTTGTCATTGGAGACCCTCGGCCGGGAGAAGGAATGGCAGCCAAAAAGTGACATCTTTCCTGAAAGTCACCGGCTCGGCGGGGCGGGCGAAGAAGCTCTGGGGGAAGTGCTGGGTGGTCGTGGTGGCTATGGGAGTGGCTTGGGTGATGTTGCTGGTGCCATCCTGCTGCCAACCCAATAACTGACCTCACAGCTCAGACAAAGCAGCGCTTTGCAGCAATACTTACGCCTAATTATTATGTTATACATTGATGGAGCGACCCATTCTCCTCAGCCTTTCTCTTGCAAGCACTGCCACACTGGCATTGGCATCACTGCCTATTGGCATCAGACCTGCAGCAGCAGAACCCAAGGCGACCGCCACTAATGCACAAGACCTTGGCTTGATGGGCGTCAATCTCAAGGATGCTGTTAAGTTCCACTGGGGCTTTCAAGGAGCCTTGCTGGCGTTAGCCATGTGGCTGTTCATTAGCCTTGTGGGTCCACCCCCCGCGCAGGCCTCAGTGGCATCGCCGGAAACAGTCCAGATTGGCGTATTTTTAACAGATCTTAGCGATCTAGATCCATCTAAGAAAAGTTTCTCGGCATCATTATGGCTATGGTCAATCACCGATCAGGAAGAAGGATCACCCCTTGATCGGCTGGAGTTCACCAATGCGATCAAGATTGACAGTCCTATCTCTGTGAAAGAATTAACATCTTTAGGAGTCTGGCAACAGCGCAAAATCGTGGGCAGCTTCCGTCATGAATGGGATATGAGTCGTTTTCCATTTGATAAACAACTCCTGCTTATCGGGCTGGAAGAAGGCGAGTTTGACAACAAGACGATCTTGTTTTCTGCCGACGCAAAAAACTCCGGTTTCGATAGCGATATCAAACTCGCCGAATATAGAATCAAGTCAGCCCAATTTCTAAACAATGAAAAGACATACCGCAGCAATTTCGGCGATCCACGACTTCCACCTGGCAGCCCAAGCACCTACACCCATGCAGAACTGCAGATCTTGCTAGAACGCACAAATAGTAATCTTTTCTGGAAACTCATTAGTGGAGCCATCGCAGCCTCATTCTTCGCCTTCGCATCGTTTTGGCTTCGACTTGATGATCCCAGTGCGCTCAGCCCCCGCTTTGGCCTGCTATCAGGTTCACTATTTGCAGCCGTGGTCGGTTTACGTAACTCTGCTATACAACTGGGAACGGACAATCAGACTACGCTGATAGAGTTGATACATATCGCAGTAATGCTTTACATTATGTTGGCGGCTGGTTCTGCCGTGGTTTCAATCGAAAAGCTGCAAAGCATGCCCAATAGAGGTGAAAGTAGTGCTCTAGCCATCCAACGTCAAGAAAAACGCTTTGCAGTCCTGAGCACGGCTGCCTTCCTTTCAGTGATTTTGACTCTGTGTATTACCTACGCTCTGTAAAAGACATACCGCATGGTTTGTTTCATAGCGGTACCCATGATCGTGGCCGACCTTGTGACCTTGGTACCAGCAGGAATAGTGCTGGAATGCAAACTGCAAGCCGTTAGAGCTAATCGCAGGTGAGGGGAAGACCCGCCCAGCTCACCCCTTTACGCCGCCGGCGCCTATGTGTACGCTTATCCACTGACAATCAGACGTACACCACTTTGATGCAGTGGTGCACAAACCCTCAACACGTCTCAACGCCCCTCTGCGCTGCTCTCAAGGTGATGCTGTTGTGGTGCTGAAACCCTGATGGTCACTGCGGTTTGGGGTAGTGCTGGGGGTGTAGACAGTGAAGGTGCTTTGAGGGCTGTTGAGCGGTTGCTTGGGGTCTGGGAGGCGTTTGTGGATTGGAAAGTGGATTATTGATTTGGGTGCTCTGCTTGCTTTCTAAAGGGGTTATGGGCGGTCAGGGCGGGGCGTTTTGACTTGGTGTTGAGGGCGATGGGGGCGTTTGAACTGCCTGTGGGGGGCAGCGTCCGCTGGAGTGGTGTAAATCCCGAGGCCTGTGTCCTGATATGAATCTGGTCGTCAGGCAGCTGCAGTGAGTGCAACTGTGAGTTGATCGTGGTCCGGATCGTTGCTCCTATCAGCTTGGCCATCGGCATTTCAGAGAAGACCCGGCGCCCCTCCAACTGCCACTCCTCCTGCTGCTCGAGCAGCAGGGCTCCCACCAGGCGGATGATCGCGGCGTCATTGGGGAAGATCCCGACGACACGGGTGCGGCGTTTGATCTCCTTGTTCAGTCGCTCCAGCGGGTTGGTGCTCCAGATCTTGCGCCAGTGCTCGGTTGGGAAGCTGCGGAATGCCAGCACGACCTCCCTAGGAGCGTGTCGCACGTTGCACCGAGGCCCGGCGACAGTGCTTGAACCCTCGGATTCCGAAATCTCTGATCGCAGCTGCGGCTAACTGAGCGAGCTCCTCAGGCCGCTGCTGCGCTTGCCCGGAACAGCTTCAGCAGGTTGTGCGTGGTGGCCATCAGCGCCCATTCCCCGTTCACCTTCTCCAGCCTTAGCAATCGGAACCGATCCAGGCCTCGGGTACCTGGCCGGTATTGACCTCAATCCGCTTGAGCATGGGCAGCAGATGCACCGCATCGCTGGCCTGGTTGCTCACCCCGATCGCCACGATCACCTGGTGGTCGCCATCGACGGCGGCCTGGGCGTTGTAGCCCTGGATCCAGCCGTCAGCGCACTTGAGGATGCGGCTGTCGGGGTCCGTGAAATTCCGCTGCGCGCTGGGGTTGGGGTTAGCGGCCGCATCGGTTGGCAGCGTGCGCTGCGGCATAGCCAATGGATCGGTCTCGGCTGCGGCAACGGTGCTCAGCTCCAGGCCTGCGGCCTCAGCCTTCTCCATCGCCAGCTTCTGGGCGTCATCGGCCCGCTTACGCACACCACGGCTGGGGCGTGCTGCCCGCTTGCTGCGCGGCTCATCGCCGCTGGCCTCGGCTACCTCGACCTCCTGCTCAGCGACCTCGGCCTGCTGATCGCGTGGACGTGCCTTGGCTGCAATGGCTTCTGCTTCCAGTTCAGCTTTGGCCTTGCGGATCCACTCCAGCCGGCTGGAGCGCCGCTGAAGTTCCTCCGGGAGTTCATCGCCCCGTTTGCCCTTGCCGTACTGCCCGTCCTCCTGGACGTCGATGATCTCGGCCTTGCGCAGCAGCGCCCGCATTTCAGCCTCCAGCTGCCGCTCGCTTTTGAGCATGCGCTCGTGGCTCATGGCCTTGTGCTTACTGGCATTGGCTTTCACCTTGGTGCCATCCAATGCCACCTGGCCCAGGCTCACCAGCCCTGCCTTATGGTAGAGCCGCAGCACCTGAAGGAACAAACCGGCGAGGGCAGGCAGGTGACGGCGGCGGAAATCGCTGATCCGGCCGTGGTCAGGCTGTTGATTGCCGGTCAGCACGCGGAAGGCGGCGTCTTCCCAGCAGGCCTTCTCGATCATTCTGGAGCTGGGCAACCCAACGCAGTAGGCGTAAAGGAGCAGCACCACCAGCATTCGCGGCTCGTAGGCCTTCTCGCCCCGCGGATCCTTCTGCCGATAAACGGCGTGGATTTCCTCGAGATCCAGCTCGCCGGCCAAATCCAGCAAAAAGAACACCAAGTGGTTCTCTGGCAACCAGTCCACTGGTGATGGCGGCAGCAACAGCGTCTGCTCGGGGTTCCAGGGGCGGAAGGACTTGGGCGTGACCATGACCCATTCTCTCGCCCAGAACCATTGGGAACACTGAGATCTAGGCAGATTTCAGGTCGTCTGTGGAGAGGCCGCGCCTGATCTGTTTCCTACAATCTTTAATCTTAATCCATCAACGCGGCGGCGGGGAACTTCTCGGTGTGCATGCCGATCACCTGCTCCCATTGCGCTTCCACCGCCGCTGCCTCCTGCTACACAAACACCGAACGCAGAGCGGCAGCAACCATGTCCTGACTGGCTTTTGGCACTTTGACCAGGAGGTTGCGGGCAAAGTGGACCCGGCAGCGCTGCCAGCCGCAGCCGAAGTTGCCACTGATCACCGAAAAGGAAGTCTGCGCGACGTGTCTCACCTACTAAGAGAAGAGGGTCGCCAACGGATCCTGCTGATGTGCAACCAGCCGGAGTAAGCCTCGCTGCCTCCGGGGCAGATCGTGGCGGTCCTGGCTGAACGGGAACTGTTTATTGGTTCGGAGCGCAGCTTCTACCGGGTCTTGCACGCCCATGCCCAGGCCCTGTCAAGCGACATCCGGAATTGGTCCTCCGGCGACACGAAAACTGGCCCATCGCCGAGGAAGGGCACGGCTGTCCCAAGAATCCATAGATGTGCCACGGTTACGGGCTGATGGCCCCAACCAGGTCTGGAGCAAGGACATTTCCTATCTGCCCACCAACGCAAAAGGGATATAGCATTATCTCTACCTAGTAATGAATG
>CAMCQR010000130.1 GCA_945877115.1 Synechococcus sp. UW140 | reverse complement strand
GGAACCGCCAAGGACGCCATGCGCTGGAGCTGTTTGGGCACCTCCTCGGCTCGGTAGCGGTTCAGGCGCAGCAGCGCCGTGCCCGGCTTGGTCGATCCCTGCACATCGCCCTTGGCCGCCGCGGTGGGCGCAAGCACCTCCGCCTGCTGCTCCGGCTCCAGCTTCTGGAAGTCGGCATCAGCCTTCAGCCTTGCCTCCTGTTCGCTGATCTCTTGCAGGGCCTTGGCCTGGGCCTGCAGCAGCCGCTGCTCCAGCTGCTGCTGCAGGTCCGTCATGGCGTTGGTGGCCTGGGGAATCAGGCCGCCGGCATAGGGCCGATCGCTCGCCAGCAGGGTCCGTAGCGGAGCCACCAGATCGGTTGGCAGGTCAGCCAAGTCATCGCCGTAGCGGGTCTCGAAGGCCTTCACCTGGTCATAAACAGCCTTCTGGTTGCCGTTGAGGAACTGCTTCAGGGGGGTGAGCAGGTCTTCTTCGGCATCCAGCCAGCTGTCCTTGAAGGTGCCCAGCTGGTTGAGCAAATAGCCGTCGTCCTTCTTGGCCATCGCCTCGGCCTGCTCGGCCCAGGGCTTCACGGCAGCCAGAAAGGGGTAGGTGCCGGCCTGGGCGGCAAGTTCGCGCAGGTCCTGCGCTTGCTCGCGCATCGCCATCCGGAAGGCTTCGCAACTGCTGCGGGCATCGGTGCCAGGGCTCTGCCCATTGAAGAGGTCCTGGTGGAACCGCTTCAGGGCGTTGATCGTGCTGGTGTCGAACTGATCCTGCTTGCGTACACTCACGCCGCCCAGCTTGCGGCTGTTGATGAGCGCCTCGATCACCTCGACGCTGCTGAGCAGTTCCTTCTCCCGCAACTCCAGCTTGCCGAGCCGATACAGCCGGGCGATGAAGGTGAGGGTGGCCCATTGGCTCCAGCCGTAGGGCTTGCGCTCGAAATAGCGCACCAGTGCTTCTGCGCTCAGCCGCTCGGCTTGGTTTTTGCTCCTTTCCACTTCCACCAGCACCTCCTGCTCGGCTTCTGACAACTGCACCGCCAGGCCATCGAGCAGGTCGTCCTGATCGCGCACCACCTGGGCCACGGTGGCTTCGTTGAAGTTGCCGTGGATCATCTTCAGCTTGGGGAAGGCCGAACGGATCAGCTCCTGATAGGCCTTGCTGAAGCGGTTTCTCGGATCGCCTTCCCCCACCGACAGGGTCTGGCCATTCACCACCAGCACGGCCGTGCGCAACAAATCCTCGGCCAGCCGCGTGATCTCCTGGCGGCGCGTGCTGTTCTGTTTGGAGCGCACTGCCAGGATGGCGTTCAGGGTCTCGTCCTCGCCGCCGCCGTTCTGGCGGATGTAAAGGTCGGTCTTGAGATAGCTGCGGATCTGATCGAGCAGCCGTTGCTTGGCCGGCAGGATCGCCATCAGCTCACTGCCACCCATGTTGCGGCTGATCAATACCGGCTCATTGCCGTAGTTGGGATGCTCGGGTGTCACCAGGTTCACCACCACATCCCCCTCCTTACCCTTGATCAGACCGTCGTCGATCTTCTGGGCGAAGGGATAGTCGTTGCCGTTATGCTCAAAGCGGATCTTGACGCTGCGAAGTACATCGTCGAACACAATGCCGTGTAGATTTTTGATCACCACCGAGTCGGCCACCTCGGTGCGCTTGATCTCCTGCTCCACATCCTTTTCCTTGTCGGTGAGGAACTCGTAGATCTCGCCGCTGCGCTGCAGGTAACTCTGGCTTTCCAGGTTGATCAGGGCCTCCTTCACCGCCTGTTCATGGGCGCGGATGTCGAAGTTGGGCTCATTGATTAACAAAATGGCGATGTTGCGGGCCGTGCTCTTGAACTGCGGCACCCATTTGAGCAAGAAAAGCGCTTTAAGGATGCGCAGTTCTAACTCGCCCACCTGGTTCTGGGCGGTCACCATCGTCTGCTGCTTATCTCCGCGAATCTCGTATCTGATTCCGTCGTACAGCTGATCAAAACTGGCCAGCTTCCCAATGGGAAGATCCTTGATCAGCTTGGCTACCTCCTGGAATACAGAAAGCATGGATCGCTCGCCAACAGATTTGTTGCGTCCTTCAAAAATGCTGTGGGTTGCCAGGCTCTGGATCGCCTGTTGAAACAGGCTCAGCTGGTAGGGGTGGAAGGGATAAAGGCCGCAGAAGGCTTGGCAGTCGCTCCACCCCTTGAGTTGGAGTGAGCCATCGCTGAAGCGATACAGGGTGGTGAAGTTGTCCTTCTCCTGCTCGTAGATCGAAATCAGTTTCTCCGGCTCAACAGGATCCTTCGCGAGCAGGCGCCGCTGGATCACCTCTTGCACATCAGCGCTGGCCAGGGTGAGCTTCGTCTTGAAGCGCCCCTGGATCTTGCTGAGGTCATCCGCCTGCTCAAACTTCACCTGGCCCAGGATTCCCTCCAGATCAGCCTGGGAGGTGATGAACACCGTGGCCCGGCCATCGGTGGCGGTGGCCAGGCTCTCCACCACGGTCTGCAGGTTGAGCAGGCGGCTGCGCTCCTGGCCGATGAACTGGCCCGCCTCATCCACAAAGAAGTTGAGCCGGAAACCCGGCGGCTGGCTGTCGAGGTACTCCTTCACCCGGCTAGCGAAACCCTCGATCGAAAGGCGGTAGCTGTCCTTGGCATCGCTTACTACTTTTAAGGCGTCATCTTCGCTGCCGCCGAACTGCTCGGCGTAGGCCTTGGCGAAGCTGCGCTTGGTCACCGTGGCCAAGGCATCGCGGTCGTTCTCCCAGCTGCGGCCATTCACCCGCTGGTAGGTCTGCTTGAACACCTCGAACTGGCCGCGCTTGTTGAGGTCGTGCTCGAACTGGGCCACATAGCCCTGGTTGCCGTAGTACCCCTGCAGCTCGTTGAGCACCTTCATGAACACCTCAAGGATCGGTGCCTCGTGGGTGCCGCCGATGCCATCGAACTTCTGATCGATGTTGAACAGCAAGCTGCGGGCCGGGATCGCCGTTGCCTTCTTCAGGTCGGCGCGGATGATCTCGTCCTCCACCTTCGGCAGCAGGATCTCCACCGGCCGGCTGTCCTGCTCGCCAGCCTGTTCTGAGGGGATGCGTTTCTCGCTGTCGAGCATCAGCGAGAGCATCTTCAGCAGGTGCGACTTGCCCGAGCCGAAGAACCCCGAGATCCAGACGCCATTGGCGGTGGGGTTGTGCAGGTAGGCATCGGTGAAGGCACCCAGCCCCTTGCTCACCTCGCGGGTGACGACGTACTCGTCGAGTTCAACCTGCAGATGGCGCTCATCGTCGGCTTTGATCACCCCGTCGATCGGGCGGTCAACTGGCTTGGCAAAGAGCCCTTGGATGGTGGTGGCAGTCATGAGCTCTTGATGTCGAAGTAGGCGAGGTTGGTGGCGCGGTAATGCGGGTTTTCGATCTTGCTGGCGGTGCTGGTGCCAAACAGGCGCAGGTAGGAGCCGCCATCGGCGTCCTGGGAGTACTCGCCGGGGAAGAAGATCACCACTGGATGGCGCACCATTGCCGGCTGCAGCGCTTCGATGATCGTGTGGGTGCGCAGGAAGGGGTAGATCCGGCCTGAGCCGGTGATCAGGCTGATCTGGGTGTCGTCCCCCAGGGCCTCCATCAGCTTCGGCACCAGGGCCTTGGTGGGTTCGGCCACGTTCTGCAGGGTGTCGAACAAGTCGCTCCGGCTCCAGCTCGCCTCCTCCTGCAAAACCACATCGAGGTAGCCCTTGGCCTCCAAGAGCTGGAGCACCAGCTCAAACAGATCCACCTGCTTCACCCGCAGCCCCTGCTTGCGCAGAAACTGCTCGGCTCCCTTCACCACCACCCGCAGCGGGTCTTCGTCGGCGGGGCTGTAGGTCTGGATGAAGATCGGCACCTCCTTGGCCACCCCCCGCATCTCCAGGAACTCGGGGCGGGTGAGCACCTCCTGCAGGCGCTTGTCGAGGCCGCTGACGCTGTTCATGGTTTCGCCCTCCGGGCCGCTGCGGCCTTAGGGGCTGCAGGCTTGGCGGCTGGCTTGGCTTTGGGCTTGGCGGGGGCCTTGGCTGGGGGCTTGGCGGGCGCGTGGAGCAGGAAACCGGCCATCAGGGCCGGATCGTCGCTGGCAACCAGCGCCTGCACCTGCGGCGAGAGGAATGGCCGCTGCACCATGCCAATCGTTCCCCCTTTGCCCGCCTTGCCGACCAGGAGACCGGCATCCCTGAGCATCTGCAGTAGGGCTGAACGGATCTTCTGCTGAGACGAAGGCGCCAGGGCCGCCAGCTCAGGGTGATCACGCTCGCAGTCCTCATAGAAGGCCGCCATATCCGAGCGACGCAGTTCGGGGTCCTGGTTGCTCAGCTTCGCTTGCAACACCTGCCGCGCCAGGTCCGCCGCGATCTCAATGCGCTTGAGCACCGCCAGCCAGGCCATGGCCCTGCGCTCATCGCTTGATCCCCTCGCCAGCAGCTTCAGTTGTGGTCCGTTGAGCCGCTGCAGCCGCTGGCGCAGTTCCGATTCCAGGCGCTTGCCCGTGTTGGCGGAACGGGTCTGCAGGGCGTTGCGTAGCAGAACCGCTGCTTTAGTGCGGCTCCAGTCGCCCCCCTCATCGAGGTGGATGCTCGCGATCACAGCAGCCAGATCGGGCCTCAGGCCTGCAGCCGTAAAACTCAGGCAGTAGCGAGGCGTCTGCGGCGCTGGGCGTGGCAAAGATAAGAGTAGGCAGCACCACGCCAATCCTGGCACTTGGCTGGGCGCAGCGTCAGCCAAAAGGGCCTTCTCCATGGGGATTGGATGGCATGAGCCTATGGCGAGTTGGAAAATTTGGCCTATTTCTCCTGCGAAGAAGGAGAGCTATGCGCGGGCTGCATAAAACCGGCTCCCAGCCGCCAGCTGAGTGACTTGTCTCCATCGTTTGCCTTTTCGATTACCGATCGAGCAGCGCCTCTTGGGCGGCGAGAGCAGCAAAGCTGATCACGGCCGCGGCGGTGATCCAGCCAAGCGACAGCGGCTTGATCTCAACCACGGCGCACCAGGGCGGTGGTACCCAGCGCCGCCAGGGGCAGCAGCAAGGGCATGAGCTGCAGGTCAAGGACGGCCACGTGCAAAGCCAGGGGAACGGCCACCAGGATGATTGATCCCACCAGCACCATTCGCCGCTTGCGGTTGGCCTGGGCCGCGGCAATCAGCACCCCGAGCAGGCTCCTGGAGCCTGCGGTTCAGCGGGCCGTTGGCACCACCACCGGAGGCGGCAGGTTGAGCTGGCGGATGCGCCGGGCAAAACCACGATCATCGAAGGAGGCGATCACCTCGCAGTCGCGGCAACTGGCGTGATGCAGAGCGTCGGCGAAATCGAGGCCGGACCGCAACCCGGCCAGCGCCTGCTCCAGATCCGGCCGGTCTTCGACGCTGAGACAGGTGTGATTCAGGAGCTGCTCGAATACCTGCAGCACCGCCTCCACCGCAAAGCCGTAATAGCCGCGCAACACCCACTCCAGCTCCAGGGCCACGGTCTTGGGCAGAAACAACTCCTGACCGGATTCGATCAACTGGCGCACCGCCTGACGCTGGGCTGCGGTGGCACGGTCGGCGTCGGCTTCCTCCACGAAGTAGCGGGCCAAGACGTTGGTGTCGAGACCGATCACGGGCGCAACAGGCTGGCGACATCAAAGTCCACCGGCACCGGTGGGCGCTGGCTCTTGAGCAGGCCAAAGCCACTGG
>CAMCQR010000129.1 GCA_945877115.1 Synechococcus sp. UW140 | reverse complement strand
AGGGCACACCAGAGCAGCAGGTAGAGGCCCAGCACCATCACGAAGCGACGGTTGTTGCCCACCTGACGCAGCAGGCGGCGGGTGGCGCCAGGGGAGGGGGGGGGCTGCTGGCAGCGCATCGCCACCGGGGCGATGCCCCAGCCGCAGGCCAGGGTGGAGAGGGTGATCAGGACGCCGGAGATCATGCCGACCCGCAGAAAGCTGGCGGCGTTGTTGTGATCCTTGAGCAGGAGTCCGCCGAGCACGATGCCCACCAGGCTGGCGATGATCGAACCGGTGAAGCGGGAGGTGTTGAGGCGGGTGCGCAGCTCGGTGTTGGTGGTGAGTTCGGCGGCCAGGGCCGCGTAGGGCAGGTTGACGCAGGTGTAGAGGCTGTTGGCGACGATCGAGATCAGCACGAACACCACCACCTTCACCCAGTTGTTGCCGGGCGGCAGCCACCACATGGCGGCCATGGCTAACCCCAACGGCACCGCGCTGCACACAATCCAGGGCAAGCGGGGCCCCCAGCGGCTGCGGGTGCGGTCGCTGAGCCAGCCCACCAGCGGATCGTTAACGGCATCCCAGAGCCGGGCCAGCATCAGCACCAGACCGGCCATCCAGGCCGGCAGGCCCGCGGCGGCGGTATAGAAAATGAACAGATAGAAGCCGATCAGCGAGGCCGCCATTCCGGTGCCGGCATCCCCCAGGCCGTAGGACAGCAACAGGCGGCGCTGGCGGGCGGGCGCCAGCTCACTGGCATCCTTGGGGCCGTCCTCAAGCCAGGTGGCGAGGCCCTCCATGGGCTCTCGGGGGCTCTCGGGGAGTGGCTCCAGGGGCTGGGGGGCAGGGGTAGGCGGGACGGACAAGGCGGAGGGGCCTGCAAAGGCCATAATGGATTAGATGTTCGTCCAATCCCCCAGACCTGGCCACCAGGCCGGCCCGGGTGATACAAACGAACTGTTGCGGGCGTAGTTTAGTGGTAAAACCTCAGCCTTCCAAGCTGATGATGCGGGTTCGATTCCCGCCGCCCGCTTTTTTTAATAGGGGTTTGCGTTTTGGCCCAAATGGATAGGTTCAGACCTGCTCATCGACCTATTTAACGACCTAGAATGAGATTTGCTTCTGGTCTGAGCCGCTGATGGCACACCGCGTGCTGACCGAAACCGCCGTAAGCATCTCGGAACACAAGAAAAACCCCATGGCTACTGTGGCTGCAGGAGAGGGGATGGCCGTCGCGGTGCTCAACCGCAATGAGCCTGCTTTTTATTGCGTACCAGCCAGGGCTTACGAGGAGCTGATGGATTTGGTGGACGATCTGGAGCTCGGTCGCCTTGCCGATGCCCGATTGGCCGATGGCCAGGAGCTGGTGCGGGTCAGCGCGGTGGGAAAGCGGCAGCGCAATGCTGTTTATCGACAAGCCGATCAGCGCTGAAGCCCATGCCCTATTGCCGACTCCAAGCCCCCAGAGCTGGATTAACTACGCCGGCAATCAGACGCCAGTGGCAAGATGCCCCGACTGAGTAATATTTGGACTGCAGGGTGAAGAGGCCGTGCCTCCTGTTGCCGCGCGCGACTACTCGTAGTGGCTCCAGAGGCGCAGCACCTTCACGATCCGCTCCTCCTCCAGCACCTGGTACACGAGCCGGTGCTGGATGTTGATGCGGCGTGAGCAGGCCCCTCGCAGCTCACCGACCAGGGCTTCGAATGGCGGTGGCTGGATGTAGGGGGCGTGGGCCAGCAGCTCCAGCAGGGCCTGGGCTTTTTGTTTGAGGGCAGGCGACGACGAAGCGAGTTTGCGGGCATCCTTCTGGGCCTGCTTGGTGAACAGGACGGTCCAGTTCACCAGCCCGGTTCGCTGCTCAACTCAGAGACATCGGTGGCCATGCCCGTGAGGATCGATTCGCGCATGCCGGGGATTGAGACCAGGTGCAGGGTCTCCTGGATGGCGCGCCAGTCGTCTTCCGAGAGCAATACGGCATTGCCCCGCTTACCGGTGATCTGCACGGGCTCGTGGGACTGCCCCACCTCATCGATCAGGGCATAGAGCCGCTTGCGGGCTTCTGTGGCGGAGACGGTGGTCATGGCGCTGCAATGCATGCCCGTACGTCAAAGCGTACTGCTTCTTGTCCCGGGTAGGCAGTGAGGGCTCCGACTGAACGGACATCACCTGGATTTCCCAGGGATAAACATCTGATCCGAATCTCCAACATGCCACCATTGCACCTCAACGTTGAAGCTACGTATCTCGCTCATGATGAACTACACCGGCTTGAAGCCCGATGCTGCTGGAGAGACGACAGAAACGAAGACAAGCGGTTCTTGCCCGGTGTTATGCACACCGTGAACTTCTCGGCGATGGGCTACCAGCACATCTCCCTTGGCGATGGCAATGGTCTCCCCGTTAGAACTGACGCTGTACTCGCCGCAACCTGAAAGGATGGTCCATGTATCTTGGCCATCAGGATGTATATGAGCCGAGATACTCTGGCCGGGCTTGACATACCAAGCAACGACCGCTGCGTCTGCCGACTGGGTAATGACTGAGCGAATGGGCTCACCGTCTGCTGGTTGGAGGAACTCTGTGACCTTGAACAAACGCTCAGGATTCATTGTGGACTCCATGGAACGGGGTCTGACGAGTTGTAGCAAGAATGGCGGCCCGGCGGTTTTGGAGGCCCAACGCTGGCCATCACCTAGCCGCAAGGGAGCGGGTAGCAAAGCAGAAGGCCTACGGCGGCGGCTCAGGTGGATGGCAGGGTTAGTTTGCGCCAAACAAATCGCGGAGAAGGTTGCCCACCTCTTCCTTTAGGAGAATCAGATCGGAGTGGACAAGGCCGAACACCGAATCGTCGTCAACGGCACCATAGTCGTGGGCTAGGAGATTCCTGAAATCAATGATAGCCCTTGAATTTGAAATAGAATGAAATAAGCGCTCATCAAGATCGCTGATTCTGCGAAGAGCCTCGCCAATGATGATAAATTCACGCTCCACTGATGACCTGACAGCACGCCTGGCTCGATACTCCTCCAAGGAGACAGCCTCAGTCACGTCTTCAATCGCAACGCAGGCATCATAGATATCCTGCAAATACGCAGATAGATCACGCGCCATAAATAAGCTTCTTGGTCCGATCAATCTCGCTAGCGATGACCTTGTTTTTCACGGCGCCGCTCATTACCAAATCAACCTCAGCCTGAAGGATCTTGCTAAATGCAGCACGAGCCCCTAGGTAAGCATGAAACTTCTTGGAGATATCAATAGGGCCAAACTCTACAAGAAGATCAATATCGCTGTCTCCATGTCTGAAGTCTTCTCTGAGGGCAGAGCCAAAGATGAATAAGCGCTCTATACCGTATCTCTGGCAGGCTTCTGCGATCTCTTTTCGCTTCTCGTCAATCAGCATGGACATGAGGCAGCTCCTTAAGCCATCTTAGCCGGAAACCTGAGCGGCAACAGGAGGCAAGCTACCTTTGCCGCGTCAAACTAACTACTAAATAGGCGGTTCCGTGATCCATTCACGCGGGTGTTGAAAACGCCGCCTATGCAACCCCATTTCTGCCATGGTTTTTGGGGTACTCCTGTTCAGAAGGGGATTTTACCTCAAAGTCCTGCCTGTGGCCTGGTGCATAACGGAACCGAGATGCACGCCGATCCTGGGGCCGTGAACGGTTCTCCATCAATGGCAGGTGCTGTCGCTGCCGCCCTGGGAGCTTCTCAAAGCCTGATATCGCCGCCTATGGATCGGCGCCGCTGAGGACCTTCAGTCCAGACCCATTGCCTTGCAGCCCTTCCTGGTCCCATGGGCTGTCGCTTCGGTGTGAAACTCCGGAACCGAGATGCATGCTCAAAGGTGCCCCTGGCTGCTCAGAGCAGATCGGCGGGGCTCCGTATGCCGAGGGGGCCCCGGTTCAGCACATGGGTGTCAATCATTGTGGTGCGCACGTCACTGTGGCCTAGCAATTCCTGGATGGTGCGGATGTCTGCCCCTCGCTCCAGCAGGTGGGTGGCCCTACCTGGCCATAGGCCAGCGTGGCGGAGCCACTACGAGTGTCGGAAGGTGTGGCAGCTCGCCGGCTTTGCCATCCCAGAGGCCACCACGGCCCGGCGAACCTCTTTTTGAACGATTGAGCCATCGAGGTGGTGGCGCCCCTGTTGCCCACGACCTTCCCCAATCCCGCCGCCAGATCGCTGGCATGCAGGCCCCGCACTTCCTCCAGATGGCTGCGCAGCGGCGTGATCAGTCGACAGACGATGGCTGGTGTGCCGTCGAGCTATAGCAGCACCGTCTGGACCTCCGCCGGTGTCATCACCACGGGCACCCGCCGCTTCACGCTGGCCCGCACCACCCCGTTGAGGTATGGCGGATCGCCACTGACTCAAGGTTCCCCGCCCCAGTCATTCACCCCACCCTCACGGCTCCTGCCGCCCATGTTGCAGCCGGGTCAGGGGCGGGACCTAGCCCTCCTCAAAGTGGCAGTGCACGGCATCCCGGATCTCGCGGTGCAGCTGCTCCAGGCTGTCAGCCTCTGTGTGAATGGAGGTGCCGACAGCGCTGGTTAAGCATGCGGGAACCCGCCATGCTCCATTCGCTTCACATGCTGTTACAGTTAGTTCATCGAACTCAAAAAACCAATGACCAACTCCACTTCCACTTCCCGTTTCGGTTTTGTCGCATTCGCCGAGACCTGGAATGGCCGCCTAGCCATGCTGGGCTTCGTGATCGGCCTCGGCACTGAGCTCCTCACCGGCCAAGGCATTTTGCACCAAATTGGCCTCGGTTGATCGCGACGAACCCTAGTTACGGCGGCGTTAAGGCTCCCTCCCCTTTGTGACCCTCTACTGGGTTCCTGCTCTAGCCCCCGGCAACCCCGGGGGTTTTTGATGGCCACCTTTGATGGACCCCCTGCCTCCCCACTCCCATGACCGGCAACCTTCAGGCCATTGGCTTCATGATCACCTGGGTGCTGGGCTGGGGAATCGGCGGCTCCTTGATCGATGCCGGTCTGATCAATGCCGGCGTCTATTCGTTGGAGGGCGGCCAGCTCGGCACCGCCGCCACCTTCAGCCTCTGGAGCCTGCTCTGGGGCGGCGGCGGGGTCTGGCTCTACCGGCGCTGGACCCAGCCCGTCCCCCCAGACCGTTGATGTGCTGCGGCCGTCGGGCCGTGGCCTTAGATATTTAGACTCAGCCTTTGCCGTCTTGGTCGGCCACCAGCAGCAGGCCGCCCATGATTGCCAGGTTCTTGAACAGCTGAATCCGCTCCATCTTTTCTGCCACATCGCCATGAAACAGCAAGGTGGTGGGCACCAGGAACAGCAATAACAGCACTGCCCCTAGGCGGGCTCTCCAGCCAGTTATCACCAGGGCCGAACCCACCGCCATCAGGGCCATGGCCGCCACCAGCAGCACGGGGGCCAGCGGCAATCCCTTGGCGGCAATGGCGCCAGCCACGCCGGCAAAGCCCATCAACTTGCCGATCACGGCATGGATGAACACCAGGCACAGCAACACCCGGGCGATGCGGTTCAGCAGCGAAGGCTGGTGGCGCTGCTGGTTCATGGGGTCGTGAGGTCTGCTGCGGGCATTTTGAAACTGCGGCAGCGCATAAGGCAAGTCGCCTTCCAAGCAAGTTATGACCACTGTCACGCTCATCTCTAAGGGCCAGCTCACCCTGCCCAGGCCCCTGCGGGATGCCCTCAGACTGGTGCCAGGGGCCAG
>CAMCQR010000128.1 GCA_945877115.1 Synechococcus sp. UW140 | reverse complement strand
AGCACGATCACCGCTACGCAGGCCCAGCTGGCCAGTAGCACCCACAGGGGGGGTTTGAGCGATCCCATCAGCTCGGGCCGACTACAGAACAGCACCAGCGGGATAGCGGCGAAGGGCAACTGCAGGCTGAGCACCACCTGGCTGAGCACAAGCATCGGGTTGGTAGCTTGATCACCCAGCCATATCACTGTGGCCAGGGCGGGCACCAGGGCCAGACTGCGGGTCAGCAAGCGGCGCTGCCAGTCGGGCAAGCGGATGTGCAGGAAACCCTCCATGACGATCTGGCCCGCCATGGTGGCCGTGAGCGTCGAGCTCTGGCCGGAGGCCAGCAACGCCACCGCAAACAACGTGCTGGCCAGGGAGGTGCCGAGGCTGGGGGAAAGCAGGTCATAGGCCTGGCTCAGGTCGGTGACCGGTCCCAGCTGGGTGTCATGGAAACGACCCGCCGCCAGAATCAGGATTGAGGCATTGATCATGAAGGCCAGGCTGAGGGCGACGGCGGTATCGAGGATGCTGAAACCCAGGGCCTTCCGCTGCGAGCCGTCACCCTCTGGCCATTGGCGCGTTTGCACCAGGGAGGAGTGTAGATAGAGATTGTGGGGCATCACCGTGGCCCCCAGGATTCCGGCCGCCAGATATAACTGATTACCATTTTTCAAAGTAGCCACCTGGGGCACAAATCCCTGGGCCACTTCAGTCCAGTTCGGTTGCAGAAGCAGCAATTGCACCACAAAACATCCGCCAATCAAGGCCACCAGGGCAATCACAAGGGCCTCCAGGCGGCGGATGCCGAAGCGCTGCAAAGCCAGCAACAGCAACGTATCGGCGGCGGTGAGTGCCACACCCCAAGGCAGCGGTAAGCGAAACAGCATCTGCAAGGCAATGGCGCTGCCCACCAGTTCGGCCAGATCGCAGGCCACGATCGCCACTTCCGCCAGCAACCACAGCGGCAAGCGCCAGGGACTGGGCAAGAGGCGGGCACAGGCCTGGGCAAGGTCCATCCCAGTTGCGATACCCAGCCGGCAACACAACGACTGCAGCAGCATTGCCATGGCACTGGAGAGGGCCACAATCCAGAGCAATTGGTAGCCGTAACTGGACCCGGCGGCCAGATCGGTGGCCCAGTTGCCTGGATCCATGTAACCCACCGCCACCAGGTAGGCGGGCCCCAGAACCCTCAGAAAGGTGCGCCAACCGTTGGCGCCTAAGGGCACCTGAACCAGCCCATCCAGCCGGGGTTGGGGGCGCAGGGCGGGCGCGGAGGGGTGCTTCAACCGTGGTGGGCCTATTCCGAGCACTAGTAGGAGATTAGGGGGCCCAGCAGCGACCGGCGGGCCCAGCAGCGACCAGCGGGCACGGCATGCGACCTACCAGGGGTCCTGGCTGCAACTCTTCGGATCAGGGACGGTCCCCTGACGGCCTTTTTAACACCCCCCTGCAGGTGGTGACCTCTGCCAACGGCTATTGGCAAGTGCTGCCGGCGGCGGCCAGCAACGGGGAACGTTGAGATGGGCGGTGCGACCAATTGAATGGACTCGCCGCCACTTTTGCGTTTGCGTCGCTCAGCTGATGCTGGTAAAGGCGGCGTAGGTGGTGAACACGCCAGGATTGGTAATGCTGATCTGGCCGCCGACGCTGGCCCTATCCCAAACCGAGTCGTTGGTGTACACCGTCACACCGGCTGGATTGGGGAAAGTAATCCAGGTGGCGTCGCTGAACTCGCCATTCTTGAGGCGTTGCACGATCGCTAACCCAGCACCAGCAGGTTTGAGGTTGGCGTCGAAGCTCCAGAAGGGAAGCTTGTAGAGGCCATCCCCCTCGGACCAGATTCCTTCGAAATGGATCCCTGGTAGACGACCCCAACAGCCCCATTGTCTAACTGGCCGTAAGTGCCAACAATAGTGTAAGTATTTTTTGAAGTTCCAGCTCCAATGCCTTGAATATAGTTAAAGGAACTAATAACTCCGTTTGGGTCATAGTTCCAAGGACTGTAGATAGTGGTATTTGCTTGCAAGGCTTTAACCTTTAAGCAGGCATCTTCCTCATACCATTTCAAGAGTGAACTTGATGGCGAGAGAGAATTCGTCAAAGAAATTTGAACCATTTTAAGAAAAAATAAAATCCATCAAAATGTTATCAGAGTTCCGATCGACCAGGACTCGACATCTCGAAATACCCCCCATATGGGGGGGGGTACCAAAAGATCACTAGAGAAAAATAAAATCAACATTAAATATCACACAAAAAATTTTGGCCTAGATAATCTGACAATGTCAACAAACAAAATTCAAACCCCAAACACCAAATGATTAAATTTAAAATTGCTGCCCGGGTAAGTTCTGGTGCATTATTAGCGGCTTCGCTTATTTCAGCTTCGGCTGCGATGGCCGCATACCCAGTTTCCTCAGGCCCAACCTACTTGCCAGATATGTTCAATTACCAATATTGCGAGGTTCTTCTGCAAGTCCCGAACTCTCCATCTGGTCTGCCGGTTTTTAATACTACAGGCTATAATACTTGCCCTTATTATTCGACTTTAACAGGCCAGGCGATTATGGATAGCTACAATGCTACTTATTATCTTGGAAATCCGTATGGGTTGCCCTCGGGTGCCACTGGAATCATTTTGGACTGGCCGCGTAATTGGATTTACGATCAAGCAATCGAGAATATCCCTCCTGGAACTAATGAGTATCTTGTCCTCGATGTACCCGAGCCTAATGTACCTATTACAACCTTTGGATTCGTTGGTTTCAATACAAATATTAGTGGGCTCGCTTATACCCCGTCGAACGTGGTAAGGGATGCGACGTGGACTTATTTCGCAAACAACCTGATCTTTGAATTAGTGGATCCATCGGGGAATCTCTACGTGATGCAGTCCTACGCGAGGTTCATAGACCCTAACCTAACATATGAGAATCTCCAAGACGTGGCTTATATGAATAGCCAGCTAGCTCTGCCAGCGGGGTGGAGTTATAGTGTTGAGCAGTTGATACAGCAGTTTGACAACAACTCGTCTGGTAATGCCATCCTGGTGCAGGATGATTTGGGTAACAGCTACATGATGGTAGATCCTTCACTTTCTACCCTTCCTGTTACGAAACCCTATTCTAACGAACCTGTACCTGGCCCTATGCCCATCTTCGGCGCTGGCATGGCCTTGGGTTTCTCCCGCCGCCTGCGTGCCCGGATCAATAAGGCCGCTGGTTGAGTTTTCCTGCTTCGCTTTCCAACCTCCCCTTTCGGGGAGGTTTTTTATTGGATTGGGCTGTGAGATGATTTTTTAGTTGTTCTGCTTGGGTCTGCAGGGCTTGGCAAAGGGGACCTTGTTTGGGGAGTTCGCAACTTAGTAAGAACCTGGTCCCATGGAAGATGATTCTCAGTTTCTATGATCGCATCAATGATACTGCATTCATTAACTTTATATTCAGCAACTGAAAACTCGCAAGAGTTGCTATGGCCCTCTTAGCGTGGCGACCTATCACAAATCAGCGCATCATACTAAGGATTTATAGATCGAGGTAATAACCTCTAGGAATTTGATCTTCATGGGACATTCTGCCTCATACCCATTTAATTCTAAATCCGCTAATGAAAGCGAATTTCTTAGCCATGGGGCAATGCCGAATCAAGGATTGCCGATCATCGATGTTGAGTCCATGTTGGAATAACAAACCATGGTCCGATCCGCTTTTTGGGCGGGATCGGAAAGCCTCTTCGGGGTTCCGGTCAGTCAGTGTTTCGGCCTCGGGGGGAGTTGGCTCCGGTAGTTACGAAGACTCGTGAAGCGATGCCACAGCGAAGGAAATCTGTCACGCATGAATTGACTGCAATAGGGAGAAAAGATAATTGCTTTAAAAAAAACAAAATCTTAAACAAGTATTAGTTATCTGACGTAAATTTTATCCGCATGAGATGATAATAATGCAATTCTCTTAATCATCAACCATGCTTAACTTAAATAGACACATTTTTCCTCGCTGGCCTTTCAGCCCCATCAAACTTCAACGTGGCCTAAGCCGCATGGCCTTCCTAGCCGTCCTTGGCATGTTCGGTTACTCGGCACCTGCCCAAGCCAACCTATACCAATATGCCGATAAAGTCATCGATTTCAGTTCAGAATACTCCGTGCCTAATTGGGCTGCCTATCAGGCACTAGGTCAGCCTGATACCTTCAGCTATGGGGATATCATTACGGCTTGGGCTCCGCGTCCAATGAATGGTACCCTGGAATTCATCACGGTAGGCTTTCCGCAGCCGGTCTATTCCACCGGAAGCGTGATACGTGAAACCTACGGCAATGGCTTTGTTTATCAGATCGACGCTCTAGATCAAAATTTCAATGCTCAAACGGTCTGGACAGGGATTGACCTGAGTCAGCCAGGTGCACCAGTCGAAGCCATCTTTACTTGGGTAGAAACCCCAACCCTTACCTATGGATTGAAGATTTATACCGATACCAACCATAATTTAACCGCATGGGAAGAAATTGATGCCATTCAGATGTTTGGCAATCCAGCAGCTCCGACGCCAACCTCCGTTCCTTCCCCCTTGCCTGTCGCAGGCTCAGGGATGGCTCTGGCCTGGTCTCGGCGCCTGCGTCAGCGGATTCGCGGCCGGTTCTCCTAGGTCCTCGCTGTCGTTCTTCCTACCCCATGCCCCCTCAGTTTTCGATTCGGCCCCTGGAGCCAAGCGACATTTCTCAAGTCACCGATTGGGCCCGAGCCGAAGGCTTTTGTCCGGGGGAGGGCGATGTGGCGATCTATCGCCAGACGGATCGTCAGGGGTTGTGGGTGGGCTGGCTTGGGGAGGACCCCATCGGCTGCATTGCCGGTGTGCGCTATAGCCAGGCCTACGGTTTCATCGGTCTTTTTCTGGTCACCCCACTGCACCGGGGCCGGGGCTACGGCGTCCAGCTCTGGCGCCATGCCCTCGACCACCTGAATGATGTGGCCTGTGTAGGCCTGCAAGCGGCACCCGATCGGATCGCTGACTACGCCGGCTGGGGCTTCCAATCCGCATCCACCACCACCCGCTGGCAGCTGAACGGCTGGGAGAGGCAAGGCGCCTCTCCCCTGGAAAATCAGCTCGCGCTGGTCGACGCCACCAGCCTGCCGGAAGGGGTGATCCAGGCCTACGACGCCAGCCGCGAACCCTCGCCCCGCCCCCATTTCCTGCGGGACTGGCTGCACCATCCCGCCGGCACGGTGCTGGCCCTGGTCGATGGGCAGGGTCAATGCCATGGCTTCGGCCGCATCCGCCCCTGCCTGCTGAGGGAGGGAACCGGCTGGCGCATCGGGCCCCTGCTGGCCGACGATGCCATTCTGGCGGAGCAGTTGCTGCGGGGACTGTTGGAGCGCCATCGGGGCGTGGTGCTGCTGGATGCGCCCGGCGCCAACCCCGCCGCCGGCGCCTTGATGGGGCGCCTGGGCTTTGCGCCGATCTCGGAAACCCTGCGCATGTACCGGGGCGTCCAGCCCCTGGTCAGCCTGGCGGATGTGTATGGGTTGGCCTGTCTTGAATTGGGGTGAGGGATGGGGCGCTGCCGCTGGACCGCATGACATCAGCCGTTCTGTGCCGCGGATCGTTGGCTTCAGGCCCATCCCAGCGTCACTCTCTGCCCGCTCACCAGCACCCTCAGGCAGGCTCCCCTGGTGCGGATCGCCGTGGAGCCCTCAGGACGGAATGGCCTACACAAGCCCTCCCAGCTGATGGTCGACAA
>CAMCQR010000127.1 GCA_945877115.1 Synechococcus sp. UW140 | reverse complement strand
CCCCTTCCCAGGTGGAAGGCCTGGTGCATGTCAGTTCCCTTAAGGACGACTGGTACGAATACCGTTCGCGCCAGAACCAGTTGGTCGGCCGCCGCTCCCGCCGGACCTACTTGCTTGGCGACATGGTGGAAGTGGAAATTCAGCAGGTTGACGCCCTGCGTAACCAGATCGATCTGGTGGTAGCGGATCCCAACCCTGGCAGACCGCCAGAAGGCGGTGACGACCCATCGCTGCTTCCCCTCACCCCTGAAGCCCTCGAGCAGGGTCAACTGGCCCTGGCCGAATCCTGAGACGGCGTTGATGACTTCGGCCCTTCCGGTCGTCCTGGCCGTTTCCGGGGCCTCGGCCCAGCCGCTGGCCGAACGGGCCCTGGCCCTATTACTTCAGGCCGGCGAGACGGTCGAGATGGTCACCAGCCGGGGCGCCATCGCCGTGTGGCAAGCGGAGATGGGTGTGCGGGTGCCATCCGAACCGGAAGCCCAGGAAGCGTTCTGGCGCCAACGCACCGGCGAAACCTCCGGCCAACTGCGCTGCCACCGCTGGAATGACCAGGCGGCGGCGATCGCCAGCGGCAGCTATCGCACCCGGGGAATGGTGATCCTGCCGGCGAGCATGGGCACCGTGGGACGGATTGCCAGTGGGGTGGCCCTAGACCTGATCGAGCGGGTCGCCGATGTGCATCTCAAGGAGGGGCGTCCGCTGGTGATCGCGCCACGGGAGTTGCCCTGGAACCTGGTGCATCTGCGCAATCTCACCGCCCTGGCCGAGGCGGGAGCCCAGATCGCCCCGCCGGTGCCGGCCTGGTATCACCAGCCAACCACCTTGGCGGAAATGGTGGACTTCCTGGTCATCCGCGTTTTTGATGGGTTGGGCATGGACCTGGGATCCCTGCGCCGCTGGCAGGGGCCCCTGCCCCTTGTCGCCCAGGACCCCAGCCAGTCCCCCCCTGCCCCCTGAACCCTGCCGCCCTTGCTGCGTCGTCTGCTGTTGTTGCCCCTGCTGTCGCCCCTGCTGGCGGCCACCATTCTGGGTGCCCTCAACCCAACGCCGGCCCTGAGCCTGCGCCTGCTCACCTGGAGTAGTCCCGCCTTTCCCCTGGGGGCCTGGATCGCCGGAGCAGCAGTAGGTGGGGCTGTTCTCAGTGGTGCCGGCACCTCCCTGGCCCTGCGCCAGCCGCCTGCCGCCCTGCGTCGACGGGTACGCCTGGAGCGCGGAGCACCGAGGTGGGAGACAACATCGCCGGAGGCCGGGGGCCATCGTCGTTCCTCCCCAGGCCCAGGGCGTGCCGCACCGAGGCGGGACCCGGATGGGACCGAGATTTACGGCAGGGGGTCACGCCCCAGCCAGTCCGGCGCCGCCACCGCTCCCAACCCTGCCCCTGGCGACCCCCTGCCCACCATGACGGTGCCCTTCCGGGTGATTCGTCGCCCTGATGGGGGCCGACCCCACTCCGCCCCGGCCGGGGCCGCCGGTCCCAGGTCCCGCTCGCCGGATGGCGAACCCCAGTCGGAGGTTGAGGCGGACGACTGGGACTCCCCGGCCAATGAAGACTGGTAGGTATGGACCCTTGCGGGGGCCTGCCTAGAGTTAATCCACGCTGATTCGCCGAGTTTTCTCCGTGGCTGAACCCTCGACCCCCGCCTCGCCCGACAGCCCGCACTCCGCCCCTGCGGCGGAAGCCGGGGTTTCCATTGAGGCGCCAGCGGTAAGCGCCGCAGCGGCGCCCGTCGCCGGCAGCGAACCCTCCAGCACAGGCACCGTCCCTGCCGCCAAGACTCCTGCGGCCAAGACCCCAGCGGCCGCTGGGGCCGCCAAGGCCAAACCCCCCGCACCGGAAGACAAGCCCTTTAATGAGTTTGTGCCCCAACTGCTGTTGCCGGCCCTGGCCAAGGAATGCCAGGCCTATGGCGGTCCCGCCCCAACCCTCGTTTTTGAGGAGGGACCCATGCCGGTGGTGGGCGGCAACTGCTGGAAGGTCCAGGGGGATCTGCCGGGGGAAAGGCGGTTCTGGCTCTGCTTTGCCACCCCGGATCTGGGCGCCATCAAGACGATTGCCCTGGCTGAAGGGGGCAGCGTGCCGAGTTTGCTGGAGCCGTTCCTGAGCGACGAAAAAAAAATGAGCCTGGCCCTGATCGTCTCCCGGCTGGTGCAACGGCTCAATGGTCAGAAGTGGCTCGGCCCCAACTGATGGTCGTGCACCGCTTCACATAGGCGCCGGAGCGGCCCTGGCCCGCCTAGATTTGCTACCAAGCTTGAACCGACTCCCGCGATGGTGCCTCCCGCCGCCACAGTTACCGGAGCCCCCGCCCCTACCAGCACCGTCTCCGGCCAGCCGGTTGGCACCCTCCCGGGTCCTGAAATCAAGGATCCGGCCAAGGACACGATTCTGACGCCACGGTTTTATACAACCGATTTCGCCGCCATGGCGGCGATGGATCTGCAGCCCAACCAGGCCGAATTGGAAGCGATCTGCGAAGAATTCCGCAAGGATTACAATCGCCACCATTTCGTCCGCAATGACGAATTCATTGGCGCCGCAGACAAGCTGGATCCCGAGACCCGCCGCGTTTTTGTTGAATTTCTCGAACAAAGCTGCACCTCGGAGTTTTCCGGTTTCTTGCTCTACAAAGAAATGAGCCGGCGCATTAAGACCAAGAATCCTCTCCTGGCCGAGTGCTTTGCCCACATGGCCCGGGATGAAGCCCGCCATGCCGGTTTTCTGAATAAGTCCATGGCTGACTTCGGCTTGCAACTCGATCTGGGTTTCCTGACGGCCAACAAGGCCTACACCTATTTCAAACCGGCCTATATCTTTTACGCCACCTATCTCTCTGAAAAGATCGGCTACTGGCGCTATATCGCCATCTATCGTCATCTGGAAAAGCATCCCGAAAGCAAGATCTACCCAATTTTCAATTTCTTCGAAAACTGGTGTCAGGACGAAAATCGCCACGGCGACTTTTTTGACGCCCTGATGAAGTCCCAGCCCAAAACCGTCAATGGTCTGGCTTCCCGTCTCTGGTGTCGCTTCTTCCTGCTGGCTGTGTTCGCCACCATGTATGTAAGGGATGTAGCCCGCAAAGAGTTTTACGAAGCTTTGGGCCTGGATGCTCGCCAATACGACAAGTACGTCATCGAAAAAACCAACGAGACGTCGGCCCGCATCTTTCCTGTGGTCCTTGCTGTCAACAAACCCGAATTCTGGCGCCGCCTTGAGCATCTGGTTGACAACAATGAGGCCCTCAGCAAGGTGGCGGCCAGCGGCGGCCCGGCCCCCCTCCAGGCCCTGCGCAAGTTGCCCCACTGGGCGGCCAACGGTTACCAAATGGTCCGCCTCTTCCTGATGGCCCCGATCCGCAGCGACCGGTTCCAGCCGGCCGTCCGCTGAGCTCCGCTGTGGTTCAATCTCTGCCTGTCCTGCGGCCCAACGACAGCCTCGCCAACCCCGATTGGCGCCCCCGCCTCGAATTGCTTTTGGCCCAAGGGGTCGCCGCCGGGGCGGACTTAGTCGAGGTGTTTCTAGAACGCACCGATGCCCTCGGCGTCCTAGCCGAACAGGACACCATCACCAGCGTCAGTCCCTCCTTCGGCATGGGGGCGGGCCTAAGGGTGTTCCGGGGCCGCTACGACGGTTTCGTGTCCACCAATGACCTCAGCGAATCGGGTCTGCTCACGGCCCTTGACCAGGCGCTGGGCATGCTGGGTTTGCTGCGCACCAGCCACGCCTCCAGTACCTACGAAGGGCTTCCGCCCCTTGTGGACCATGGGATCGCCAAGGGCGGTTGGCTCACCCAGTGCCCCAACCTGCAGGAGGCCACCACCCGCTTACTGGAGGGCACCGACCATCTCAACCGCCTGGGCCAGCACCTCCAGGTGCGCCGCGGCAGCTATGCCCGCAACTGGCAGGATGTGTTGGTGGTGGCCAGCGATGGCACCCACGCCCACGACATCCGCTTGCACCAATCCCTGGGTCTCAATGTGTTGGCCGCCGATGGCGACCATCGCGCCAGCCTGGGCCGCCGCTACGGCTCCCATGGCCGTCCCGATGAACTGCGGCAATGGCAGGCCGAGGATTCCGCTCGGGATCTCTGTGACAGCGCCGCCACCATGCTGCGGGCTGATTATGTGGAAGCGGGCCAGTTTCCGGTGGTGCTGGCGAACCGTTTTGGCGGCGTCATTTTCCACGAAGCCTGCGGCCATCTGCTCGAAACCACCCAGATCGAACGGGGTACCACCCCTTTTGCCGACGAACTGGACCACGAAATTGCCCACCCCGCCGTCACCGCCATCGACGAGGGCCTCACCGATGGGGCCTTCGGTTCCCTGGCGATGGACGATGAGGGGATGGCGCCCCAGCGCACCGTGCTGATCGAAAACGGCATCCTGCGCCGTTTCCTCAGCGACCGGGCCGGGGAGATTCGCACGGGCCACGGGCGCACCGGCAGCGGCCGTCGCCAGAGTCACGCCTTCGCCGCGGCCAGCCGCATGCGCAACACCTATATCGCCGCCGGCCCCCATACCCCCGACGCCCTGATCGCCTCCATTGACAAGGGCCTGTACTGCAAGTCCATGGGGGGGGGCAGCGTTGGACCGACGGGCCAGTTCAACTTTGCAGTGGAAGAAGGCTTCCTGATCGAGAACGGCCAGCTCACCAAACCGGTCAAAGGGGCCACATTAATAGGAGAGGCCAAGGAAGTCATGCCCCGCATCTCCATGTGTGCCAACGACCTGGAACTGGCCGCAGGCTTCTGTGGGTCGGTGAGCGGCAGTATTTTCGTCACCGTCGGCCAGCCCCACATCAAGGTCGACACCATCACCGTGGGGGGGCGTTGACGATGGCCTCCGACACCACCCGAACCGATTTTCCCGCCTCCCTCGATGGGGCGTCATTGCGCCAGCGCCTGGAGTCCCTAGCGCGGGACGAAGGCGTCGGCCGCTGGGACCTGGGGGCGGGCTGCAGCACCGACACCTCGGTGCAGGTGGACCGCGGCGAAGCCAAGCAGATGAAAGGGGCCCAACGCAGCGCCATCACCTTGCGGGTTTGGAATGGGGCTGGGTTGGTCGGCATCACCTCCACCTCCGATCTTTCTGATTCAGGCCTGGCCCGGGCCATGGCCGGTGCCCGGGCCGCAAGTGACTTCGGCAACCCCGACGATGTGCCGGCGTTCTCACCCTTGGCCACGGCCCCCCTACCGCCCCTCGATCAACCGCTTCAGGAGACGGTCAGCATCCTCACCTTGCTGGATACCCTCAAGGGCGCCGAAGCCGACCTGCTGCAGCGCCATCCGGCCATTGCCACCGTCCCCTACAACGGTCTCAGCCAACGCAGCAGCGAACGCCTCTATCTCAACAGTGACGGGGCTTACCGCCACCAGGAGCTGACCACCGCCAGCCTCTATCTCTACGCTCGCGCCGAGGAGGCGGGTCGCAAACCCCGCAGCAGTGGCGCCATGCGGGTGGCCTACGGCGCCCAAGACCTCGACGTCGAAGGCTGCGTCGCCGAAGCGGCGGAACGCACCATCTCCCACCTCAACTACGCCCCGATCGACACCGGCCGCTACACCTGTGTCTTTTCGCCAGAGGCCTTTCTCGACCTGATCGGCGCCTTCAGCAGCCTGTTCAATGCCCGGGCGGTGCTGGATGGGGTGAGCCTCAGCAAACGGGAGTCCCTGGGCCAGCCCCTAGCGGTGCCCTTCCTCTCGATCCGCGATAATGGCTTGCATCCGGGCAATGTGGGCGCCTCCCGCTTTGATGGCGAAGGCACCCCCACCCAATGTCTGCCCCTGGTGAGCGAAGGGGTGCTGGTGAATTTTCTCCATTCCGAGGCCACCGCCCGCAGCTTTGGGGTCGCCCCCACGGGCCATGCCGGCCTGGGGGCCAAGGTGTCGGTGGGACCCGACTGGTTTGAGATCGGCCCCAGCGCCGGCATCCCTGGTGGAGCCGAGGCACTGGACCACCTCACGGGCAC
>CAMCQR010000126.1 GCA_945877115.1 Synechococcus sp. UW140 | reverse complement strand
CTGATCGCCAAGGGCCAATATACGCTGCAGTTTGGTGCCAAGCGCCTGCATCCCCGGCTGGTCTTGAAGAGCGACCCGTTGCTCGTCCACCGTGCCTTGGTCGAGATCCAACGCATGCCACTCGGCTATCCCGTTGCTGGGATCGAACTCAATTGATAGATCCAGCCTGCCGATCCGCCATTCCGCTTCAACACCACCCTCAGGTGTGGGATAGAGCCTGGGCTGCTGCCCATCCTTGCGCTGATGCTGCTCCAGCCACTCCCCCACCAGATCCAGCAGCTCGATGCGTCGGTCAGCTTTTCGCATGGACGCCACAGGTTTCCATATTAAACGCAGTGTTTCGTATGGCATCCCTCACCCCGCCCCCACCAGCAGCCCATCCAGCAGGCCCTCGGCCTCCGCTTCGATGGCGTGGATGTCGGCGGCGATCTCGGCCAAGGTGCGCAGGGGCTTGGGTTGGTAGAAGTGGCGGGTGAAGCTCACCTCGTAGCCCACTTTGGTGGCCTCCGGGTTGAACCAGGCATCGGGCGTGTAGGGCAACACCTCGCGCTCCAGGAAGGCCTCGATGCCACCCTCCTCCAGCAGTGGGATCTGCTCGCTGTCGCGCAGGTCTGCATCGGGTTCGTACTCCACCACGCAGGCCTTGCCGCCCAGCTCCTGCGGAAACAGGCCGCGCAGGGGATCGGCTGCCACCCGGCCGCCCTTGTGCACCTTGGCGATCACCGGCGGGGCGCTCTCCTCCCGCCAGCTCACCTGCTTGAGCAGCAACTTCAGATCTATGCCGCTGAGCTTGAGGCCCTGCAGTTTGAGGGCGTTCTGCACCTCGCTGCGGAAATGGTTGTGGTCGTCGAACAGCTCCTCGCCGAATAACTCCCGCAGCGCTTCGGCCGCCGTTGCCAGCTGGGCATCGCGCTGCCAGGTGGCCGGATCCAGCAGCTTCTTGCGGCGCTTCTCGGGGATGCCGCCCTTGCCGCTGGGTTGGCTGTCGCCCTCGTCGTCAGCGCCATCGTCGACGTCCTCAGCGGCGTCATCGCTGGAGCTCCAGTCGCGTAACCGTTGCTCCAGTTCTGGCTTCAGGCCGGCGAAATTGTTCAGCAGCGCATCGCCGTAGTCGTCCCAGAACGTTGCGCGGATCTCCCGGTCGCCCGAGGCGGTGCGCAGCGCCTCGATCGCCGCCGCTGTGATGCGGCTGTGCAGGCGCAACGGCCGCTCCACGCTCACCTTCCAATAGCCAAAGGCCTCATTGGCAAACACCTTGGCGTGTTCGCTCTCCTCCATCGCGTCATAGGCCGCCATCACCCGCTCGATATCGGCCGGGCCCAGTTCGCAGTTTTTTTTGCCCAGGTTCTTGCGCAACGGCTGAAACCAGCCGCTGGCATCGATCAGTTGCACCTTGCCCTGCCGTTCTGGCGTTTTGCGGTTGCTGAGCAGCCACACATAGGTGGCAATCCCCGTGTTGTAGAAGAGGTTCAGGGGCAGGGCCACGATCGCCTCCACCCAGTCGTTCTCAAACAGCCAGCGGCGGATGTTGCTCTCGCCTGAGCCAGCGTCGCCGGTAAACAGCGAGGAGCCGTTGTGCACCTGGGCGATGCGGCTGCCCAGGGGTGAGTCATGGTTCATCTTGCTGGCCATGTTGGCCAGAAACAGCATCTGGCCATCACTGGAGCGCGTCACCAGCGATAGCACTTCGCCGCGATGGTTCACCTGGAAGCGCGGATCTTTCATGTCTTTCTTGCCGCCCATCGCTTCTAGATCTTTCTTCCAGCTCTTGCCATAGGGTGGGTTGGACAGCATGAAATCAAACACCATCCCCGCAAAGGCATCGTGCGACAACGTTGACCACTCGGCGCCGCCCATGATCGTGTCGGCGTGTTCGCCTCCCCCCTTGAGCAGCATGTCGGCCTTGCAGACCGCATAGGTTTCCGGGTTGATCTCCTGGCCATAAAGGCGGGTGACCACCTCCTGACCAAAAGCCGCCGCCAGCTCGCGCAGCGTTTCGTCCGCCACGGTGAGCATGCCGCCGGTGCCGCAGGCGTCGTCGTAGAGCAGATAGGTGCCGCTCTTCACCAAGGCGGCAATCGGGCGAAACATCAACGTGGTCATCAACCGCACCGCATCGCGCGGCGTCCAGTGCTCACCCGCTTCCTCGTTGTTCTCCTCGTTGAAGCGGCGCACCAGTTCCTCGAACACCGTGCCCATGGCGTGGTTGTCGAGCGCCGCCGGGCTTAGGTCCACCTGTGGATCCAGGAATTTGCTGATCAGCGTGCCGAGCGAATCGGAGCGCGAAAGAGTAGGGATATGGTTGCGGAATTTGAAATTCTCCATGATATCTTGCACATTCTCTGAAAATCCCTCCAAGTAGGCTTCAAAATCGGCCCGTAGTTTTTGTTCGCTGCCCCGGCTGGTGAGATCGCGCAGCACAAACGGCGAAATGTTGTAAAACGCCTGCCCTGCCGCCGCCCGCAAGGCCGCCGCCTGCTCGTTGATCTCGGCCGCATCCAGGCGGGCCTTCGCCTCCAGCACCTTCGCTTTGCTGGGCTCCAGCACCGCATCGAGCCGCCGCAGCACGCACATCGGCAGGATCACATCCGGATACTTGCCCCGCTTGAACAGATCCCGCCGCACGTCGTCGGCTATGCCCCACAGGAAGCTCACGATCCGGTTGTGGGTGGCCTGGTCCATGGGCTCTGACGGAGCGCTCCTGCGGTGTTCAGTCACGCCACGGTAGGCACTGGCCCCCAGCGCACCCCGGCCGGCGTGAGCGGCGAGCCGCAGGTGTCGCTGCCGATCGAGGGGCTGCTGGGCCTAGAGGGCCTGGCCGGTCGCCTCGCCAACCCCAACTTCGCCGGCAAAGCGCCGCCGGAGGTGGTGGCTGAATGCCAGGCGAATCTGGCGGAAGCTCGGGCTCAGGCGGAGCTGGTGCGGGGGCGGTTGGGGGAGTTGGGGTGAGGTGGAGTCCACCAAGGCCAGATAATCCTGTGGATCGAGGGCCAAACAGTGATCCCGATCAACATCAGCCAACAGACACTCCGCCGGGCTTATCTGCCCAGCAGACTTTCCACCGATCGGGTTTTGTCCCGGGCCGTTGGCCGCTTCGGCACGGTGCCAGTGGGGAAAACACTCATTGTATTGGTGTTGCGATCCAGCCAATAGGCCAGGGGTGGGTAGGGAACCAGGGGTTTTTTGTCGGCGTTGCGCAGGCTTGCTGGCAAGGCGTTGATGGCTGCCTGCAGGGCTTTGCGGCGCTCCGTAGGGGCAGCTGGGGTGCTGTCGGCGGTTGGTCCCGCTTGGGCATCTTGGGGCGGATCGGAGGAGAGGGTCTCCAGGCAGGTCTGGGGGTTGATGGAGGCTCTGGCTACGAATTCGACGCTGCGGGCATCGGCCTCCCGTAACAGTTGCTGCTGGCTGGTTTCCAGCTGCTTGCGATAGTCAACAAGATAGAGATCGATATCTTTCTGGGTTCGTTTCACGAAGTTGTTGCTCAGCCCCTCCATACCGGCAATGGCGGCCAAGGAGAGGGGGGCATTGGTGCGTAAAATTGGATAGTAGGCAGTGATATAGGTCTGGAACACCTGCCCGCCGGCCTTGGCATCGGCCAACATCGTGAAAGCTCTGAACTGGTTGTCGATTGCTGCCTGATTGCCCTGGTTCAGATTTCCCCCCGCAGCACTGAGACCGCTGCCCACAGCACTCAGCCCCATGGCGATGGTCATCCAGGTGTCGCGGTTGCGCTGGGCCGTGTGGGCGTTGTTCACGGCGGCGGAAATGAGGCTGGCGGTCTGACTGTCGAGCTCAAGGCTTCTGGTGCGGAATCGCTGGGGTTGATCGAGGGTGGCGTGGGCCAGCTCCTGGGCGATCACGCAAGCCAGCTGGGTCGGTTTCAGCGCCAGGCTGTCGACGGTGGCTTTGTTCATGCGGAGCATGTAGCCGCCATTGCTGAGCTTCTGACTACTGCCTAGGGAATTGCTGGCGGCAATCAGCTGCACCGCCCAGGCCAGGGTGGCGTCCTTTGGCAGCCCGCTGGGGAGCGGGGTGCCGGTGGGGCAGGGGGCTGGATTGGCGGCTGTGGCCTGGCAGTCAGCCGGGCTGGTGCTGCCCAGGGTGATCGCCATCGGGGTGGCGATGCGATTGACCTGCATTAAGCGCTCTAAAATGCGGTAAGCGGGGTAGAGATCTTCACCCATCTCCCGGCGGGCTTCGGCGTATCGATCTGCGGACTGTGCGGCAGCTCTCGAACCAAGTACCAGGTGGATCAGGGATGCTCCCAGCAGCACTGCGGCGATTCCCTGGCGCACTCCCGGCAAGATCCAGAAGCAGGGTGTGGAGGCTTTCATTGTGAAGGGGGTACGTGTAGTTGCCATGGGGATCGATTCGGACTTACGGATGGTTTTACCCCTGACGCGACCCCCATGGATTCAGCGCGTCATCGCTGATTCAGGTTGCTCTGCTGCAGGGCTGGGCCGCCTGCACCATAGCGGTGTTCGCCCAGCGTCTGAACGAGAAATTCGCTGTGCCTTGCCGGGATTAACAGGGCCTACAGGCCTGGGATCAACCTTTGCCATTCCAAGCTTTGCGGATTTCTGATCCGTATCGCCCGGCAAGAGTTGCGGCTGATCCCTACCAGCCGCCGGTGATGGAGGAGGGCGCCTTCAGCAGCCGCAGCCGCAGCCGGTAGCGCTAGGCGCCTCAACCTTCTTGATCATCAGGCTCCTGAGATCATCTAGCCGTCCATTGGTCATGGCGGCAGGCCCAAGCAGGGCAATTCGTTGCAGGCGATCTGCGTGAGTGGAGGCGCTGTGATAACGGTCCAGCACAGAGTCACCCCAAATGGTACGGCCACTCAGCTGCATGATACCTAAGCAAAATCCGAGGAAACAAGGCAGGAGAAAGTCCAGAAGCGATGGAATATTTGGCTTGAATAATCCGACGAACACAAAAAGTATCAGGAGCGGCAATATCAGCAAACTCAATTGGTTAACCGTCTTCGCCAAACCCATCAGCAACAACTTTTTGGACTGTAAAAATTCCCGTTGTGAATTTAAATTGTAGTGACAAAGATTTGCGATTTCAGCATAGGCTACTGCTGTTAGGCCATTGGATGCCAGCTGGCGATAGACCGTGAGCACCTGCTGGGCAATGCCCGGCATGGCCTCATCCATTGGGCCGATCAGCACCAGCTCGCGACTATTGGGATCGGCTCGCAAAACCCCTTGCTGTACTAGCGAAGCCAGGCCCAGCTCAAGCACGCGGGTTGGCCCAAAAGAAAGATAAGCAAGGTGGTCATCATCCAGCTGGGGTGTTCTGGAAAGGCTGCTTGGCTGGAGCAGCAACGGACGTAGAAATCTGTAAGCAAAGATATAACTTATTGCCAAGGTGATGATATAAATTATAGGTATGACTAGAAAGCCCAGTAGCGGCTCTCCGCTCTCAGGGGGTGGATTGGAGCGGGCCCCTGCGGCCGCCGAGGCGAGCGCACTGCCGATCACCCCGAGGCCGATCATCATCCCGCCCATCGGCACAGACCAGCGCCACCGGGGCCAGACCGGCCCGCCGCGCCAGAGCCGAAACGGTCGACGGATCGGGCCGCGCTGCATCTGCAGATCGCGGCCAAAGCGCACAGCCGCCGGCGGCCATAGATCGGCTGGGGGCTCGCCGAAGTGCTGCCGGTAGCTGCGAATCGTGGCGCGGTACTGCTCGTGGAATCGCTCCCGTTCTGCTTGGCCGCCCTTGGCGGGGTGATGGTGCAGCGGCCGCCCCAGCACCCGCGGGCAGAAGTCGTTCCAGTAGGCGTCGCTGCACAGCAGATGCAGATGCCACACCTGATCCACCTGGTCGGACGGCGTGACCTGATGGTCAACCACCAGGGCCAGGAACACAAACTTGCGGTATTCCTCGATTGCGCGCAGGGCAAACGATCGGCTCCAGCCGTTGGCGCCCATCAGATGGGCGAGAAAGCCGAACTCATGGCTGGGATCATCCAGTTCGTAAGCGCAGATGCGTTGATAG
>CAMCQR010000125.1 GCA_945877115.1 Synechococcus sp. UW140 | reverse complement strand
GCGGCTGCTCACCACCCAGGTGGGGGACCTGACCCTGGCCATCCCCAAACTGAGGCAGGGCAGCTTCTTCCCAGACTGGCTGGAGCCCCGCCGCCGGGTCGACAAGGCCCTCTACGCCGTGGTGATGGAGGCCTACACCTGCGACATCTCCACCCGCAAAGTCGATGCCCTGGTGGAGGCCCTGGGAGGCGACAGCGGCATCTCCAAATCTGAGGTGAGCCGCATCTGCCAGGGCCTTGATGAGCAAGTCAAAGCCTTTCTGAGCCGGCCACTGGAGCATGCCCATTTCCCCTACGTCTACCTCGATGCGACCTACCTTCACGGACGTCTGGGCCGCAACCTGCAGGTGGACTCCCGGGCGGTGGTGGTCGCCATCGGCATCAATGCCCTCGGCTTCCGGGAGGTGCTGGGCATTGCCGTGGGCGACAGCGAGGCCGAGGCCTTCTGGCGTCAGTTTCTGGGCTCGCTCATAGCCGCAGGCTTCTGCGAAGCAGTAGAGCGTGGCGTGACTGGCACGCGGCTGGTGATTTCGGATGCCCACCTGGGGCTGACAGCCGCGATCAAGCGCATGTTCCAGGGCAGCAGCTGGCAGGGGTGCCGAGTGCACTTCCTGCGCAATCTCCTGAGTCATGTCCAAAAGGTTGGCCAGGACATGGTGGCGGCGGCGATGAAAGCGGTGTTCGTGATCCAGAAGCCTGAGCAGGTCAGAGCCCACTGGCAGCGGGTCACCGAGATGCTGCGCAAGCAGTTCCCCGGCGCCGTGCCGGTAATGGAAGCCGCCCGGGACGACGTGCTGGCGTTCCTGCACTTCCCGCAGGAGCACTGGCGCAAGATCTGGAGCACCAACCCGCTGGAGCGTTTGAACAAGGAGATCAAACGCCGCACCAACGTGGTCGGCATCTTCCCCAATGACGCCGCGATCGTGCGGTTGGTGGGCAGCCAGTTGCAGGAGCAGCAGGAGGAATGGCAGCTGGAGCGCCGCCGCTTCTACTCCGAGGCCACCATGGCCAAGATCCTGGAGCCACAAGAGGCCTTGGATCTCACCGATGCTGATCCGACCGCCCAGCCGGTAGCAAGGACCAGCTGAAGCGCAACAGCTCCTCTCTCGATCAACACAGAACACATCGATCGCTGAGTTGCCAATTCAGCGATCAGGGTTCATAGTGGATAAAGGAGCTGCGCAATCAGCTTCCAAGCAGTCATCCTCTGACTGCTCCTGTTCACCCTCCAGAAAGGGTCACAGGACCTCCTGAGTTACACCACTCGGAGGAGCGCGACCTTACCGCCTGACTTGGAGTGGGAGGGCTTATGGGCAAATCGTCCATGGCGGCGAGAGTTTCGTGGTCCTCTCGGAGCGGCTGCAGAATGCCCAAGCCGCCTGCGGCGGGGTGCCCAAGGAGCTGCGCACCGATCGGCTCTCTGCCGCCAGCCGCAACCGGGACGGCAGCTACGCCCTCGACAACACCTCACGCTTCCAGGCCCTCTGCGCCCACTACGGCCTTTCCCCCAGCCGCAACAACCGCGGTTTGGCCCATGAGAACGGCATCTTCGAGGCACCGCATGGCCATGTGAAACGGCGGCTGGAGCAGAAGCTGATCCTCCGTGGCAGCTGCGATTTCGAGGAAGCCGCCGAGTACGGCGAGCTGCTCGCTGAGGTGTTCAGCGCCCTCAACGCCCCCCGGCAGCGGCGCTACGAGCAGGAACTCGAGCATCTCGGTTCCTTGCCGGCCTTCCGCTTTGCCGACTACGAGCTGCTCACGGTGCGGGTGCGGAGCACCAGCACGATCGAGGTGCGGCAGGCCATCTACTCGGTGCCGCCCACATTGATCGGCCGCCAGGTCACGGTGCGGCTGCATTGCCGCTAAGTAGCCACCTGTTTCCTGATCAGCGCTGGTGGGTACTTTGGTAACAGCTGCTAGCCGGCGGCAATCGCGATGGCGCGACCCGGTTGATGGCTGAGGCCCTCTATTTTGCGGTGCGGGTGGCCTCCTTTGAGCTGGTGCACCCCTACCTGGAGCAAGCCCAGCATCGCCAGGACCTTTCCCTCTCCACTCTGCAGCAGCGCTTCCGCAGCCACTGGCAGACGCTGGCCGAACAGGTTGAGGCCGGATTGGCAAAGCGCACCTATCGGTGCGACGGGCTGGAGCCCGGGCCAGTTCCTCGACGCCCTCTGTGAACAGGAACTGGAACAGCGGCAGATCGTCTGCCAGCAGCGCCTGCTCCGTGGTGCCCATCTCCCCTGGAAGAAGGGTCTCGTCGGTCTTGATCACCAGCACCTCGAGCCCCGCCACTGGCAGGATCTCCAGGGCCTGGCGCGGCAAACCACCAGGCTGCTGCAGGGGGAAACCTGCTGCTGTTTGGCCCCAGCGTTGTTGGCAAGACCCACCTGGCCATTGCGATCACCATGGCGATGGCGGCGCAGGACCAGGCCTGCCGCTTCTTCCCCGCCACCACGCTGCTGCTGCAGAAGCTGGATCGCTACGCCCTGCTGGTGATCGACGACATCTCCTACATGCGGCGCAGCGAGCTGGAGACCTCGGTGCTGTTTGAGCTGATCTGCCACCGCTACGAGCGCAAATCCCTGCTGTTCACCAGCAATCAGCCGTTCCGGGAGTGGGACGACATCTCCCCCAGCGGCTCCATGTCTGTGGCGGCAGTGGACCGGCTTGTGCACCACTGCCACATCATCGGGTTCAAAGGCGAGAGCTACCGCCAGAAGGCAGCTGCTGCACGGGTCTCCAGGAATCCAGGCGACCCGCCAACGTAATTGACGCGAACGACATGGCGGGCACGATCAACAGCAGTACCGCTCCAGCAAAGGGAGCCAAACCGGCGACACGAAAACTGGTCCACAGGCTGCATCAATACCCCCTCACGCAACTGGATTGGTGCGCCGCGACAGGCCTGCGCATGATGCAGTTCAAGTCTGCATTCCAGCCCAGTCGTAGGGCCAAAACCAAACCCGCTCACCGGTCAACCTGATTGACATCTGACAGCCGGAGAGCGTCATCTGGAGCTGATGACCGCTTGATGTTCCAGCCGATTCAGTAGGATCCTATGGATTTGGCGTCATGGATCCTGGCAAGCATGGATCCATGACGCTCTCCTTGTTGGTCTCTGGGCCTCAACCCAACTCCTCCGCAAACACCCGCCGCACGATTTCGGTCACTTCGGTGGCCATGCGGGCGTCATGGCGCACGCCGGCGCCGGGGGCCGTGGGGATGCGCAGGGCCAGGGCGAAGCTGCGTTGCCGTGGTGGGCTGCTGCGGCGGTCGATGAATTGGGCAAAGGCGGCGTAGGTGAGGGCGTCTATCTCTGGATCTGCCGTTTCGGCGCCGTAGCCCAGCTTGGAAAGGATGACCGGGCATTCCACCGCATCGACCAGGCCCAGGTTTTCCAGGGCGGCATCGATGTAGCGGGCGCTGTCGTGGCCCAGGCCTGCCACCACGGTTTTAAGGCTGGTCCATTGGGCGCCGGCCAGGCGTTGGTCGGGCCCCAGCTGGCGGTGCCAGCCCACCAGGGTCAGGAGCCGCACCAGATCGGCGGCGCTCACCAGGTTGCGAGTGCGGGGCGGTTGGCGGTAACCCACCAGCAGCCCCGGGGGGCCGAACAGGGCGCCGTTTTCGACATAGCTCGGTGTGCCGTAGCGGCCCATCAGCACCAGGCTTGGGTTGCCCGCCAGCTTCCGCAGCCATTCCTGCACGTTCTCCTCGCCCGGGTTCACCAGGGTCTTGAACAGGGCCCCCACCGCATTGGAGTGGCCGGGAGATTGGGCGTCCTTTTCATAGCTCACCATCTCGCGAAACAGGTCGCCAAAGCCTTCGCCCAAACCTTCGCCGCTGGTGCGGCTCTGGGGGAGTCCCTCCGACCCACCCCCGCCCCCTGGGCCGATCCGACAGACGCCGATCGGGGTCATGGGGCTGCGGCGGTTGGCCTGGCAGAGCACATGCAGGGCCGCGGCGATTTTGGTGGCACTCCAGAACTGCACATTGCAGTTCTGGGCCTGGCGGCCGTACCAGCGCACCCGCAGGGGCTGGTCGGCACCGAAGCTGCCGATGGCGACGCAGGCCTGGGCCACCTCTTCGCTGAGGAATTCCAGGCCGCCAAAGCCAGCTTGTCCCGACAAGATCGCTGGCGCCTGGCCCCGGCGGGGGTAGGGGCCAAAGCCGGGGCTCGCCGCCGGATAGGGGACTAGATCGGGGGGCACCTGTTCGAGCTGATGGGCATAAGCCGGCACCGAGGTGGCGAAGGGTGAACCGGCCAGTCCCCGATCCAGCAGGGGCAGGTGGTCGTCACTGGCCAGGCCTTGCGCCTGCAGGTCTTCGCCCTGCTGCCTGAACTGTCGGTAGGGGCTGCTGGGGGTCAGGCCAGGGCGGGCCAGGGCGGCATCCAGGGCCGCCCTGGTACGGGGGCCGATGATGCCATCGGGCCGCAGCCGGGCCCGGCGTTGGAAATCCCTGGTCGCCAGGGAGGTTTCCCTGTCGCTACCCGCTGGGATTGGGCCGGCCAGAAAACCCAGTTTGGCGAGTTGGGCCTGCCGTTCGGGTCCCACCAGCTGTGGTGGCAGGGGCGTCACTGGGGGGGCGGTGTAGGGGCCACGGCCTAGGCGACCCAGTTGGTGGCGAGCGATGCCTGTTCGCTGCTAAGCCGCTCGGCTTGCAGGGCCAGTTCATCGAGGTCGGAGGATTCCAGGGGCAGGTCGAACCAGAAGGTGGTACCCACCCCAGGTTCGCTGGCCATCTGAATCCGGGTGCCGTGTTTGTCGAGAATGCCCCGGACAATGGCTAGCCCCAGGCCTGTTCCAGCCTCGGTGTGGACCGCATTCTCGACCCGGAAAAAGCGTTCGAAGATTCGCTCCTGGTCGGCGGCGGAGATGCCGTAGCCGGTGTCGGCGATCTCAATCCTGAGCCGGGGCAGGGGTGAGGTGAGCAGGCAACTCGGCCCCTCCAGGGAACCTTGGGCGGCGGGCAGGGGACAGAGGTCAGGCCAGGGATAGGCCCTCAGGGTCAGTTGACCGCCGCTGGGGGTGAACTTGAGGGCGTTGCCCACCAAGTTGTCGAGCACCTGCAGCAGTAGATCCCAGTTGCCAAGCACCCGCGGCAGGTCGTCGTCGCTTTGGCAGACCAACTTCACCCCCCGGTCCTGGGCATTGAGGCGGTAGGTGCGCAGGGTCTGGTCGATGGCCGAACCAAACTCAATCGACTCCAGCGGGCAGGCCCGTTCCGATTCCAGCCGGGAGAGGTCCAGCACATCATTCACCAGCCGGGTCAAACGGTCGGTTTCGGCGTTGGCAATGCCTAGAAATTCGGTTTTCTGCTCTTCCGTGAGGCTGTCGGCGCAGTCGTGCAGCGTTTCGACGTAGCTCTTGATGTTGGATAAGGGGGTTCGCAACTCGTGGGAGACGTTGCTGATGAAACGGCTCTGGGCCGCGTTCAGCTCCACCTCGCGGGTCAAGTCCTGGATCGTCATGGCGATGCCCTTGAGGCTTTCGCCGCTGGCATCCCGCACCGATTGCAGCACGATCCGCAGGGTGCGGGTCGGTTCGCCGAAGCTGCAGCGCACATCGGTGCTGTCCTTGGCTCCGTTCATGAGCGCTAGGAGGGGCCCATCCAGTTCCATCGCCAGCACCTCCGGCAGGGCGTCGGTCAGTTCGTTGCCCTCAAGGGTGCGGCCTTCCCAGCGGAACAGGCGCCGGGAGGTGGGATTGGCCAGCACGATGTGACCCTCCGCATCCAGCAGTACCGCCCCATCCGCCATGGTGGCGATCAGGGATTGTTGCTTGCTTTCGGCGGCGGTCAGTTCCTCAATGTTGGCCGCTTTGTAGTCCTCCAGCTGGGAGGCCATGGTGTTGAAACCCTGCAGCAATTCCCCCAGTTCGCCACCCACCGGCAGGGCGATCCGGGTGTTGAAGTTGCCCCCGGCGATCGAGCGCACCCCCCGCAACAGCTCCTTGACCGGCTGGGTGATGGTCAGGGCATTGATCACCGAGCCCAGCATCACCAGCACCCAGATCGAAATGAACACCGCCACGGTCACCTCGCGGGTCAG
>CAMCQR010000124.1 GCA_945877115.1 Synechococcus sp. UW140 | reverse complement strand
CCGTATGAGTACTGTAAGTACCCTCCTGTCTCCAACCTTTCTCTTACCTGGTGATCCCAGCCAACAGTCGCAGAGAAGGTGTTTTTAACCTTTTGGAGATTAAAGCCCTGCGGGCTGAATACATTTAAGCTGTCAAAGTAGTACTTTGTTTGCAGGCTTGCTAGAAACGTATAGTAGTTTCGCGTTTGCTTAAGGATCGCGCCAGCAGAACCCTTCTCCGCAAAACTTAGAACTTTACCGACTTTTCCCCTCTCTTTCTTGCCTTCAATGATATAGGTGATGCCAATGTCATTCCTTGTGACTTGAGTACCAAATCCATACGTCCCAAAGGCGCCCACGAACCCAACGCTACGCTTATATTCCCGATTGCCTAGCTGCGCCCCTTCCCCTTGATTATAAAGTTTTACGGCATCAGATAGTGGTTCAAATGATGCTCGGAAGTTTTTTCCTGGAAGCCAATCGCTCTGCGGCGACGAATTCGGGATAACAAGCTGCCAGCGCGCTCGTGTCTGCCCTAGTGCGCCTAGCCCAAACACCCCTGTGTACTGTCCTTGCGGATTCCCCGCCCTTATACCGAACCCACCACTCCATCCAATTCCCAATGGCGATCCCAAGCCATTGGCTGATGCGCGTAGAAAATTCCTTTGGGCTTCCAACAGTGATGGTGCACTGAACAGCGCTGTGGCTGGCTCTGGTGCCAGCAGTAGATCAGCCCTACTGAACTCGGTGCTGCCAGCCGTGGCTGAAGCCGGTGCCACAGGGGCTGGATCACTGGTGGGGGTGATCTCTGCGGGGGAAGGGTCTGGTTCGCCTGTGGTGATGTTGCCGAGTTGATATCCAGTTGCATCACTGCCGCTCACGCTGAAGCTCTGCTTGATCAGCTCGCTGTCGGAGCGGGCTCCAAGGACGGTTTGCAGCGTGTTGCCTGGATCTGCCGCAGCCGGCTCTCGCCGTTGGCTGACCAATTCAAATGTGCCATCGCCGCTGCTGCGCAGCCCGATCGCTTCAGTGACCATGCCGCTGCCAGCGAGCAGCAGCGGCTCGTTCCAGCTCAGCTGCCCATCGCTGTCCCAGCGCCCGAGCGTGGCGTACACCTTGGCGGAATCGCCTGTGCCAATCCGGTAGGCCAGTACGATTCCCGGCGTGTTATTAGCCTGGTTGCCACTGTTCCCGTTTGTGGGCCAGAGGTGGTCCACCAGCAAGGCCTGCAGCTTCTCGCCGCCGTAGGCCCCCGGTACCACCCGGGCCTGATCCCAGCGCTCGGCCTCGGCGTTCCACTGGCACTCCCAGAGCAGGCCGTCGTTCTCCAGGAAGGCATGCGCCATCCCGTTGGGGTCGTTGACGGTTTGGATACTGCTGGCGTAGGCCATTGTTAAGCGTTATTTTTTTCTAAACTTAGTATATTCAGTTAACATTAGGATGGTGTCATTATCTGTAAATTTGGACGCATTTGTCCCGCGTCAACCCCCGGTCATCGCCACCACCTCGCCGGCCGCCTGCAGGGCCCGCACCAGTTGCAACTTCTGCTGGGGCATCACCCTGGCAAACACCGACACCTGGGTCACCAGATCCCTGAGGCGATCGGGGGCCATGCCCTCCAGGTCGGCACCGCTGAGTACGGGCCCCCCGGGGAGACCGGCCTGGTCGGCGATCGAGCGGGCCGTCACGGGGCCATCGCCGGTGATCATCACCACCCTGACGCCGGCCCGGCGGGCGATGGCGATCGCCTGGGGCACATCGGCCCTGAGGGGATCCGCCAGGCCCACCAACCCCACCGGCTCAAAGCGATAGGCATGGACCCCATCGGGGGGGCTCCCTGGCTGGCGGCCGTTTGGCCCCCATGCAGCTGCACCCCATGGACGCCGGTGGCCACCGCCAGCACCCGCAGGCCCTGGCCCGCCAGGTGATCAGCGGCGGCCAGCAGGGCCTGCCGCGACTCTGCATCGAGATGGCAGAGGCCGGCGATGGCTTCCGGAGCCCCCTTGGCGGCCAGTTGCCAGTCCCCTTGGCCATCGCGCCAGAGCTGGGAATACACGAGCAGGTCGCTCTGCAAGGGGTAGTCCCGCTCCAGGGGCCACTCCGGGTGGAGATGGTCGCTGCCCTGGAGGTGGGCCTGGGCCAACCGTTGCAGGGCCAATTCCATCGCATCCACCGGATCACCCCGGCTGGCCAGAACGGCCCACTCCAGCAGGGGATGGAAGGGTTCCTCTAGGGGCATGCCGGCCTGCCAAAGCTGGCGAGCGGGCCAGGTGAGCAGGTTCTGAACCGCCATGCAGTTCTGGGTGAGGGTGCCGGTCTTGTCGACCGCCAGCACCGTGGCGCTGCCAAGGCTCTCCACCGCCGAGGGGGTCCGGGCCAGCACACCAATGCGCGCCAATCTCAGGGCCCCCAGGGCCAGAAACAGGGCCAACACCACGGGGATTTCGTTGGGCAACAGCGCCAGGGCCAAGGCCAGGGCCGCCAACAGGGCCTGGGGCCAATCGCCGCTGAGGGCTCCTTGCAGGACCGCCAGAGTGGCGCATAACCCCAGGGCCCAGACGGTCAACCGGGTCGAGAGTCGACGGGTGTGGCGTTGCAGCCGGGTGAGCGGCGGTTCAACGGTGGCCAGGCTGCGACCCAGCCGGCCCAGCTCCGTGGCCCCCTGGACCCCCGTGACCGCGGCCCAACCGCGGCCACTGGCCACCAAGGAGCCAGCCAGGAGCCGCTCACCGGGATTTTGGCGTCCCACGGGTAAGGATTCCCCCGTCAGCAGCGATTCATCCAGCCACAAACCCACGGCCTCGGTGAGGGTGGCGTCGGCGGCAATCCGATCCCCCTCCTCCAGGCGCAGGCCGTCCCCGACCCGGACCTCCTGGGCAGGCACCTCCATGACGAGGCCACCGCGACGCACGTGGGCCCGTGGCGCCGATAGGCGGGCCAATTCGGCCAGGGCGCGATGGCTGCGCGTCTGCTGCAGGGCATCGAGGCCGGCAATCACCCCGACAAAAATCAGCAGAATCACCGCATCAACCGGCTCGCCGATTAGGCCGTAGATGAGGCTGCAACCAAGCAACAGCAGGTTGGTGGGTTCCAGCCAGCTCCGCCAGGCCCTGGCCCGTCGCCCCGGCTTGGGCGCCAACCCTGAGACATGCGTCATGGAGTCATTGGTTCCGGTTCTGTGGGTCCGTGCCGATGTCCCTTGCCCGGCCCAACCCTGGACTGGGGACCCCGTGGGCCACCGCCCCTTGGGCTAACCGGGCCCCAGGACTGGGCGGGAGTGGCCCAGGGACCAAGCCAACCTCGCCGAGAAGGACGCTGGACTTAGTCTGGAGTGTGCCGACAGGTGGAGCTTTTCAAGTGCTGTCCGTCCTGGCCCCAGGCCCCGGCCCACTAGAGGCTGATCAGGGCCCCTGGCCGTGCAGCCATGGCGATCAGCAGGTCGCTTGCCGTTGCATGCCAAGCGATGCCGGCGCCCATGGCCCAGGCGGTGCCCTGCGGGACCTGGGGCTGGGTCGGTGATCGGCGCCCCCAGCCCCTCGAAGGAACAACGGCAGGGCTGGCTCGCCGCACTCTTGGCCGCCAGCTTCTTTGGCTGCAGCGCCCCCCTCACCAGCCTGTTCAGCGCAGACCACAAGGCGCTGGTCCTTGCCGGCCTGCTTTACGGGGGAGCGGCCCTGGTCCTGGTGCCCCTGGCCCTGCTGGAGGCACCCCGCAGCCGCCAGACCCCCCTGCAGGGGCAAGATTGGCCCTGGCTGACCCTGATCACCCTCCTGGGCGGCATCGCTGGACCCATCGCGTTAGTCCACGGCCTGGCCCTGCTGGAGCCTGGGGCCTCGGCCCTGCTCCTCAACCTGGAAGCCCTTTTCACCCTGCTGATCGCCGTCAGCCTCGGCCGGGAACATCTCGACCGCGGCGGCTGGGCCGCCACGGTTCTGATTCTGGCGGGCGGGATGATCTTGACCCAGGGCTCGCTGGTGGGCAGCTCCTGGCGGGGCGTTGCCTGGATCGCCTTGGCCTGCTTCTGCTGGGGCATCGACAACAATCTCTGCCAACGGCTCAGCCTTCGCAATCCCCTGCAGGTCGCCAGCTGCAAGGCTCTGGGGGCCGCCATTCCGATGCTGCTGGTCGCCCATGGGCAGGGCTTGGCCTTCCCGCCAACCGCAACCATCGGCGCCCTGCTCGCGATTGGGGGGGTGGGGTATGGGCTTTCGATCTGGCTTGACATGGTGGCCCTAGGAGCCTTGGGTGCGGCCCGGGAGGCCGTGGTCTTTGCGACGGCGCCCTTTTTAGGTGCCCTCGTCGCCGTCATCGCCCTGCATTCACCGCTGAATCCCTCCCTCCTGGTCGCTGCCGCCGCCATGGCCCTGGGCACCTGGCTGCTGCTGCGTTCCCAGCACAGCCACCGCCACCGCCATCCCAGCCAGCACCATGACCATCTCCATCGCCATGATCCGGGCGATCCCGACGACCACCACCAACATCCGCACGAACCGGAGGATCTCGTGGGCCTCGATCGAAGCCGGGTCTTCCGCCATCACCACCTGCATCGCCATGAGGTCATGGAGCACGACCATCCCCACGTGAGCGATCAGCACCATCGCCATCGTCACAACTGATTAGGTGTAGTCAGTGATAAACTGAATTCAGCAGCGAAATCGCTATGATTCCAGCTCGAATTACCGGCCATTCAACCGGCGAAAACTGGATCGGTTTGATTGATGCTACCTATGGCATAATTCTAACCCTATTGGTAATAGAATTACCAGTAATTATTCTTGATAACATCAAGGAATGCCATGATCATTCCCACTCCTTTTCAGAACTAAGCATTGGCATTGCCGCCCTTTTGCTCGGCTATTTTGCAGTCTTTACCATACTCTATGATATTTGGTCTTATCACAAGACCCTACTGAGAGATGCCATTCAATTAAAACTCTTTGCCATCAGCACTGGCTGGTTGATGTTCATCGCCAGCCTGGTGCCTCCTTTTTATTATCTGGTCAACCATTTTTCAGTGAAACTCCTGCTTCACTACGCCTCTTATCCCGCCCTGGCCGAAGAAGGCTTAATCAGAAGCCACACAGCCGTTTATATTTTGATCGCCCTTCTCTACTGGATCCTTGCCTTCCTAGCCCGCAAAGAACAATTTCAACGCGGTCAGTCAACAGAAAAACGCACAGAACTGTTTCGCATTACGGGAACAGCGATGAGCAAATGCATTCTAACATTATTGATTATGGTCATTGCCAATACCTGGAAAATTTCACCACCAATTCCCACCCTACTCCTAGCTATATCCACCTACTTTTACTTTAATTTGTTTGAATTCTCCCGCCAAAAGGCCTGAACTTTCAACGAGGTTTGTGGATCTACTGGGCCGCGCCCCCAATCGCGTCCATGTTCAGGTCCCGACCCATGCGACTGCTCACCGGCAGCAACCTCAATGCCAGGGCCGGCTCACCCGAAAGCGGCACCAGGCGGAAGTGGCGCATCGTGCCGAGGCTGATGTCGCGGCTATGCCGCGGCGCCGAATCCTGCAGGGCGCTGATGCGGTAACCATCCAGAGACAGGCGGGTAGGCGCCTCAACCGAAGGCATGGGTGCCGAGAGGCCCACCACCTTCTCGACAGCTGCTGCCACCGTGAGCAGGGTCAGACCCACCAAAAGGCGCCGCAGGGGAAGACCCCTGCGTTGGTCATCCTGGGTTGGGCTCGGCTGTGGAGAACTGCTCATCGGATACCCAGGGCGGCTACCTGCCGTGTCACGATGTTCTTAGATGCCCAGCGTGAGTGTCTGCTGGTTGAGCCAGGCGGTCTCTACTGACAGAGGGCCCGTAGGCGTAAGCCAATCCACAGCAAGCATCACCGGCAACAGCGCCAGAACGGCAAGAGAAGGCAAAAAGAAATGTAGCTTGCTCGGCGGCGCCGCCAGCAAGACCAGGACCATCCAGGCCAGCAGGGGCAGAAGGCTGGAGATGAAATCTGAGCTCATCAGGCTATGGAGATTTCATCATTCTGGAACTGCTGGATGGTCTCATCTCAAGTCAGGGGCCCTGCCGGCCTGGGCCAATCCCCACCCCAATGAACCCCCTAGCGTCGGGAATCGTGATGACCTTGAGCTTCATTTTCTTCGCAAGCAGAAAGACTTTCGC
>CAMCQR010000123.1 GCA_945877115.1 Synechococcus sp. UW140 | reverse complement strand
GGTGGTGACGATGGCCTGGGTGATCCCGGCGGCCTGGGCCTCAGCGATTAAGGGGGCGACCCCCGCTCTGAGGGCCAGATTGCCCTCAGCCACCCAGCTCACGTAGTGCCGTTGCTTGGCGGCCATGAGGGCCTCCAGCCGTTGCTGGGGCCATGGATCCTCCCCTTGCTGGTGCCGATACGCTGCCAGCCGTTCGCGGCCGCCACTCACCGCCAGCAAACGGCGATAAGTGGGACGATCCCAATGCCAGGCAAGGCCGGACTCCTTGAAGGCCAGGTTGAACCCATGGCGGTGGCCCTCAAATTCGGTTTCGGCCAAGGTGCCATCGACATCCCAGAGCAAGGCTTGCAGCCGCTGGCCCATGCCACTCTTCCTGCACTGACACCGGCAGGCTAGGGGTCACCATGGCCACGTCAGGTCCCAAAATGCAGGACCGTGTGCGTCAACGTTGCCTCCCGCCTTCGACGAGCAACGCTGGGTGCTGCCCGTGGCCTTACCGGCCCGCTCCCTGGACCTCGGGGCCATGGGCAACCTGCCTCCAGAGCTCCTGGCGGTCCTGCTGCGCCGGGGCGTGGAGGGTCCCGAAGCGCTGGCGGACCTGCTGGATCCTGCACCGGCCCCTGATCCGTTGCTCCATTTCGCCGATCTCAGTCGGGCATTGATCCGGCTGGAGACCGCCTGTCGCCAGGGGGAAGCGGTGGCGATTTGCGGCGATTACGACGCCGATGGCATGACCAGCACCGCCCTGCTGAGTGGGGTCCTCTCCCGACTGGGGGCCCGACCCAAACCGGCGATTCCCAGTCGCATGGAAGAGGGCTACGGCCTCAATGTGGCCATGGTCGAGCGCCTGGCGGCGGAGGGCATCGGCCTGCTGATCACGGTGGACAACGGCGTCAGCGCCCTGGCGGCCCTGGATCGCGCCGCCGAGCTGGCTCTGGATGTGATTTTGACGGATCACCACAGCCTGCCGCCCCAGTTACCTCCCCATCTGGCCCTGCTCCATCCGGCCCTGACCCCCGCAGACTCCCCGTACCGGGGGTTGGCGGGCGTAGGTCTGGCCCATGTATTGGCCATGGCCCTCGCCCAGCGGCTGGGGCGCCGGGACGGCCAGGCCATCTCCCTGAATCTGTTTTGCATCGGCACCATCGCCGACATGGCCCCCCTGACCGGGGTCAACCGCCGTTGGCTCCTTGATGGACTGCCCCGGTTGGCCGCCTCGCCCCTGCCCGGCCTGAAGGCGCTGCAGCAGTTGGCGGGACTGACCGACCGGCCCCTTGACGCCGAGGCGGTGGCCTTCCAGCTGGCCCCCCGCATCAATGCGGTGGGCCGTCTGGGGGATCCCCTGCTGGTGGTTGATCTGCTGACCACCGACGACCCGGATCGCGCCATGGAACTCGCCATGCGCTGCGAGGCCCTCAATCGCCAACGGCGTGAGCTTTGCGATGCCATCGAAGCCGAAGCCCTGGCCCTACTGGAGGCGGACGGCCCCCAGTGGCCAGGGTTTTTGCTGCTGGCCCAGGGCCACTGGCATCACGGTGTCATCGGCATCGTGGCCGCCCGGTTGGTGGAACGCTGCGGCCGGCCAGTGGCCTTGCTGGCGGGGGAGGGGGGCGGCCAACTGCGGGCATCGGTGCGGGCCCCCCGGGGCTTTCGCGTTGACGGGGCCCTCAGCGCCTGCGCCGATTTGCTGGAACGTTTTGGTGGTCACCCCGCTGCCGGCGGCTTCACGGTGCAGGCTGCCAAGGTGCGGGAGCTGAAGGAACGGCTGGAGGCCCTGGCCCAGGAGTGGCTGGGGGAGCAGGGCAGCGGGCGCAAGGTGGAACCGGAGGCCCTATTGGCCCTCTCACGCATCGATCAGGACTTCCTGATGCAAATGAAGCGGCTGGAACCCTTTGGCATTGGCCATGGGGCCCCTATTTTTTGGAGCCACCATTGCCGGATTCGCAGCTGCCGGCTGCTGCGGGGCGGCCATCTGGAGCTGCAACTCTCCCAGGGATCCCATCGGGTCAGGGCCATGGCCTGGCGCTGGCAGGGCGCGGGGCTACCGGAGGGGGCTGTGGATGTGGCTTTTCGGCTGCGGATGGACCGCTGGCAGGGGGAAGAACGGCTTCAACTCGAAGTGGTGGGCCTAAGGCCCAGCAGCGGCGACACGGTGGTGCTGATGCGCCGCCATCGCACCTACTGGTGCCAGAGGGAGGGGGATGGGGTGCTGATCCGCAATGACGCCGGCGAGCAGATTCTTTGGCGGAACCAAGAATCGAACAACCCCTCCCAAGTGGAGGGAACAGAGCAGGACATCAGAGCATCACACCCTTACCTTCAAGCCCTGTTCCGGGATGCGGCCGTTGCCCTAGGGATTTCAGACTGACGCCTATCTCGAGAACCAAGGCTTGGGGACAAAACCTTGCCTGCTAAGGATGGCGGACCTCGCCGAAGCAACGATCAGAGGGCGCCGCGGCGATAGAAGAGAATAAAGATCACCGCCGGACCGGCCAAGGTGATCATGGCAAGGGCCGCAAAGTTGGAGATGAGATGAAAATCGATCGACATGGGCACCTGCTCGACGGCTATCGAAAAACCAAATCTACGGTAGTGGTTGCTCCAGACCGAGCCCCCCTGGGGCCCCCAGGCTGTGAAACGCTTTTACAGGCACCCGGGGGCGCCATGGGTCGGCTTGGGGCCGTGGGTTGGGGTCAACCATGAGCAGGGGCTCCCCCACCTGGCAATGCATCAGTGGCTGCGGCGCCTGTTGTCGCCTCGATCCGGAACGGCGCGGTGAAGCCTTGGCGGCCCTTGATGCCCAGCAAAGGGCCACCTATCTGGATTTGGTCGGTCCCGATGGTTGGTGCCGCCATTTCGACACCGGTAACCGTCGGTGTCGCATCTATTCGGATCGGCCGGACTTCTGCCGGGTGCAACGGTTACTTGCCCTCTTCGGCCAGGAGGGTGAGGACTTCGACAGCTTCGCCATTGCCTGTTGCCTCCAGCAGATCCGCAGCGAGGCAGGGGGCCGTGGCAGGGTGTTGAGGCGCTTTCGGCGCGCCATCCGTCGACAACCATGAGCACCCCTGAGCTCCCCAGCCCCGGGCCCTTGTCCTCCGGGGATCTCCTGGGGGAGTCAACACCACTGGGATTGTCCCCAGACGGCCCTGCTGTCCTTGACCCCAGTTCCGGCGCTGCCAGCACCCCGCCGCCCCCCCCTTCCCAGGCCTGGCTGCAAGTGTTCCTGACCACGGCCACCACGGTTTTTCTGGCGGAACTGGGCGATAAGACCCAGTTGGCCGCCCTGCTCCTGTCCGCCCAGTCCGGCCGTCCCGCCGTGGTGTTTGTCGGCGCCTCCCTGGCCCTGATCTGCTCCAGCCTTGTAGGGGTTCTGCTGGGCCGCTGGCTTTCGCGGTTGATGGCGCCCGAACAACTGGAGCGGGCCGCCGGGGTGATCATGGTGGTCTTAGGCCTTTGGCTGGGCCGCCAGGCGGTGCTGCACCTGGCGGCCCTTCACCTGCAGACGGGGCCAGTCCTGGGATGAGACGTCCCTGATCCATGGCCCTGGTCCCGCTCCAGGGTTCGCTTCCAGGCCCTTTTACGTTGAATCCCGCCCATGCTTGCCCTGCTCACCTCCACCTTCGTCACCGTGTTCCTGGCGGAACTGGGCGACAAAACCCAGCTGGCAATCGTCAGCCTGAGCGGCACCTCTAACCGACCCGGTGCCGTCTTCGCCGGCAGCGCCTTTGCTCTGGTTCTGGCGAGTCTTTTGGGTGCCGCCGCGGGGGGTTCCCTTTCCAGCATCATTGCCCCGGAGGCCCTGCAATTAGCGGCCTCAGTGGGCTTCCTGATTCTGGGGGCCCGTCTGATCCTGCGTTCCAATGGGGACCAAGACCCGCCGACCGAGGCCGTCGCGAGCGGGTCCGATACCCCCAGTCCCTAAACTACTCTCCATCGCTATCAAGCGAATAGCCAACGCCCCAGGCCGAGGCCTTTTGCGAGCGGTCCCCGACCTCCTCCACGGCGAGGTCAATCCTCCAGCGCTCCCTCCCTCCGCACCTGGAGCACGGACTCCCTCGGCGCTGTTGATTTCTTCCCCCGTTCGGGCCCGATGCGCCCGTCCGCCGATCCCGATTCCCACGACAGAACTGCGATGAAGTTCACGGTCGCTGACCTGCTTGACCAACTTTCCGCGACGGAATGGCTGTCGCTGGTCAAATTCCAGAAGGCCCTCTCCCTGAGCACCGACCTCGAACGGGAGCAACTGGACATCGCCCTGGAAGCCCTGACCCGGCTGGCATTGGTGGAGTCCTCCCCCGAGGGCTGGCGTCGCCTGGAGACCCCCGAGCTGGTCGCAGCCCGCTTGCGTTGTTCCACCAAGGGCTTCTGCTTTGCCCTGCGGGAAGACGGCGAAGAAGATATTTATATCCGTGACCACCAGCTCAACCACGCCTGGAATGGTGATCGGGTGTTGGTGCGGATCACCCGGGAAGGCGCCCGCCGCCGCTCCCCCGAAGGCGGTGTGGTCTGCATCCTCGAGCGCCATGCCACCAGCTTGCTCGCCCAGGTCGAGGAACAGGACGGACGCTTGTTGGCGGTTCCCCTCGACGACCGCCTGCTCACCACCGTCGAACTCATCCCCGAAGATGGTCAGCACCTGGCCCATCGCCAGGAGCAGGTGGTCGAGGTCCAAATCGACCGCTTTCCCGTCGGTCAGTTCGCCCCCCAGGGGCATGTGGCGCGCAGCTTGCCGGTGCGGGGCGGTGATGCCGCCGACATCGACCTGCTCCTGGTCCGGCACCATCTCCAGTCCCTGCCTGCAGCCCCCCGCGCCACCCTGCGCACCCCGGTGGAGAAGGGCCGTAACGATCTGACCGGGCTGCCCACCCTGCTGCCCCAGGGTTGGTCCGGGTCCAATGCGCCGATTCTGCCGGCCCTTTCCCTCGAAGAACGGGAAGGTGGCTGGCGGCTGTGGCTCCATGCGCCGGCCGTATCCGAACGCTTCGCTGTCGGCGGCCCCCTCGATACCTGGTTGCGTCATCAGGCCGAAACCCTCTCGGCGGGACGCCACTGGGTCCCCCTTCTCAGCCCGGCCCTGGCCAAAGCTGCGGCCTTTGAAGTTGGCACCCCCCAAGCCGCGGTTTCGGTGGCCCTCGACCTTGATGCCAACGGCGCCCTGGTGCACTACCGCTTCTGCCTTAGCCAGATCAAACCCGATGCCGCACTCACCGTGGAGGCCATGGCCGCCCTGGCGGAACGCAAACCCAAGGCCAGAACTGTTCCCTCGGCCCTCAAGCCCCTGAAGGACCATCTACCGATGGTGGAGCAGCTGGTGGATCTCACCACCCTGGTGCGTCAGATCCGCCAGGCCAGCGGCGCGATCGATCTGGACCTGCCTGTGCCGCCCTTGCCCAGCCTGGCCGATCTGCAGGTGCCTCCCCCCGATGCACCCCCCGAGGGATGGTTGGTGGCCCTGGCGAAGGACCACCCGATCGGCCTGTTACGCGAAACCGTGCTGCTGGCCCACCGTGCCCTTGGCCAACACCTGGCGGCCCTGGAGTTACCGGCTCTCTTTGCCCTCAATGACTCCCCGGACCAGGGGCAACTCAATGAGGTGGCCCGCATGGCGGTGGCGCTCGACATCCCGCTGGAAGTGGGCGCCGAGGGCCATGCCAGGGCGGCCGACCTGCTGCCGCTGATCGAAGCCAGTGATCGCAGTAGGGCCTTACAACAACAGCTGCGGGAGGCCCTGCAGCCACTTCGCTATGGGGCGGAGCCCGGCGAAAATATCCTGGCGGGTGAGGCCCTGGCCTTCGCCCCCTGGAGCTGCGCCAGCCTGCATTACGGCGATGTTTTCAACCAACACCTACTGGTGGCCCTGCTGGTGGACGGCAAGGACCGCCCCACCGTGCGCCACAAGGTCGGTGTCGAGGTGGCGGCGGACTCCTGCCATGGCGCCATCGATTGGGCCCTGCTCACCCCATCCCAGCTCGCCCCGTTCCAGGACAGCCTCAGCCATGGATTAGCCAACCGTCTCAACGGCCGTTGTCGTTTCGTTCAGGAGTTTCAGGATGACGTGGTGTCGATGGCCCAGGCCCGCGCCGCCGAACCGCTGGTGGGTCAGACCCTGCCGGGTCGCATCAGTGGCGTCCAGAGTTACGGCTTCTTTGTGGAGGTGCCCCCTTCCCAGGTGGAAGGCCTGGTGCATGTCAGTTCCCTCAAGGACGATTGGTAC
>CAMCQR010000122.1 GCA_945877115.1 Synechococcus sp. UW140 | reverse complement strand
GGTCTGCTGCGGGCATTTTGAAACTGCGGCAGCGCATAAGGCAAGTCGCCTTCCAAGCAAGTTATGACCACTGTCACGCTCATCTCTAAGGGCCAGCTCACCCTGCCCAGGCCCCTGCGGGATGCCCTCAGACTGGTGCCAGGGGCCAGGCTTCAGGCCAGCATCGACCAGCAGGGGCAGCTGGTGCTGGTGCCATTGCAGTAAGAACCGCAAGATCTGTTCCTCAACCGCCCCAAGGTCAATCGCTGCCTGTGCCGCGAGCAGATGGAGCAGAGCATCGTTGTGGCCGTCGGCAATCCAGACGACCGTGGGGACGCTCGACACCAACGTCATCGTCCGGTTGCTGATCGGCGATGACCCCCAGCAGACACCCATCGCTGAGCGGACCTTTCTGGAGGCGGGCGAAATCATCTCCAAGGGACTGCAGCCGGAGCCCGGCATGAAGATCTACGACCCCTGTTGCGGATCGGGGGGCTTGCTGGTGAAGTGCAAAGTGGCGATGGAGGAGCGAGCCCGGGGCGGCAAGGGCGCGAAGGTGGCGCCGCTGAAGCTTTATTGCCAGGAGTACGTAACAGAAACCTGGGCGATGGCCAACATGAACATGATCATCCATCTTTGATAATCCTGGCTCCAGGTCTCGCTGCAGACCATCACCAGTGATCATGATGAGCTCAAGCATGCGAGGTGATGAGGCATCGGTGTAATCGATGACCAGCTGAATATCTGCGTTTATACTAACTGCTTTTTTGGCGGCTGACAACAGCCCTCACGGTAGTGATTGTGTGGGATGATAGAATCAATGCTAGTTAACTAGAAGGTTGGTTACAAATACATATTCACCCAATTGCCAAGCCTGCGGCTCTTTCCTCTGTTCAGATTCATTTCTAGCTGGGAATAGAAGACTATTGATGTCCCTGCGTATGCGTGCTTTGTCGTAAGGTGAGGAGCCTGGATAAAGACTGGCAAGACCAGCGACAGACCAGACAAGGTCTTGGTGCCTTGTGTAATCAGTGATATCCGATCCATCGTCAAGTCGAAGGAGCATTTGTGAGTCGTTCGTTTCACTGATATCTGTTGTTGAAGTCCGCAACAGGTCAATGCACAGGGATCGGAGGTCTTTCAACCCAGGCCATTTTGCTTGTTTCAAGGCAAACAAAGAAATGCCACTCTGAAACAGAGTGTCTTTTCTTTCTTTGCTACGGTAGGGATAATCATACCATCTGCACCCTTCGTCTTTGGTGCTAGACAGCCATCGAGTGGCCTTAGCGACAGCATCCTTGGCTCTCCCCAACATAGGTGCCGGCATTTGCTCCAGCTCTAGGGCCCGGCTGATGGCATATAACCCCATGGCCGTTGCGAAGGTATTGGCATTAGAGGGATCTTTACCTGAATACCCGAAAGTCGGCCACCAGCCCGCTGGCTGCTGTTGGTCTAGAAAGTATTGCCAGGAACTGGATGAAAAGGAAATTTTATTTGTAGCCAGAGAAAGAAGAATCCAAGCAGTGGCGATATTGTGGCATGCCTCCTGGGCATCATAGGCTCGTTTCCAGCATTCTTCATTTCTAGATTGGCTATTTTTAAAGTAATCTATGTGCTCTTTGCTTGTGCGAAAGCTTTGCTTTTGAGTTCCAATAGCTGCCAGGATACCTCCATAGGACCAGGGGTCTCGAGCTGAAAACGGATTGGCCAAATCGTGCACCTTTTTGATCAGGATAGTTTCCGCTTTGCTTCTGGATTCACGCAATTGGGCAACATTGCCTTTTGCCAGGGGGGCGTCATCAGCGAAAGCGGGCCGTGGCCAATATGCCAGGAGAGATGTTTCACTCCGTATTCGTGCCAAATTACCTGCCAAAATGGTCGCCGCTCCGGAAATGATAAAAACAACAACAATCCATCGCTGCTTTAGCCGGCGCCGCTCAAGCTGTTTATCAGCCAACTGCCTAGCTTGCACCGCTGCGCTGCGGCTGGCTTCAATAAAATTCCTATCCTCTGGTGCGATGACTCTGTCAGCAGTCCAATCCAAGGCCTCTGCCAAGAGATCACCTGAAAGCAGGTAGTTTGTTTGCTCTTCCTTCTGTGCTTGACACCATGCGTTAAAGGCCTTCGCATAGCGAATAGGCCTTAGGCCCTGCAGCTCCCTGCGCACCCAATCCCCGTTGAATACAGCGGCATAGGTCGGATTATAGATCTGCAACTTTCCCTTGCGGGGCACCACCAAGCCGGTAAGACGCAGCTGCATCTGCTCGCGGCTGGCGTCGCAGGCGATGCCTCCCTGCTCCTGGATCGCCAGCACGATTCCCAGTAGGCGAGCACGGTACCGTTCATCTCCATGGAGTAAACGGTCGCGGATCGTTCTCAGATGCACCGGCGAATCCTGTGACTCCCAGTTATCAATCATTTGCTCGCGAGCTACCCAGGCCACCAACTCATCTGCCGGCAGATGTGCGACGGAGGCAACCTTATCCCCACCCAGGCTTGGCGCGGTTGCAGCACACACTAAAGCCAGCAACTTCTGGGTAAGAAAGGGCTGGCCACCGCTCCACTCCAGCACTGCATCCAGAACGGCCGGAGGATCGACCACTTTTCCCACTAGGCCAGCTAACAGGGGCTCGGCTTCCTGGCGGCCCAGACCACTGAGCTCCACCGCATGGCCAATATTGAAGGCCGAGCGGTGCGAACTATGGATTAGATCGTAGGGAGTGGCAACCCCGAGGAAGCAGAAGGTGAGGCGATTGTTAGCGGGTGTCACGGCGCGGCGTTCATGCAGCGAGCGAATCAGGCCGAAAAAGCCATCGGTGTCGAATTTGAGGCTGAGCAGGTTATCCACCTCCTCCACAAAAATAACGATCGGCGCAGTGATTTGCTTCGGTAGAATCTGGTCGATGAATTCACTGAAACGCTCCACAGCGCTCAGCGACTGTTGCGCTCCCTCCTTCCACCAGGCGCTGAAGGGCACCGCCTCCGCCAGGCCCAGATCTTCGATCAACCGCTTGATCGTGCCCGCATACCACTGCTCCTCTGTGGATGTGGTGCCGCGCGACTGGGGATCGATCACGGCGCAGAGCACCCCCTCCGCCTGGAGCCGCCGCATCGTGCGCACCCGCAGGCTGGATTTGCCCATCTGACGGCTGTTGAACACGAAGCAGGTTTCGTGAGCCTTCAGGCGCTCGTAGAGCTCCTGATCGGCGGCGCGCGTCACATAGAAGGCGTTGTCGCCATCGAGGCTGCCGCCGATCTGGTAGGCCAGTGGTGCTGCCATGACGTTAGGCCGACAGACGGTCGGCCATGTACTGGGCGTAGAGGCGGCAGCGGGGCCGTTCCAGATTGCCCTCCGGCACCACCAGGCCCAGGCTTTCCAGCTTGAAGGCCTGCTCCGAGCGCAGCTTCACTGGCTCGTTGCTGCCCACTACCTGGCGCAGAGCCTCCCCCAGCTCGGGGTGGTTCTCCACTGCCTTGAGCAGACCCCGCAGGTGGTCGCAGTACACCCCCGCCTCGGTGGGGGCCTCCGCCAGAAAGGTGGCGAAGGGCAGTCCGTTGGCCAATTCGTAGAGCGCCTTGCGCACCAGGTACGGGTGGCCGCCCACCAGCTCCAGCAGCTGATTCAGCTCCGCCTCGTTCAGCTGGAGGCCATGGAGCCCCACCAGGTGACGCACCTGATCGGCCGAAAGTTCACCAAATCCCACCGGCAGGCCCACATTGAAGGGCGACTGGTTGATGTCCTTGGTGGCATACGACTCCAGGGAGTGGCTGAGCACCAGCCGGAAGCGCTCCCACAGCGGATTGCTGCGGGCAAGTTCATGCCAACTGCGCAGCAACCCGCAGAAATCGGTTTCGATCGCACCATGGGCAAAGATTCGATCGAAGTTGTCAATCGCCAGCACAAGCGGCGTGCCATCTGATTTGAGCAGGTACTTTTCGAAGTAATCGCGGCTGTTGTCGTTGGCGCCGAAGATGTCGTCCCAATACTCCTCCTTTCGCACCCGCAACCCCAGCTCCTTGCCCACCGAGGCGCAGAACCACTGCATGAATAGATCCGGTTCGGCGAAGAACTTCTGATCCGTTCCGTACAAGTTCAGGGCCACGGTTCGATACCCCTTGCCCCTGGCATGGGCCAGCAGCCGGGCGGTGAGGCTGGATTTGCCGAAGCCCCTCGGGCTCTTGATGCGGATCAGCGCGCCCGGCTTGTCGAGCTCCGCCAAGCAGCGGGGCTCATCGGCTGGATGGATGTAGAAGGGGGAGTCGGCGCGCACAGAACCTTCGGGGTTCTCAAGGGCGGGCGCGCAGCCTGTGGGGCCAACGGTTAGCGATGGGGCGGCCGATGCCGGCGGGCTGGACCTGACGGGGCGTTCCGCCAGCTTCCGGGCGGCCTGGCGGATGCCCTGGGCCACCGAAGTGAAGGCCTCATCCCGGTTGCTCCATTTGGTTACCGGCTTGGCATTGGCCGGCAGGGCCTGCAGGGAACCCAGGGCACTGCTGCTCCAGTCCGACGGTTTGAGGATCACCGGAATCACCAGGGCTTCGCCGGCCCCATGGCGTTCCAGGGCCCGGTTGAGTTCCTTGTCCTGGCAGTAGGTCGAGGCCAGAAATCCGGCGCTCACCAGGCAGAGAATGATATCGGCAGCTTCGAGCTCGGCCATGATCTCACCGGCCCATTCCTGGCCGGCGCTAATCAGGCGATCGTGCCAAGTCTCGATCACCCCTTCCCGCTGCAGGGCGGCCAGATGGTCTCCCAACGACACTCGCAGGCTCTCATCCTTGTGGGAGTAGGAGATGAATAGACGCAGGGGAAGCCTTTCTGCCATTACGTATGGTGATTTTAGGCCCATTATGGGTCCATTGGCGTAGCGCGCTTGAGGTTTTGGCGGGGCGGCAGCGCCGGCTGCCGCCTGGTTTACGGAGCGGAAACCTCGGTCCCTAACAACAGCATCCCCCTACGCGGCGACGGGCTGGGAATCAGCTGCAGCGCAAGATCCTGATCGGGGGACGCCAGCCGCAGGCTCAGGCGGCCGAGCAGTCCCACCGCCCTCAGCCGGATTTCCAGCTCCGCCAGCGCCTTGCCCAGGCAGACCCGCTCGCAGCCGCCGTAGAGCATCACGGGAAGGCCCGTGTCGCCTCCCAAGTGCCGCTGGGGGCGGGACTTGGGCCTGAAGGGCCCGGGCGAAGCGGTGCAGGCGGTCCACCTGGGGGCACGGAGAACAGGGCGCGGTAATCGGGGCCGTAGCGGTTGGCCAACAAGCGGCTGCCCCAGCAGGCTGGTGGCGAACACGTTGCCGCGCTGGGCAGGGTGTTCACCAGGGGAGCTCCTCACCGTTGGCGTGCCAGAAGCGGCCGCTCGTTTGCAGCGACAGGCCATCCAGCTGGGCCAGAAGACCCGTTGCCGCCTGCTCGGGCGGGATGCCAGCGAAACCCACCATGCGGGTGGACACCATGCCGGGGTGCAGGATCGCCACGGCAATGCCGCGGGGCTTCAGGTCCACCGCCAGGGAGCGACCGGCCATGTTCAGGGCCGTCTTGCTGATGCGGTAGCCGTAGTAACCGCCGGAACCGTTGTCGTCGATCGAGCCCATGCGGCTGGTGATCAGCCCCAGCTTCGAGCCCACAGATAGGTTGGGCAGCAGGGCGCGGGCCAGCAGCAGCGGCGCCAAAGCGTTCACCTCAAATTGCCGCCGCAGACACTCGGCGCTGAAGCTTTCGAGGTCGTCGGCTTCGAGGACTCCGGCGTTGAGGATTGCGCCATCGAGCCGCACCCCAACCAGGCGCGTGGCGAGATCCTCCAAACCGATGGCGCTGGTGAGTTCGATCCCCGCCTCGTTCCGCACCCCAAGCGCCTGCAGTTCCGCCGTGGGCGTGCGGCACACGGCGATCACAGTCTCGCCCCGCGCCTGGAGCAGGCGGCAGAGGGCCAGGCCGATGCCGCGGTTGGCGCCGGTGACCAGCCAGGAGGCCATGACGGGATGGGGGAATTAGGGATGACCATGATGTCAGGGGCGCGGTAGAGGCGTGGTCCTGGGGGGCTGCGCCCAGCCAGCAGCTCCGGCCGCATAACAATTTAAAATCGATCGTCATTACGTAGGGATTCCTGAAAAAAACAACCAGCCAGGCAGCTTGATTTAAGCCAAGCGCCAGGTGTCAGACAACCATTCAGTTCGGCTATGCAGTGATCAGTTGTTCTCTTGTAACAAGCCGCCAAATGTGCATAAGCACCATCCATGAGGATG
>CAMCQR010000121.1 GCA_945877115.1 Synechococcus sp. UW140 | reverse complement strand
GAAACGCCGTGCGTCCCAGCAACTGCTCCCGGATCACCCGGGCTTCATCCTTGCCGAAGGTCTGGTCGCAGCACACCGCCGCCAGGGGGATGGCGGCAAAGGCTTCAAGAGTGGTCATCGGGAGGCTCATGGCGGGGGCAGTGAACGCACCTCTTCAGGATGCCGACACTTTTGGTGGCACTCGTTAAGGCTTGGTCAAGCTCAGGGCACGCGAACGCTCCTGTTCATCCAGCTGCCCCGCTAAGTCGACCGGCCCAAGCCAGCGTCGTGATCCAGGGTGCAGTCCACACCCTGACGCCGAAGATCGTCCACCAGCAGGTCACAGATTTCCCGATCCACAGGAGGAGTGAGATGCTTCTCCCCATCGAGGAGGTGGACCACCTCCCCTGGTAGGCAACCGATCCAGCGTGCCAGGCTTTGTTGCGCCTGAAAACGGCGTTCTGGCGAGAGTATCCCCTGAAATTGGATCCGCAGCCGGTAGCGGGGGGGCACAGGATTTCCGAGTTCGATGCTCCGCAGGCTGGCCGCCGTCGCCAGCACCACCAACTGGTCTCCGGCGGCCAGCACCAGCTCCGGAGGCGGCAAAAGAATGGGCTCGCGGTGGCGGGGCCGGCGCAGGGATACGCCAGTCACGCCATAGCCATTCTCCAGCCGGGAGATATTCAGACCGCAGAGATTGTCCCGCTCCTCAAGGCGGTAGCGCACGATCAGCAGGTGGGAGCCCTGCAGTTGCAACACTCCCTCCACCCTCTCCCCAAAGGCGGCGGCCACCACCGCATCGGCGACGAGGTCGACGGTGGAAATCACCGCCAGTCCACCCAGCAGCTCCCCCAGGGGTTCGGCGGCCCCAAAGTCGTGGGCCAGCACAGCGATACCAGCCTCGGGCCAGCGTTGTTGCAGCGCCATGGCGGCTTCCAGATTGGCCAGCAGATCGGTGGAGAGCAGGCCAACGGCGGAGACGGGCCGACCCTCCAGCGCTTGGAGCGCCTCCTCCAGTTGTCCGAATTGAACAACCCCCTTGTCCTGGGAGCCATCGGTACCCCCCGGCTGGATCCTCACCACCAGCTGCTGGTGACGCCGGAGCCGCTGGGCGATGCGCCGGGCCAGGGCGGATCCCTCCACCAACAGCACCGGCGCAGGGCCCCGCCGAGGCAGCCGCATCCGTTCCACGCCCAGGCGCTCCCGCAGCAAACGCTCCAGGATCACGGCCACCAGGGCCGAGGTCAGCAGCGTGCCAACCAGGGAATAGAGGAGCGTGCCAACGATCAGCCAACCGCTGACCTCCTCCATCCCGGTGATGTCGGCGAGGAGGAGGTTCACCGGGTCGACGTACTCCCCTTTGAGCAAGCCGAGGGTGACAAACACCCCCTGCTTCCATCCCCCCACTTGAGAGAAGATCCTGACGCCGGCCAGCACCAGCAGAATCAGCAGGCCGACGGACCACCTCTGGAGCCGCGTCCGCGCCCGCAGCCAGGGACGCACCTTGCGAACCCTGCTGCGCAGCCAGGCCAGGGCGCGATGGCGGCGGGTTTGGCCTGGGGCCAAGGGGTCCCGGTTGAGCTGCGGTGACCGGGCCGACAGCCATACCGGCGGGGATCCGGAGGGAGAGCCGGGAAGCCGGACCTGCTTCTGGTGGCGAAGGTCCTGAACAGGACCGTCGCTGAGCTGAATGAACTGGCCATCCACCTCCACGCTGGCCTGCATTGAGGCAGGTCTTAGGGCGGTGGTGATCGCATCAGCACACAGCAGGATGGGATCGACCACCGCCACCCCGGGCAGGCGATGCTCCAGGAGGGCGCCGAGATCGGCGAGTCGGCTGGTGGAACGCACCACGATCTCCGCGGTGGGATTGAGGAGCCGTACCTGGAGGGCCGCTTCAAAGTTGATCGTGCTGTCGGCGCTCAGAAGCAGAACGGCACTGGCTCCCTCGGCACCGGCCTGGCGCAACACGTGGGCCAGGCGCATGTCTCCGTGGGTGAGCGTTCCTGCCAGTCGGGACTCCAGCTCGGGATCTCGCCAGTTGGGCTGCCGCAGATCGACGCCGTGGAGGGGCAGATCAAAGGCCAGGAGACGCTGAAGACAGGCCTGGCCTAGGGCGCCAAGACCACAGACCAAGACGGGGGCAGGGCTCAGGCGATCGGCGGGCAGCGCACTCAATGTCCGGGGCCACCAGCTTCAGAGGTCATCCTCCACACCGGTCGTGATCGTGCAGTCGCTGGTGGGGTAGCTCACGCAAAGCAGGGCAAAACCCGAAGCAATTTGATCATCGTCGAGGAAGCTTTGATCAGATTGGTCGACACCGCCACTCAGAATTTTGCCGGCGCAGGTGCTACAGGCACCAGCCCTACAGGAGTAGGGGAGGTCAATGCCCTGCTCCTCAGCAGCATCGAGGATGTAGGTGTCAGAAGCACAGGAGAACGATTGACCGTCTTCCGTTTTGATGGTGTAGGTGTCAGCCATGGGTCCTCTTGATCCAGTGATCCATCCAAGGTGAAACCCCAAAAAGGGTCGGTCGGGCAGGACACATGGACGGGGGCCATCACTGGGCAGCCCATGCAAACCCTCAGACCGGGGTGGCGTCGCGCACACTCTCGAACAGGTCGATATCCCAGGCCACCAGATCGCGTCGGATGGCGTCAGCACGGGAACGGGGCAACAGCCGGGCCAGATCCTCCCCTGTGACCACCCCCGCCAGTTCACCGCCCTCCTCTCTGAGGAACTCCAGGGCATGCCAGGCCAGGATCGCCGCACCCACGGCCGTGGGATAGGAGATGTAGGTGGCGCCGGCATAGGGGCTGCCCAGCAGGCCCCGGTAGCGCAGGTAGCTGAGGCCAACGGTCTCGATCGTGACCTGACGGTCGTTGCGAACGTTCTCCGTGTAGCGGATCTCAGCGGCTGCAGCGAAGTGGGCACGGCGGATCACGCCACTGCGCAGATATTCCTCGATGCGGCGTGGTTTATTCATGCCCGGCAGGATGGCCCGCACCATCGCCTCCACCGTCAGCTCGCTCTGCTGCTGCGGCAGGGTGCGCTTGGAGAGCAGATTGAGTTTGAACAGAGCCTTCACCAGCTCCACCTCGGAGCCACCGGTGTAAACGCTGATCGATTCGATCTCGGGGAAGGAGCGATGCAGCGAGAGCAGCTCCTCCTGGTACAGGGGGTACTGGCGGGTGGGCTCCACTTCGCCAGGAAATTGGTGCTCGCGGGCGGCGCTGAAGGGGTCGAGCACCTGGATGCGCCCATCGCGGAGCAGCCGGGGCCGCGCTGCCAGCTCCTCGAGAGCCACCAGCGGCGACCAGGAAAACACGATCTCATCGGCGTCGATGTCTTCCAGGAGATAGAGATCCACGCTCTCGATCTTCAGGTCGCGGCGGCGGGAACCGCGCAGCTGATGCAGGCGCAGGCCAATCAGGAAGTTCGTCAACCCGGGGGATACGCCGAGGTTGATCAGGGCGGTGCGGCCTCGGTCGCGGTAGGCCTCGTTGAAGGCGTACTGGGAGAAGGTGAGGCTGCGCTCGGTCTCGGCGTCGTACATGTCCGACGCCAGATCCACCACATGGGCGTCGAGCCTGAGGCCGAGCTCAAGCAGGGGCGTGTTGAAACCGGGCTGGGCGGCGTTCACCAGCAAGTGGGCGCCGGCAAGCCGCTGAAGTTCCGGCGCGCTGCCGTCGAAGAGAGGGGCGAAGTCGGGCAGAGCGATGAAGTCGATCCGCTCGAACAGGTGTTCGGCGTGGAACAGGGCATCGCGGGCCAGCTCGTCATTGAGCACCACCACCACAAAGCGCAACGGCACGTCATCGCGATCGGCCAGCTCCGAGAGACAGATCAGCATCGAGGAGCCCACCGCCCCAAGCCCGAAGAAGGCGATCGTTAGCGGTGCTGCCGCTGGATCGGGGGTGGCGGCGAGTGGATCCATGCACAGGCCAGGGGGGGGCACCCTTCCTACTGGGGCCCAGCAGCTTTGGGTTGGATTGCCTGGCCTGAACCGCCTCAATGCCAGTGGACCTTTGCTCGTCGGCTGCCATTGACCCGGCGCTCGATGAGCTGTCTTGCGCTGATGACCAGGCTGCTGGTGGGCATGAACCTCTGCGATGGCAGCCCTCTAGGGCAGAGGCAGTCACCCATTCCTGCCAGGCTCCAAATCGGCGATGCGAAACAGCAAACACACCCGATCGGATCAGCCAGAAGTGCCATCACGACTGGACCCGTGCGTTTCTGGTGTCGCACCGATAGGTGCGCCCAGCAGAACAGCACCGCGAGGTGCGCTTAGCAGAGCAGCATTAGGGCAGCACCCAGTGAACCCCTGGCGCTAAAGCGCCTCCCCTGCCAGTACAGATGTACGCCCGCAGGAGTCACCATGGTGCCGGTCCCCCTCTCCCGTTTGCAGCCCTCCCGCGACGAGGCGATCGAGGACTGGCCCTGGCTCGATCAGGAGGTGCTCCGCTCCAGCCGCAGCCGCCAGGTGTGCATGACCTGCCATTTCTTCCGGCATCACCCGGGCCCTAACTGCATCCCCCTGCTCACCTGCCATCTGCACCAGGGGCTGATCGCCCATGGCGAGCACCTCACCCACCGCTGCAGCGGCTGGACCGAGGACTTGCACCGCCATCGGGGCTGGGCGCCTGAGGTGGCTTGAGCGGTAGAGCCAGCAAGCGGCCGCCGCTCTCGCCCAAGGAGGCCTGGCTCAGCGATGGCCGCCAGGTGCTCCACTTCCGGCCCAGTCGCTGGGATCGCTGGAGTCAGCAGCTGGAAGTGACGGTGGGCGAGCTGCTGCCGGGTCAGCCAGTGCCGCTGCTCAAGCGGCGCCTCGAGCTCAGCCGGGAGGAGGCCCTCAAGGTTTGGGCTGAGAAGAGGCAACAGGGTTGGCAGATCACAGAACCTCTATGGCATCCGCCCCAGATGCCGGCAACTGATTGAGATCAAGCACCTCAAACCCGGCGATGAGTTTGAGATCAAACAGGGCCGCAAGCAGATCCAGCTCATCCCCCTGGGGGCTGCAGAAGAGGAGTGAGGCCAGAGGCCGATCAGCCGACCGGGCGCTGCTGACCGAGCGCCAGCACCTCCAGCGCCTGGCCCTGTTGCTCCTGCCGCAGCGCCTCCGGGGCCTCGATGCGGACGACGCTGCCGTGGCTGAACAACCAGCGGCGCAGGGCGATACCGCGGGCCAGGATCCAGGGCGGCAGGTGGATCTCCACCGGATGGGGATGGCTATCGCCCGGGGGGTTGGCGGGAAGGACTTGAGCGAGGGCCGGATGGATCCAGCCCTCGCCACTTCCGTTCCCTGAGGGTTGGAGCTCTCTGGGGCTGGCCGCTCGCTCCACCCGGATGTGCTCCAGCGGCAGCGCAAGGTGCCCCTCGCGGATCGATGCAAAAGCAGCGGCTTTGCAGGACAGGCGCAGGGTCTGCAGCTGGCGGCGCCGCTGCTCGCTGCTGGGCTGGCAGAGACCCTCCTGGGCGGTGAGGTCATCGCCCAGTTCGATGCCGCCGCAGTGATGCAGCAACCGCTGCAGCCTGGCGAGCGCGGTGCTGTGCTCGGTTTCGTTGCGGCGACCCCGCGGTTCGGCTTGCAGAAACACCAGTCGCTCCAGCCGTTCGCTCTGCAGCAGCCCATGGGGCCGGCCGATGGCGTCGTCCTCCCAGGCCAGGTGCCAGAGCCCGGCTGAGAAGACCAGTTGCAGGGGCCAGACGCGAATCTCCTCGCCGCGACTATCGCCACCGCGGCTATCGCCGTTGTGGAGTGTGCTCTGGCGGAGCAGGCGCACGCGGCGGTGCTCGAGGATCGCCGTCTCGATCCGCTCGGCTTCCCTTGGTTCGGCCAGGCTGCCCTGCTGCAGGCTCTCCACGCCGGGATGGGCACCATCGAGATAGGTGCGCAACGGCGGCGTGCCCATCACCTCGATGCCGCCCCAGCCGAGACGTTGCTCCAGCTCATCGAGCAGATCCTGCGCCGTGGGATCCCCCAACCGCTGGGCGACGTGCTGCACCACCCCATGGATCTCCACCAGCCGCGGCGCCGAGAGCAAGGCAGTGCCGAGGCAGTAGCCATGGCGCGGATTGTCGTGGCGCAACCGGAAGCCGTAGGGGGTGAGGGTCTTCTCGATGTCCTTGCGCAAGGTCGCCAGCTCGCCTGGGCCATGGCCGCCGGGGATCTCTGAGAGCCGCTCCAGCAGATGCCGTTGCATCGCCATCGCCCCCGTGGGCCTCCCCCCATTCCGTGGACAGGTCCCTAAGGGTCACGCCATGACCATCAGACTGTCCATCAATGACCACTCCCACCAAGACCAGACGCCAGTTCACGGAGCAGCAGAAACTGGAGGCCGTTGCCCTCTGCATGCAGGAGGGCCTCTCCTGCAATGCGG
>CAMCQR010000120.1 GCA_945877115.1 Synechococcus sp. UW140 | reverse complement strand
CACACCCTCAAGCCCAATCTTGCCAAACACCGCAGATGCACTTGCAAATAGCGCCGACAAAAAAGCCCAAATAAACCAAAGCGGTAGGGCGGGAATTGGGCTCATTTAGGATGAAATGGTTGGCAGCAGTAGCAGTAATATAAGAGCTTAGATACGTAGTGCCGACCTCGGCGCAACTCTGCTTCTTTGTGTTTACTAGATGAATCCTAGGCGATGGCAGCGAGAAGGGCGGCGAGATCGTGGTGGCGGAAACGCCTGAACCGATTGCACAGCACCCCTCCAGCTACAGGAAGCGGCCTCAAGCAAGTGCTGGCACAGCAGCAGCGGCCGAGTGCCAAGCCCTGCTGGCCCATGCCTCCGTCGCAATCCTCCCCCCCTATGCCCGTCAACACCGCTTCCCTCAAGGCCTTTGCCCCGGCCATGCGCCGGCAACTGCTGGAGGCGGTGGGCCCCAAGCTCGATCTGCTGCTCCATCGCTAGACCGCCGACACCCTGGCCACCTATGTCCCCCAGATCGCGGATCTGCGCGAGCAGGAAGCCACAGGCCAGCAGGCCCGGCCCGAACCGGAGCGCTTAGCCGTAGCAGAGGCCGTGCTCTCCGCCTGGCCGGTGCCGGTCAGCTTTGGGGGAGATCGGGCCTTCTATCTGCCCCAGCTCGATCGCATCCAGTTGCCTGAGCGAGCCAGCTTCCATTCACCTGGGGCCTTCTATGCCACCTGGGCCCATGAACAGGTCCATTCCACAGGCCATGCCTCTCGCCTCAAGCGCGATCTTGGCGGGGCCTTTGGCAAGCCCCGTTATGCCAGGGAAGAGCTGGTGGCTGAGCTAGGAGCGGTGCTCCTCGGCGATCGGCTTGAGATCGGCAGTGAGCTCCAGAGCCATGCCGCCTATCTGGAGCACTGGATCGCCCTGCTCCAGGCCGAGCACCAGGTGCTCTTTCAGGTGCTGGGGGAGGCCCGGCAGGCGGTGGAGTTGATTGCGGCGGAGGGAGTTGGGCAGTCGCAAGTTTGCGAGGGGGATTGAGGGCTGGGGGTGCTTGCAGCACGGCCTTGGCTATGCCAAAGGGCAGAGAACCAATCACTCATCAGTCCAAGGGAAAACATCCCTTCCTGACAGGCTCAAAGCCCGAACTACCAATAAATGGTATAATACACCCGTACTGCAAGCATGGTGATGGGGGTTTCTCTCGCTGACTTCCGCGCAACCATCCGCCTCACTTGGCTTGACCCAGAAGGAAATGGCGAAAAGGTATTCAGCTACTGGAATAACGAGATCGTTACCCCAGAGTCATGTGACCGGGAAGAGGTTCTGCATATCGTTCGCAGCAGCGATGGGGCCTTTCGCCTAGAAATTGCCAACCTTATGCACAGAGGAAGCTTGGAGGAGCTAGAGGAAACGCTTTATGCATGGGCCCATGATGAAGGCTGGTTTGACTAGTCCCTCTGCGCAACGACCAAAGGCGACAGCGCTTCGCGGCAACACGGAGGAGTCTTTTGAGACTGTCCTTTTGGAACGCCTCAGCCGGAACAGCCCATTTATTGTAGTGAGCTGATCGAGTGGCCATGCCGACACCACTGAAGTGGGTATCGACGCCTTCGCTGGGCCAAGGCCGTGCCAGCGGAGGGAGCGCTGCAGCCGAGCTTTTTGAGGCTGGAACAGCCCAGCGCAAACGCCCTCTGCTAGAGACCTTGGTCAGGGAGGTCTGCCAAAACAGCTGTGACAGGCGGCTCTCCAATGGGAAGGCACGTGTTTTCTTCGATCTGCTGCTAGTCAGTGGTGAAGAACGTGAGCAGATGCTCGAAGCCTTGGACTGGGAAGGCCTTAAAAGCCATATCGAAGCTGTAAAGGGTATGGGTGGAGCTGCCCTTACACTTCGTGCAGGTCTTGAAGCACTAGCAGCTACTACTCTCGTCTGCCTGAGGATCAGTGACAGCAGTACTGAGGGTCTGACTGGTGACGACTGGGACGAGGAGGGCAATTTCAGACGTCTCTGCGTTCAGAATTTTTCTACCGGTGATGAAATAGGTCGCGGTGGGAGCTTCGGCCTAGGCAAAGCCGTCAGCTGGATGCACTCTCGTGTGCTTACAGTTCTGTTCTCATCCCGTGTCTCGGGGATGGAGGAAAAGGGGCTGAGGGTCTTCGGCCGCAGTGAGATCCCTGCCCACGAAACTGCTGATGGAGCCTGGCTGGACGGCGCCTACTTGGGGAATCCTGGCGAACGCGATGGCATTCCAGTTGCGGAGTCCTCTTGGCAGGATCCGGACGAAGCATCCGCTCTCTTCCTAGACCGAGCCGGCATCGAATCCTCTGGCACGACACTCCTGATCCCCGGTTTCCACGAGCCGGACCGTGAAGAGGCTTCCGATCTGGGAATCAGAGATCCGGAGGAGCTCTGCCGCGACTTCACTACGGCCGCCTCAAAATGGTTTTGGCCTGCGATCAGCTGGGGGCGTCTAGAGGTGCAGGCCAGGGTTTTTCGCTCCGGTAGCGGCTCAGCCTCCTACGTCTGTCGCGCAGAGATCGACGGAATCTGGGCGCCTTTCCAGGCAGCCTCACGCACCACACCATCCACCGAGCCAGCACTCACCCCGGGCGAAAGCGCCGCCATGGATCTGCCTGGATTCCCGATTCCGCGCCGAATCCGTCCTGCGGAACGCCCTGATCTGCTCCATGACCCTGGAGAAACGGCACTCCGCCTCGCTGTGACAAGGGTTTCATCAGCGGAGGCATGCCTTCCCTGTCGTTCCACAATCGCCCTGATAAGGGGCGCAGGAATGGTCATCGATTACGTCGACGGCAACCGACTGACCGATGGCGGCACCTACTGCGGAGTCGCATTGGTCGGTTCAGCACTCTTTCACGCGCCCACCTCAGAAGTGGCTGAAAAGCAGGGGCTCCCACCACAAGATGTCGAGGAATACTTCAGGGCAGCGGAACCCGTCACCCACGACGACTGGCTGCCGACGACAAGGCGACTGCGCGAGAGCTACGACTGGCGTGGTTCAGCCGGACGCCTGCGCAGCCTTCGCTCTGAACTTCGTCAACTCGTCATCCAGAAACTGCTGATCGCTGACGAGGTGGCCCCTGAACGCGGCCCGGAATTGTTAATGCGCATGATCAATCTCGGCAAGGGCAGGGTGTCTGGCCCTGCTGTTGAACGGGGCGAGAAACCACGTCTGGAAATCCATCTGGATCGTGAGATCTCCTGGTTCGACGAGAGCCGGGGGGCGTGGGCGCTGCAGGGTGAACTGATTCGCCATGGGCGAGGAACCTCAGCTGCGGTGGCTGGCCTAAGTTTCCGCAGCATCGCTGATTCGGGAATGGGAGAAGCTTGGAGGATCAGCGCCATGGAGCCGTTGGGCTCCGAAAGGGACCTGTCTATTGATGATTCTGATTCACGGCGTCTTGTCTTTTCAGTGGCCGGTAGTTTTACCTCATTGCCTTTCCGGTGTCTCGTCAGTCCGCCGGCCGGGGTCGATCCAAGACTGTCGGGTTTCAGGCAGGGGGGCTAATTCATGGAATTCCTCCCTTGGAAGACGGTCGATCTCGATGGTGCCTTCCGCGTCACCGCGCCGGAGAGCGTCTCCGAGGAGGTGATTCAGGAAGTCAGCAACGCGGTCACCTTCCGTTTCCGCGGTGAGCTCAGCGAAGTAAAGCTCGAAATCCTGCTGACTCCTCCCTGGGGATGGGAGGACAGCTTCCACTCCAATGAGCAGGACTCGCCTCCTGCAGGCTTCTTCTGTCGGTTGATCAGCCGTTCAACAGGACGACGGTTCCTCGTTCCCCTCGAACCGGACGGTTTCGGCCTGTGGTTTGCCGAGATCAACTACAACGCGCTTCTCGACGGCGAGGAGATCAGGGCCGAGGCTCTGCTCGTCCGTACCAAGGCTGCCGCAAAGCCACAAGCCGGAGTCGCCGGCCGTAAAGGCCAGATCGTCGGTCGCAGTGAGATCCATGTTGTCCGTTTCTCGTCCCGAACAACAACCGAAGAGGCCATCTTCCAGCTGAGGTGGGAGAGCTTTCCCTCCGGCAGAACCACCCAGCTATGGAGGCTCCAACCGGGGGAGCCCCCTACTCTTGAACTCAACGCGGATGTCGCCGCACCGCTGCGCCGGCTGCTGATGAGTCGCTCACGCCGCCGTGCTGGGGGCGCTATCCAACGCGATGCACTATTCATCACCATCTGCTCGAGTGTCTGGCCGTTGCTGGTTGCTGATGTTCTTCACCAGCTACAACGAACACTAGAGGAAGACTCGGCCCTTAGCTCTTCTGAAGCAATCGATTCACTAAGCGAATGGCATGTTCGCCTTCTGGGACTCTTCGCAGCTGGCCTTGCTGAGGCCGATGTCCCCGTCCATGAAGCACTGCTGCTGGTGGCAGCCGAACTTAAATCGCCTGGTGGCTTCAGTCGATTATTGATGAAGATGCCTGCGCTCATCCAAGAAGAGACAAAACTGGTCCAGCTTGCTGAAGCTATGGCCGATGCGCAACATATCCAGCCTGAGGATGAGACGAATTCCCTAACAACGACCGAGGCAATCAAGGCAGCATGACAAAGCATCTCTTCCGTCTCTGCTCTCAGATAAGCGAACCTGGCTTGATCGAGGCTTTGCGCCATCCGGAGAAAGTACATGTCGAAATGGTCGATCACGACGTAGACCTGTCCGGACTCGATACGCTGATCATGGATCTAAACGGATGTGGGGCGGGAGATTCAGCACTGGATGGCGAGTTGGTGGAACCTCTTCATCGCAGCCTGAGGCATCTCCCTGAGGGCATAACCACTGACATGCGGCTCTGGCATTGGTTATGCGTCGTCCGATATCCAGAGCTGGTCTGGCGCCGATGGCGCGGTCTTCCCCCCGCGGATCCGGAAGAAGGCTTCCTAAAAGGTCAGGGTCGCCGACCCGTGCCAGCCGGACGATTTCTTGGCACTCCCTCGATCAATGGCCATGGCAGAAACACATTCGCCAGATTGTTCTTTGCTGCCGAACGGCTGATTGGGGCACAGGGCGAGGACTACGGCCTTGTCCGTCGCCTATTCAGCAGCCAGGAACTTCATCTCGGTGTCAGTGACCGTGAATACGGGCTGCTGCCAACTGTAAATCGTGTACTAACGCGAGAACTCGCCGATCTAGCAGACCTGAAAGTCCGGGCCGGGGTTAGGCGGCTGAATGCACTGGGTGGGTCGCTCTGCCTCGATCTGCTCGAGGAGGATGAGATCACTGATCTGGTTCGTAAGGGCCTTCAGGAGAGCGCCGGCTGATGGTCCGCAGTCTCATAGCCAATGACCCGCATCGCCTCAAGGCCTTAAAGGGGCCTGATCAGAGGCTCGATCCCCATCCAGGGAGTTGCACGCTGGCTGAGTTGCCACGTCATGCCAGATCTCTCGACCCTTCGAAGCCTTTAGCTGTCGATCTCTTCTCCGGTGCGGGGGGTCTGAGCCTGGGGCTTCACCGTGCCGGATTCGAGGTGATCCTGGCCTGTGACATACGTCCCGATTCGATCGCCACCCACAGGCATCATTTCGCAGGGTGTTCCCATCAGTGCGATCTGAGCAGTCCTGCAGTGCTCGAGCAGATAAGCCGCACGCTCAACGGCTGCGGTGACATCGCCCTTGTCGCCGGTGGCCCACCCTGCCAGCCCTTCTCACGCAACATCCGCTGGAGAAAGCATGACGAGGGCGTCATCGACCAGCATCGTCAGCTTAATGAAGGGCGCCGCGAACTCTGGGAGTCTTTCCTGACAGTCGTAGAAGAGGTGATGCCACGTGCCTTTCTTATGGAAAACGTGCCTGACATCGCCCTTACGGGTGATCAGGAAGTGTTCCGTGGAATCGTCAGCAGAGCTGAGAAAGCTGGCTATCGCGTACATGCCCGGATTGTGCATGCCTGGGAATACGGGGTACCTCAGCTTCGGCCACGCCTATTTATTGCCGGCACGCGAATCGGTTATGCAGCCCCCCTGCTTTGGCCCGAGCCCGTCTGCTCTTCAGTGGAGCATGCTTATTCACTGGAAGATGCCATCTCTGACCTGCCTCCGCTTATTGGGGACTGGTGGGAGCAATGGTATGAGCAGGGTGCGTACGCAGGTCCCTTAACTCCATACCAAGAGCAAATGCGCAGTTGGCTTCCTGTCAATGCAGACGAACTGCCAGATCACATCACCCGTAGGGTGCGAGGTGATGACTTAGAGACATTCCAGCTGATGCGCGAGACGGGGCTCCGCTATCACGAACTTGATAATGAGCAGCGTCGCTATTCCGTCACCAAAAGATCATCAACAACATCTTCAGATACGGAAAAGATGGAACACAGCTTTAGCAACAAATACAACATCCTCAAACTCGACGAGCCTTGCCTGACCGTCACGGCACACATGTCAAAGGACGGTTACTGGTATATCCATCCAAAACAGAACCGCACGCTTTCAATCCGTGAGGCTGCCCGAGTGCAGTCATTC
>CAMCQR010000119.1 GCA_945877115.1 Synechococcus sp. UW140 | reverse complement strand
GCGCCGTAGGACCCCACTGCTGCCGCCATCGTCGGCCACGGTGACGATGGCGGTGATGTTGCCGCTATAGCGCTTCAAGCCACTCAAGAGGGTGGCCAGGCCGGTGCCGCCGCCGATGGCAACAATGCTGGGCCCGCGGCTGAGGCGCCGCTGGGCCAGCAGGGCATCCACCAGGTGGGTGTCCTTCTCCGGGGCCAGGGCCTGCTGGATTGACCCAAAGCTGCGGCTCTGGCCCAGCCAGACCATGCCTCCGCCAAGGACCAGGACCAGGGGGCCGGTGATGCCACGGGGCAGGACCTGGGTGACCCGGGCCAGACTCCAGCGAATCGCTTCCAAGCTCCAGTAAATCGGTTGCAGGTCGGCCCAGACGGCACCGCCCACCAGGGCAATCAGCAAACCCAGGCCGGAGGTGAACATCCAGCGCTTGACCACCAGGCCTGGCTGCAGCCAGCGCACCGCCCGCCTTGAGCGGCTTACCAGGTCCTGTTGCCGACTCTCTCCCCGTCCCACCCAGCTGGGACGCCGGGCTTTCCGGGTGACACGCTCGGCGGGGCCTCGGACGGGCAAGGTCGGGGCGCGGGGCGCGGCGGATCGTGATTGGACTCTACGAAGCTTGCGGCAAGGGATGGCGAGGGGTTCGGCGCCAGGGGGCAGGATGGGCCTGTTGAGAGTCCACAGGCCCATGGCAGGGAGCATCGGCCCCGAAGGCACCCTGCCGGTGGCCGCGCTGGACGGGGTGACCATGCGCTGGGGAGAACGGCTGGTCCTGGACCAGCTGAATCTGCGGGTCCAGGCCGGGGAACGGCTGGTGGTCGTAGGACCCTCCGGGTCGGGCAAGTCAACGATCCTGCGCTTGCTGGCTGGTTTGCTCTTGCCCAGCTCCGGCAGCGTGCGTCTGCATGGGGTGCCCCAGACCTATCTGCGTCTGGACCAGCGGCACCCCCCCGATGTGCGGCTGGTGTTTCAGAACCCGGCCCTGCTGGCTTCCCTGACGGTGCGGGAGAACGTGGGTTTTCTGCTCTATCGCTTCAGCCGCCTGGGCGAGGACCAGATCCGGGAGCGGGTGGGTAGGGCCCTGGAGGCGGTGGGCCTGGCCGGCATCGAGGAGCGCCTGCCCGGGGAGTTGAGTGGGGGCATGCAGAAGCGGGTCAGCTTTGCCCGGGCCCTGATTGACGATCCTGCCGCCATCGAGGGTCGGGTGCCGCTACTGCTCTTTGATGAGCCCACGGCAGGCCTGGATCCGATGGCCTGTACCCGCATTGAGGACCTGATCGTGCAGAGCACCACCCTCACCCATGCCTCAGGCGTGGTCGTCAGCCACGTGCTGAGCACCATCGACCGTTGCGCCGATCGGGTGGCTTTGTTGTACGGCGGCTGTTTCCGTTGGAACGGCACCGTCGAGGCGTTTCGGGTCTCCGAGGACCCCTACGTGGTTCAGTTCCGAAGCGGTAGCCTGCGCGGACCGATGCAGCCGGCCGAGAGATAGTCGATGCGCCGCAGTGTTCGCGAGGCCTCCCTTGGATTTTGCCTGTTGGCGGCCATCGCCAGCGGCCTGGGGCTTTGGTTCTGGTTGAAGGGCCTTTCCCTGGGGCGCCAGACCTGGACCATGGAGGCCAGCTTTCAAGATGCCGCCGGGCTGGCCCCCCGTTCGCCCGTGTCGTACCGCGGCGTCATGGTGGGCAGCGTTCAGGCCCTGCGGGTCACCGATCGGGAGGTGGTGGCCGAATTGACCATTACCGACCCCAAGCTGCGGCTGGCCTTGCCTGTGGTGGCCCGGGTCGCCCCGTCCTCCCTGTTGGGGGGGGATGCGGCGGTTTCGTTGTTGAGTGCCGGTCGGCCCCTGGGGACTGGAGTGCCAGGGCCTAAGGAGCAAGGCTGTGATCGCCAGCGCATGGTCTGCCAGTCCAATCGGGTCCCCGGCGTGACGGCGGCCAGCTTTGATTCGGTCACCGAGACCATGCAGCGCCTGCTCAATGAGGCCGACAGAGGCAAGTTGGTGCCCCAGATGGTGTCGGCCACCAAGTCGTTTGAAAACACGGCCGCCGAAACCCAAAAGTTGACCCGTGACGGTCAGTTGTTTGTGCGCGATGCCCGCCAGGCGGTGGCCCAGTTGAATGCCTCCATGGCCCGGGCCACCCCCATCCTCAATAATCTCAATGCCGCCAGCGTCGATGCCCAGCGGGCCACCCACCACGCCAGCCGGTTGGCTGCCAGGCTCGACAACCCCAAGCTGACGGCCGACCTACAGGCCACCCTGGCCAACGCCCGCGAGCTCACGAACCGTTGGCAGGCCGTCGGCGGGGATGTGCAGAAACTGACGGGCGATCCCAAGGTGGCCGACAACATTCGCAGCGTCAGCCACGGGCTGGCCCGCTTCTTTGACGATCTCTATCCCAGCAATCCCGAGGCGGTGCAGCAACGGTCCGGTGTGGACCCGACCCGCCGGGAGGCGGCCCGTACCGAGCGGCAGCGGGCCGAGCAGGAGCGGCTGGCGCCCCGCAGCCGCGGCAGTGGGGGCGTGGCGCCAGACCCGGCTCCGGCGTCGGTCCGGGGTCTTTAGGTCGGCGGTGGCTTCAGGGCCGCCGAAGTCTGAAGGCCGCCGAAGGTCAGGGGTTCACAGGCTGGCGACGGCTTCGAGGGCGATGGCGGCAATGGCCTGGTCACTGGCCTTGGGCAGGGCCACATAGCGACCGCCGGCGGCTTCGGCCAGTTCCTTGCCCATGCCGCTGCCGATGAACTTGCGCTCGGTGTCGATCACCAGCAGCTTGATGCCGAGGCTGCGGTAACGACCGGCCACCTGCCGCAACTCCTCGCGCAGATCCACCGGTTCCTCGCCTTCCAGGGCCGGTTGGCCCAGGGAGCGGGCCAGGGGCACGTTGCCACGTCCATCGGTGATGGCCACCACCACCACCTGGCTGAGATCTCCGGTGGCCAGGGCATTGGCCCCCACCCGGGCCGCCTGGGTGAGGCCGTGGGCGAGGGGGGATCCCCCCCCGCAGGCCATCGATTCGAGCCGGCGGCGGGCGGCGGTGATCGAGCGGGTGGGGGGCAGCAGCACCTCGGCCTGGTCGCCGCGAAAGGGGATCAGGGCCACCTCGTCGCGGTTCTCGTAGGCCTCGGTGAGCAGGCGCAGTACGGCCCCCTTGGCGCTTTGCATGCGGTTGAGGGCCATCGACCCACTGGCATCGACCAGAAAGATGACCAGGGCCCCGGCCTTGCGTTGCAGCAGCTTGGCCCGCAGGTCGGACTCCTCGACGATGACGTGCCGCTCGGGATGGCGGGCGCGGCGGGCCTTCTGGTGGGGGGCGGCGGCCCGCAGGGTGGCATCCACGGCAATGCGGCGCACGGGGCCCCTGGGCAGCATCGGCTTGACGTAACGGCCGCGGCTCTCACTGCGCACCAGGGCGCGGCTGCCGCTGCCGCCACTGCGGGCCCGGGCGGCCGAAAACAGCAGCAGGTCGGGGTCGATGGCGGTGGCCTCCGGATCCAGCAGGAACTCCTCGGGAATGGAGGGGGGGGGCTGATCCTCGGGGCTGTCGTCGGAGCTGTCGTCGTCTTCGGGTTCGGGGGGATCCGGCTCGTCCTGCTCCTGCTCCGGCGCCTGATCCTCTGGGGGGTCGGGGGCCTGATCGCCCTGGGGCGGCGGCGGCGGTGGTTCGAGGGGTTGGTCGGGGTCGGGGGGGGGCAGCTGGCGGGCCCGGGGGGCGATCACCAGGCGCACCGCCACCTGCAGGTCCTCGGCCTCCACCCGGTCCCGGCCGCTGAGGGCGGCGTGGGCGCGGGCGACCCGCACCGCATAGAGCTCGCTGCGGTGCCCCTCCACCCCACCCCGCAGGGCTTCATCGACCAGATAACGGATCTGGTCGCGACTGATGGTCACATCCGGCAGCCATTGGCGCGCCAGCAACAGCTGGGTGGCGAGGGCATCGCTTTCCTCCCGCCAGCGCTCCCGGAAGGCGGCCCCGGCTTCGCCATGGTCGATGGCGCTGCGGCTGATGGCCACCCGTTGTTCGTTGCTCAGCAGCTGGTTGGCCGACAGGGCGATGGCGAAGCGGTCCAGCAGGTGGTCCCGCACGGCCCCCTCCTCGGGGTTGTAGGTGGCGATCAGCAGGCAGCGGCAGGGGTGGGCCAGGCTCAGGCCCTCCCGCTCGATGCGGTTCTCGCCACTGCCAACCGCTGCCAACAGCAGGTTGGTGACGCCTTCGTCGAGCAGGTTGAGCTCGTCGACGTAGAGCACCCCCCGGTGGGCCTCGGCCAGCAGGCCCGGCTGAAATACCGGCGCACCGGCGTTGAGGGAGGCGGCCACATCGACGGCGCCCACCAGCCGGTCTTCCGTGACCCCCAGGGGCACCTGCACGAAGGGGGCCGGAATCACCGTTGTGGGCAACAGGGCGCTGGGATCGGCCCCGCTGGCATCGCCGCCCAGTGCGGTGATGCGCTGGCGCACGGCGCTATCCCATTCATCCGGGCGGCCCGGATCGACATTGAGGCTGGTGGCCGCCGGGCCCAGGTTGAGGACGTCGATGGGCGGCAACAGGGCGTGCAGGGCGCGGGCCAGCACCGATTTACCCGTGCCCCGGCCCCCGGCGATGACGACGCCCCCGAGGCCCGGATCCACGGCGGCCAGGAGCAGGGCCAGCTTGAGGATGCCGTGGCCTGTGATGGCCGCCAGGGGGAAACTGCGGGCGGCGGCTCCGGGATCGCTGTTGCGGGGAGCCGGGGCGGTGGAAGGGGTGGCCGCGGTGGTGCCGCTGCTGGCCGGGGCGGGGGGGGAAGGCTGGGGGCTGCCGCTGGCGACCATGGGGAGAAGGTGGCCCTGGGGCGGGGGTGGCTTCAATCAGTCTGGCTGATCAGGGCTTGCGGACAGCGGGTCTCCGCCTGGCTGGGCCTAGCTGGGACCCGTCCTTGTGGGTGGGGTGGAGCCGCTCCTTGCCTGGGCGTCAGATTCGGTGGCCCGTTATGGGCTGGGCCGGCTTAGTGGGGCCGCGGGATCGAGATGTTCTGTTCCGAGAAGCGGACGGTCCTGGTGGCCAGGTGAACTTCGCGCAGAAAGTCCCCCAGGCCGATCACCAGGGCCCCGGTGGCTCCGAGAAAGAGTCCGCCGACCACATAGGTGAACTCCACTCTGATCAGACCCCCCAGAAAAAGGGCCGGCAGGATGGCGCAGACCAGCAGGGCGGCCAGGGTGGTGGCGTAGATCGCCCGACTGGTCAGCTGCAGGCGTTTCTCAAGGCAGCGCAGTTCCATGCCTGATTCCTCACGGCTCTCTAAGCGAGAGGCGCCATGGAGATAGCGCCCCCGTTCGACGATGCGGGACAGGCGCCCCGTCATCACATTGAGAAGGCTGGAGATGCCCGTCAGCAGAAAGGCCGGTGTCAGGGCGAGTTGGATGGCGGCGGTGACACCGCCCTCGCTGGCGCTGGGGGGATGGAGAAGCGGCAAGGGCACAGATCAACCCGCAAGGGCTCGGACTCAGCTTGCGTCATCGGGATGTCCTTGACGGATAGGGCGTAGGGAGCGCACTGGTCTGCAGCCCCTAGGCTTGGCCCATGCCCATCCCCTCCTGGCCCCCCCTGGCCCACCGTCAGCGGTTGCCGGAGCTCATGGACCAGCCCGGTCTCGATCCCGAACTGCACGCCGAGGCCCTGGTGGGGCTGAGGCGCATCAATGCGGTCAGCTTCAGTGCCGCCAGCCTGTTCGCGCCGATTCGCGCCCTGGCCCGAAGCCTGCCCCCGGACGCCGCCCCCCTGCGGCTGCTGGATGTGGCTTGCGGCGGCGGCGATAACGCCCTGGACCTGGCGGCCCTGGCCCAGCGCCAGGGCGTGGCCTTGGCCGTGGAGGGCTGCGACATCAGTCCCCAGGCCGTCGCCCTGTCCGAGGCCAGGGCCCGCGAGCGGGGGCTGGAGGCCTCCTTTTTTGTTGCTGACGTTCTGGCCGATTCCCTGCCCGATCGTTTTGACATCATTGTCTCGTCGCTGTTTCTGCATCACCTCGACACGGCCGACGCCGAAACTCTCTTGGCCCGCCTCGCTGTCAGCAGCCGCAGGCTCCTGTTGATCAGCGATCTGCTGCGTACTCCGCTTGGCTACGGCCTGGCCTGGGCCGGAACCCAATTGCTGTCGCGATCGCGGATCGTGCACATCGATGGCCTGCTTTCGGTGCGGGGGGCCTTCCAGATGGACGAGGTGGCGACCATGGCCGACCGGGCCGGCCTCCAGGGTGTTGATCTGCGGCGTTGCTGGCCTGAGCGGTACCTGCTGTGTTGGTCCCCGCCCCCAGCTGTCCCCACCCCAGCGGGTTCCTGTGCTTGATCCTTTGCCGACCGGACGCTGGCCCGTGGTCGTGGTCGGGGCCGGACCCGCCGGCGCCTTAGCTGCCCTGGGGCTCGCCCGCCAGGGGGTGCCTGTGCTGTTGGTCGAGCGGCGCCGCTTCCCCCGCTGGAAGGTCTGCGGCGCCTGCCTCAGTGGCCAGGCTCTGGCGGCCCTGGAGCAGGCCGGC
>CAMCQR010000118.1 GCA_945877115.1 Synechococcus sp. UW140 | reverse complement strand
GGGCCCATTCCGCCCTCCCAACATCGTTTTGCCGAGGTGATCCACCGGCTTGAGGCCGGCGGTTCGATGCTGCCCGACACGCCGGAAAACCTGAAACAAATCATCGGCATCTACAAGGCCTATGCGGTGCCGATGGATTTCTATTGGCGCGATCTGCTTTATATTGCTGAGCAGGTGTTTCTTTAACCGCTGCCGGCATTTAAGTACTTCTTGCCCCAGGAGTATCTGGATCGGCCCAATACCTATGCCGGCGATGGGTCCAGCCTCAGGGTTTGGCGCGGAGCGGCCACGGCCCATCCCGAGCTGCTGGAGTTCATGGAGAAGGGCGAAACCGGGGCCATGCCCAAGCTGCTGCATCACCTCTGGCATGACCGCATCAACATGGAATTTGCCGAGGCCTGCATGCAGGCGATGTTCTGGCACCAGGGGATGGGGGGGAAATTCAATGAGTATCTCGATTCGGAGGCCTATCGCGCCAATGCTGATCGGGCGATCAAAGCCTATTTCCGTAACAATCCGTTGATGCTGGGGCTCTATGGGGTTTTCCCGGAGATGTTCCTGGAGAAGGTGAAGCAACTCAGCTACTACGCCAATCTCGGTCTTTTCTGGGAGGTGATGGCGCCGGTGTTCTTTGAAATGTCCGATCTTTATGATGAGGGTGCTCTCACCAGCGTCCAGCAGGCGATGGAGTTTCTGGTCAACGGCATCTTTGCGGTGGCCGGCCAGCCCATCTATCACCAGGTGCAAATCGCCGGTGAGTGGTTTGAGATTGTGCCCAAGGCTGAGGGCATGACCTGGTTGCATGAGGCGGCGCTCCCCTATGTGGAGGCTGTCTTCTATCGCGGTACGCCCTTTCGCGGCACCCAGAGCTATAACGCCCAGGCCCACCAGATTCCCGAGAACCAGGCCGATTTCCATTACGGCATTCTCTACGCCGACCTCTTCCCCGTCGGTTCGGCCGGAATCCCCCCCACCCTCTTGATGCAGGACATGCTGCATTTTCTGCCCACTTATCTGGAAGCGGACTATGCCGTGCATCGTCGCGGTGACCACGACAAACTTATCCAGCTTGGGGTTACTTTCCAGCGCTCCATGTATAATGTCACCTCCGCCGTGCTCCAGGCCCTGCGCGCCGTGTTGCACCATCCCCTCGACGACCCCGATCCCGACCATCTGCTGGCCAATCGACGCTTCTTTGAAGAACAGATGGATCGCTTCCTCAGGCCTGAAGCGCGCCTCGATGCCATCCAGGACCCCAACTACCGCTGATGCGGTTGCTCCACACCTCCGATTGGCACCTGGGCCGCAGTTTCCATGGCGCTTCCCTGCTCGATGAGCAGGCCGAGGCCCTGGATCGGATCGTCGATCTGGCGGTGGACAACGCCGTCGATCTGGTGGTGATCGCCGGCGACCTCTACGACCGCGCCATTCCGCCCGCCGAGGCGGTGCAGCTGTTCACCGCCACCCTGGCCCGCCTGCGCCGTGCCGACATCGCCGTGGTCGCCATCGCCGGCAACCACGACTCCCACGTGCGGGTTTCGGTGTACGACCCGTTGCTGTCGGCCCTGGGGGTGACCATCCGGGGGGATGTGGGGCGACTTCAGGAGCCGGTGCTGGTCCAGCCCAAGGACGGGGGCCAGGTGGTGGCGGTCTATCCATTGCCCTACCTCGAACCCAGCGTCCATGGGCCCTTGCTGCGGCAGGAGCAGCAGCAGGCAGAATTGGGGGCTGAGGCGGGGACGGAAGCTGGGGCTTCCGGGCGCATCAGCCACGAGGGCGTCACCCGGTGGGCCCTGGAGGCCATCCGGCGGGATTTGGCCACCCGAGGCGGCCTGCGTTCGGTGCTGGTGGCCCATGCCTTTGTGGCCGGCGGCCAAACCTCCGACTCGGAGCGGGAGCTGAGCATCGGCCAGCTGGATCGGGTCAGTGTTGATGCCTTCGCCGGCTTTGATTACGTGGCCCTGGGCCACCTGCATGGCTCCCAGCAACTGGATGGTCCCCGCCTGGCCTACAGCGGCACCCCGTTGCCCTATTCCTTTTCCGAAGAGCGCCAGCGCAAGTCGGTGCGGCTGGTGCAACTGGCCGCCGATGGCAGTCCCAGCGTCGAATTGGTGCCCCTGGGGGTGGGCCGCCCCCTCCAGACCCTCGAAGGCCCCCTGCAGGCCCTCTGCCGCGATCCCGCCTACGAGGGGGCCCGCCAGGCGCGGGTGCGGGCGATCCTCACCGATGAAATCCTGCCGCTGCAGGCCATGGCCCGGCTGCGGGAACGCTTTCCCCATGCCGTCGAGCTGCGGCACCAGCCCCCCGAGGTGCAGCGCTCCAGCGCCAGCCAACGCAGCCAGACCATCCGCCAGGCCCGCTCGCCCCTCGAACTGGCCACCTCCTTTTTCGGCGACCAACAGGGCCGTGATGCCACCCCAGGCGAGGAAGCCCTGCTGCGCGAGGCCCTGGAGCAGGCCCGCCGCAAAGAGGAGCGATGAAGCCCCACCAGCTGACCATTGAGGCCTTCGGCCCCTATGCCGAGCGGGTGAGCATCGATTTCGATGCCCTCAGCGGCGAGGGCTTGTTTTTGATCCACGGCAGCACCGGCGCCGGCAAGACCTTTCTGCTCGATGCCCTGAGCTTTGCCCTCTATGGCGAGGTGTCGGGCGATCGCAGCGTCAAGGGCCTGCGCTCGGACCATGCCGGCCCCCAGGCGGTACCCAGGGTGGAGCTGGAGTTTTCCGCTGGCGGCAGGCGCTACCGGGTGCAACGCAGCCCCGCCTACACGGCCGCCAAGACCCGGGGCCAGGGCACCACTGAAAAAGTGCCGACGGCGGTGTTGCATCGGCTGGTGGGGCCAGAGAGCCAGGCCATCGCCAGCAAGGTCACCGAGGTGACCCGGGAGGTGGAGCAGATCGTGGGTCTCAACGCCGCCCAATTTCGCCAGGTGATCGTGTTGCCCCAGGGCCGCTTCGCCGAGGTGCTGCGCGCCAGGGCCGAGGAGCGCGAGGCATTGCTCAAGACATTGTTTGAAACCGTCCTGCACGAGCGGGCCAGCGACTGGCTGGAGGAGCAGGCCAAAGCGGCCCGCATCGCCGTCCTGGAGCAGAACCGCGCCCTGGCGGTGTTGCGCGAGCAGGCGGCCCAGGAATGGCAGCCCTATGCCCCGGACGAGGCCCTCCCCCTTCCCGCCGACCAGGCCGGCCTGGATCGGCTGGTGGAAAGCATCACGCTGGTGGTGGCCGGTACCCGCCTGGCCCTGGAGCAGGCCAGCGCCACCTGGGTCGCCGCCCAAAGCCACCGGGCCGAGGCGCTCCAACAGGCCGAACGCTTCGATCGTCGCGCCGCCGCCCGCGCCCGCCTGGCCGAATTAGGGCAGCAGGCGCCGGAGATCGAGGCCCTCGCGGCCCAGCTGGCTACGGCCACCCGGGCCGAGGCCGCCCGGGCCAGCCTCGTGGCGGCCCAGCAGGCACGCCAGGAATGGCAAAACCTCCAGGCACCCCTGCAGCGGGACCTGGGCCGGGCAACGGCCGCCCGGGAGCGGGCCCAGGCCCTGCCCGATGGGGCGGTGGCCCTGGATCTGCTGCACCTGCCCGCCGCCGCCGACCTGCAGCGGGTCCGCACGGCCCTGGCCGCCCGGCGGGTGGAGCTGGAGCGGCTGGACAAGCAGGCCCGCGAAGCGGACCTCTGCCGCCAGCGGGCTGGGCAGGCGGCCCAGATGCAACAGCAGGCCGAAGCCCAGCGCCAACAGGCCGAAGGTCAACGGCAGGAGCTGCAGCAGCGGCGCCAGGCCGCTGATGCAGCCCTGCAGGCGGCCCGCTCCGCCGCCGACCGGCTGGAGGGACTGCAACAGGCGGCCAGGGCGGCCCACCAGCGCGCCACCGCCGCCGGCGAGCTGGCGGCGGCAACAACCGCCGAAACCGCCGCGCAGCAGGCCTGCCAGCGGGCCGAAGGCCACCGGGCGGCGACGAAAATCGCCCTGCAGGTGTTGCGCCAGCGCCAGCTCGCCGGCATGGCCGCCCGCCTGGCCAGCGCCCTGGAGGCCGGCGACCCGTGTCCCGTGTGCGGATCCGGCCACCACCCCCAGCCCGCCCGTGCCGCCGCCGATGCCGTTGCCCCCGGCGACCTGGAGGCTGCTGAGGCGATCGAGCAGCAGGCCACGGCGGCCCAGCAGCAGGCGGCCGTCGCCCTGGTAGCGATTTCGGCCCAGTGCCAGGCCTTGCAGGAGCAAGCCGGCGAGGCCGCCGCCGATGCCAGCGTCGCCCGGACTTTGGCCCTGGAGGCCCTGCAAGCCTTCACCAATGCCAGGGACCAGGCTGCCCAGCGGCCCCAGCTGGAACAGGCCCTGGAGCACCAGGCCCAGCAGATCCGCCAGAACGAGCTGACCCTGGCCGAGGCCACCACCACCAGCGCCCTGCAGGCCCAGACCAGGGCCGCCGAACGCCAACGGGCCCAGGCCCTGGCGGCCGAGGTGGCGGCCGAACTGGGCCAGGACAGCATCTCCCCCCGCCAGCTCCTGGTTGGCTGGGACCCCCTGGAACTGGCCCTGGCGGCCTTGGTCAAAACCGCTGAAGCCAGCGACCGGCTGGTGAGCCGCTTGGAACAGGCCGAGCAGCGCCTGGACCAGGATCTGCTGGCGGCTGGTTTCGCTACTGGTGAAGTCCTGGCGGCGGCCCTGCGATCCGCCGAGCAACGCCAGAGCTGGAACCAGCGGATCAGCGCCTATCAGGAGGCGTTGCAGAGCCAGTGGGCCCTCCTGGCGGCCCCCGAATTGGCCGCTGTGGCCGAGCAACGGCCCGATACGGCGGCGGCCGAGGCGGCGGCGGCGGCAGCAGACCAGGCCCGCAGCACCGCCCTGGAGCGCCACAGCGAAGCCCGTGGTTCCTACGATGACCTCAGCCGGCTTAGCGGCGAACACCGCCGTCAGGCCGAAGTCCTGGCCGAGCAGCAACAGCAGGCCCAGGGTCTCAGCAGCATCGCCGACCGCTGCAACGGCAAGTTGCCCCCCTACATCTCCCTGCAGCGTTGGGTGCTCTCGGCCTACCTCGCCGAGATCTGTCAATACGCCAACCAGCGGCTCGCCATGATGACCTCCGGCCGTTACCAGCTACGCCTCAGCGATGGCGGCGGCCGGGGCGGACGCCAGGCCGGCCTGGGCTTGCGGGTGCTGGATGCCTTCACCGGCGAGGAGCGGGAGGTGAGCAGCCTCTCGGGCGGTGAGACCTTCCAGGCCTCCTTGGCGTTGGCCCTGGGGGTCGCCGACACGGTGCAGGCCCACACCGGTGGCGTTCACCTTGATGCCCTGTTTGTCGATGAAGGATTTGGCAGCCTCGACCCCGACAACCTGCAATTAGCGATGGATGAACTCGACCGGCTGCGGGAGGGCGGCCGCCTGATCGGCATCATCAGCCACGTGGGCGCCCTGCGCGAGCGCATCCGCGCCGGCCTCGAAGTCATCGGCGGCGACCGGGGCTCCCGGGTGCGCCTGGGGCTGACTCATTTTGATCAGTAAGCGATCCATGGATGCAGCAATCAAAGGTGGACCCGAAAACCATAAATTAAATCTGTTACTTATTCCTGTATTAATGCCTGGATTCATCCTCCATTGCAGATGCAGTGCAGGGATGCGTGATTGTGTTTCTAAATGTTGCCGGGTTATTTGCCATATCAGCGCCTTAATTTAGGCCAAAAGATTGGCGCTGCTAATGGCGCTTCTTTGTGTCAATTCACAAGGGCTCGGTCTCGATCCGAGCCATCGGCTTTATGGTCCCTTGACGCGGGTCCCATGGATGCTCCAATAGCTTTTGGAGGCGTCATAGGCCGGATTGTCGAGACTGGGTAGCCCTTCTGCACCATAAAATAGGGTGACTCCAAGGATGGGCTTGGGTTTGAAGCTTTGACCATTGCTGATTTTCTCAAACGAAAAGTCTTTGATTTTCGTTTTTCTCTCACCAAAGAGATTGGTGTAGCCGAGTTCCAGATGGAGGTCGTTTACTACTTGACCAGTTGTATTGACCACATGGCCTAGGACAAACCCTCCGGCGACAGGGGTTAAGTTAAATGAGCCCCCAGAAAAACTCGCCGATTCGCCTAGGGCTGGTGCGCTTTGAACCACGACCACGCTAATAACCATCAGAAGGCATGTTTTCAGCCAAAACGAAGCCACGGATTCATTGATATTGACTCACTGGCAGACTAAAGCGATACCAAGACTAGAAACTGATGTTCATGAGTTATGGCTAGGGATTTTCCTAAAGTCCCCAAAGTTTCGTGAATTACTTATAGTCGAAGTCGGTACTTATGCAACGCCAACGCATCAACATCAACAACTCAACGCTTTTGGCCCCTCCTACGCTCTAGGCGGGTGCGCAGGCTGCGGCTCCAACGGAAGCCGATGGCTGCACCGGCCAAGGGTAAGGGGCCGGGTGCGCCGGTAGGTGATGCAACTGGAATTCCGTAGGCGTACGGATAGGGCTGGCCAGGAGTGACGGCAATATCGTTTTGAAGACCCGCATTATTAG